>CANQAA010000046.1 GCA_947589395.1 uncultured Clostridia bacterium
TGGTCGGGGTGAAGAGATTCGAACTCCCGACCCTCTGCTCCCAAAGCAGATGCGCTACCAAACTGCGCTACACCCCGCAGCACCGTCTGCTGACGACTTGTACACTATACTATAAAATCCGCGCATTGTCAAATATTTTTTTATGAGATTTTGAGAAATTTTTGACAAACAAACGTCAATTCCCCCAATTTACGGCAAAAGCGGCGATAATCCGCCTCTTAACACGGTTTATGCTTTGGCGAGGAGGTCGATATGAGCCTTAATTTCAAATATTGCGGCGACGACGTCGAGGTGCGGCTCGCGGGCGAAATAGACGAGTTTGCGGCGAGGTCTTTGAGAGACGAGCTTGACGCTCTCATTGCAAAAAAGAACTTTCGCACAATGACGCTCGACATGCAAGGCGTGTCGTTTGTTGACAGCACCGGGCTTGGGCTTTTGCTCGGAAGATACAAAAAGCTGAGGGCCTCAAGGGCCGAGCTTCTTCTCAAAAACATCCCGCCGCAAGTGGACAAGGTCTTCAAAACGAGCGGCGTCTATTCCTTTATCCCCAAAAAAAATTAGGAGCGATATGAAAAACTATTTTGATATGACAATCCCGGCTATCGGCGTCAACGAGGCGTTTGCGAGGAGCGCGGTCGCGGCGTTTGCCCTTCCCCTGTCCCCCACCGTCGAACAGATAAACGACGTCAAGACCGCCGTCAGCGAGGCGGTGACCAACGCCATCGTACACGCTTACGACGACATAGGCAAGATCTTTTTGCATTGCGAGATCGACGACGACGAGGGCGCTCTCACCGTGACCGTAAAAGACGAGGGCAAAGGCATTTGCGACGTGAAAGCGGCGCGCGAGCCCTTTTTCACCACACGCCCGGACGAGGAGCGAAGCGGCATGGGCTTCACGATCATGGAGACGTTCATGGACAGCCTGAGCGTAACGTCAAACTTGGGCGAGGGCACGACGGTGACCATGAAAAAGGTGATCTATGCTAAGTCATGAAGAAACCTTAGCTCTCATTCAGCTCGCAAAATCCGGCGACGGTGACGCAAAAGGCAAACTCATCTCTGAAAATATCCCCCTCATCAAATCCATCGTCAAGCGCTTCAAGGGGAGGCTGGAGTACGACGACCTGATGCAGCTCGGCGCGATGGGGTTTTTGAAAGCCGTCTCGAACTTCGACGAGAGCTTTGGAGTGCGCTTTTCGACCTACGCCGTGCCGATGATAAGCGGCGAAATAAAGAGGTTTTTGAGAGACGACGGGGCGCTCAAGGTCTCCCGCTGGGCAAAGACGCTCGCGTGCAAGATCTCAAGATACGTCGACGAAAAGAACAAATCCGGCGAAAGCGAGCCTACCGTCGACGAGCTTGCGAGCCACTTCGGCGTGGACGCGCAGGACATAGTGTTCGCGATGGACTCCTCGCACTATCTCGTCTCCCTCTCGGACACGCTCGGCGACGACGACAGCGCGCCGCTCGGAGACAGGATTCAGGGCGACTCCTCCCCCGACGAGAATCTGGACGAAATGATTTTGAAGGACAGCATCAACACCCTCCCGGAGCGCGAAAAAAAGATAATCATTTTGCGCTACTTTCGCGACCTCACCCAAAACGAGGTGGCAATGGAGCTTGGGGTGAGCCAAGTGCAGGTGAGCCGCATCGAGAGCAAGATACTAAAAAAGCTCAAGGACGAGATAGACCCATGACAATTATGCGTAAAATCTCACGCATTTTTGAAATTTAATCCTGCTTTGCAGGATTATTTGAGATTTCAGCCGTATTTTCATTGACATTTTGCGAAGAGTTTGCTAACATTATATCGAGGTGTTTATGGGAAACTATTTCAACGAACGCGACAAAAACAATCTCGTTAGGCTGCGCGAACTCCGCGACCAACTCCCTGAGTTTTGCGAGGAGTTTTTTGTGGGCATTGAGCCCACGACGACCACGCTCACAAGGCTCAACTACGCCTACGATCTTCGCATATTTTTCGACTATCTGCTAAAAAACGTTAGGGCTTTCAGGGGCTACAAGAGCGTCTACGATTTTGTCGTGAGCGACCTCGACAAGGTGACGCTTCTGAACCTCGAGTCGTATCTCGAATATCTCACGCTCTACACTTTCGACGGCAAGGAATATTCCAACAACGAAAAAGGCAAGGCGCGCAAGATCTCGACCGTGAGGACGTTTTTCAAATACTTTTTCAATCACGATCGCATTCAAGTCAACATCGCGGCAAAGCTCACAATGCCCAAGTTGCATGAAAAGGACATAATCCGCCTTGAGCATCGCGAGGTCGAGCGCATTCTCGACGCCGCCGAGACGGGCGCGGGCATGAGCGAGCATCAGCAAAAGATACAGCGCAACACGCGCGTAAGAGACGTCGCCATTTTGACGCTTCTTCTTGGCACGGGCATTCGAGTGAGCGAGTGCGTGGGGTTGAATTTGACGGACATAGACTTTGAAACCAACGCCTTCACCGTCACGAGAAAGGGCGGCAACAGGGCCATCCTCTACTTTGGCGAGGAAGTGAGGCGGGCGCTACTCGAATATATCGACACGGAGAGGAAAAATTTGGTGGACAGGTGCGAAAAGCTCCGCGTCGAGGACAAGGACGCGTTGTTTTTGTCCCTGCAAGTCAACAGGATCTCCGTGAGGGCGGTCGAAAATCTCGTGAAAAAGTACGCTCTCGAGGTGGCGCCGCTAAAGCGCATCTCCCCTCACAAACTGCGCAGCACCTTCGGCACGAACCTCTATAGGGCGACGGGCGACATATATATGGTCGCGGACGTCTTGGGACATCGCGACGTCAACACCACGAAGAAGCACTATGCAGCGATCGAAGAGGATCACAGAAAGATCGCCGCAAAAGCCGTGAAACTGAGAGACGACGACTGACGCCCCGCATTTGCGCGAAGTTCGCGCGAAGTTTGTAAAAAACGGCGAAAAATCGGAAATAAGTATTATAAGATATTGACTTATCTATAACGGTTTGCTAAAATTGTAAACAGGAGATTACTATGGATATTTCATCTGTAAACAGCGACCTGATACGAGGCAACGTGACGACCATCATTCTCGGCTGTCTCGTCAACTCCGACAGGTACGGCTACGAAATTCTGAAGGAGATCGAGGACAGGTCCACCGGGCAGTACGCCTTGAAACAGGCGACTCTCTACAACCAATTGAAGCGCCTCGAAAAGCAAGGGCTCATCTCCTCCTACGACGGCAGTCCCGACGACACGGGAGGCGGCCAAAGGAGATACTATACCCTGACGTTCGAGGGGCGTAACTACCTCAACAAGGAAAAGAGCGAGTACGAATATTCGCGCACCATTCTCGACAAACTCGTCTCTTCAAAGGAGTTTGACTTCACAAACCCCATTCCCTTTGACGCGTCCGAGCTTCGTCCTTATTCAAAGCGCGAAGGCGGCGAGACTAAGGTCGTCTACAAGGACAAGATCGTCGAGGTGGAAAAGATCGTCGAAAAGCCCGTCGAGCGCGTGATCGAGGTTGAAAAGCCCGTCGAGCGCGTGATCGAGGTTGAAAAGCCCGTCGAGGTCGAGAGGATCGTCGAAGTCGAAAGACCCGTCGAGAGAAGAACATATTTCGACATGTACGGCAACGAAATAAGCGCCGAGCAAGCCGAAGAGCTCAAAAACAATCCGCCCGTCGACAATTCCGAACTGCTCCGCCGTCAGGAAAAACTTTTGAAGGAACAGGAGGAGCGCTTCAAAGAGCAACAGTCCCTCGTTGAGGAAGGCGAGGCAAAACTTGCCGAAAAGACCGCTCTCGTGAAGGAAAAAGAGGACAAGATCGCCGAGCAGGACGAGCTCATTCGCCGTCAGGAGGAACTTTTGAGCGGCAGAGACGAAGACGTTTTGAGCCTCAAATCTCAGCTTGCCGACCTCGAAGCGCAGCGCGCGTTCGATCGCACAAGCGTCAAGCGCTTCAGTGACGAGGAAATAAGGATCAGAGACGAACAGATCGCCGAGATCAAGGAAAAACTTCAAAAGACGGAGGACGAGCGCGACAACATCGCCTCTCGCCTTGCAGATCTCGTGAGCTCGAGCGAAGCTCTCGAAGCCGAGCGCAAAGCGCTTGAAGACGAGAGAGCCGCGTTTGAAAAGGAGCGCGGCGAACAGCTCGAAAAACAGAGCGAGTTTTCAAAAGAACTCGAGGAGTTGAGAGCGCAAGCTACGGCGCAAAAACGCCAGTCCGAACTTGAAAGATCCGAGCTCGAACAAAAAGTCGTCGCGCTTGAAAAGGAAAAGCAAGAACTGCTCCGTCGAACATCTGACGACATTGCGGAAATTTCAAACAATATGCTGGTCGAAGACGAGCCCGAAAGGCGCGTTGAGGACACAAACAGCGGACGTACGATGTACGATCTCTTCAAACGCCTCGACGAGATAGAGGCGGAGATGGACAGTCAGCATGAAGCGGCAGCTACCGCCGACGTCGTGAACGAGCCTGAGCAGGCGGAAGAACCTGCGCCCGAACCGGTTCAAGAATCGATTCAAGAACCCGTTCAGGAGCCCGAGCCTCAAAACGAAGGGCCGTACGCCGTGAACAACAGAAGGACCTTTGACTACGAGCAGCAGGACGTCAACTATCGCAACTTCTTCTACGAGATCAGCGAACAGCCCGAGCAAGCGAATTCTCAACCCGAACAGCAAAGTTCCGAAGGCGACATCAAGCGCCGCCTGTACGCAAAGGGCTACAAGATCCGCCCGTACGCAAAGAGCAATTCGTCGGAATACTACACCTTCAAATTCGTGCATTCCAACAGGCTCAACCGCGACACGTTCCTCATCATTCTCGCGCTCTATGTGCTCGAAGTCGCCGTGATGTGGCTGTCGCTTGCCGATCGCGTGAGCTACAAATACTTCCTGCCCGTCCTGTGCGTGGGCGTTGCGATCTGCCTGATACCGACTATCGTCTACCTTGCAAATCCGCAAAAACGCGTGAGAGCGAACTTCAACTTCAAGTTGTCCATTCTCAACCGAAGTATGATGTTCATTGAGCTGACTGTCGTGTGCATATTGATAGGATTCTTCGCGCTCGGCGCAAGCGTGAACGACATCGACCTCATCCTTTGCTCGATCGTCCTGCCCGCAGTCTTGCTCCTCAACATCCCGATAAGCTCCATAGTCTACGGACTGCTCTACAGAACGAACAAATATCACACGGCGTAAATGAAATATCGCGATATAATTGAAAAATTCCCGCCCAACCCGGCGGGGATTTTTATATGATCTTGCCATAAATATAAACTTTTGCTATTGACGCACAAACTCTTCGCCCATTCAAAATCTATCGCAAATTCTCAGTTGAGGTCGATGTGGCGAAGGGCGATCTTTGCCGCTTCTTGCTCCGCGATTTTTTTGCTCTTGCCCTTGCCTCTGCCCGCCGTAACGCCGTCTATCAGCACGTCTACGGTGAAGGTCGGGTCGTGCGGTTTGCCGTCCTGCTCGACAAGCGTATATTCCACTTTAACGCGGTATTTTGAGGCAAATTCGTTGAGTTCGGACTTGAAATCCTTTTCGAAATTGTGCTTTGCGTCGCCGTTGAAATGGCCCTTGAGCGCAAACAGAACGAACTTTTCCGCCTCCTCGATCTTTGCGCTGTCGAGATATATCGCGCCCACTATTGACTCGAAGAGGTTTGACATGACCTTCGTGTGCTCGGTGATGTGCTCCACGCTCTCGCCCTTGCCGACTATCAGATACTTTGCGACGTCAAGCGCCCTTATCGCGTTCTCGAGAGGCTCTTTTGACACGATCTCCGCTCTGCGCTGGGTGAGCGCCCCCTCGTGCGCGTTGGGATTTTCAATGAGAAGCCGCTTTGCCACGACAAAGTCGAGGATGCTGTCCCCCAAAAATTCCAGAGACTCATAGTTTTTGTCCGCTTCGCTCGAGGCGGAACTATGCGTGAAAGCCCTCTCGACGAGAGCTTTGTTTTTGAACGTATACCCTATTTTGTTTTCGATGATCTTTACGGTCGTCTCATTCATATTTTTTGCAATGTATTTCAAAAAATGAGGATTTTTGGAATACTTCGATCAAAATTTTTCCATTTTTGAGGCGTCTATGCCTCTTCGCTCTTAGCCGTGAGCTCGCTTATGCCTAAGGCTATCTTCTCGCAAATATTTTGACTTGCAAGCTCCTTTGCCTGCAAGAGACTCGCCTTTATCGAGGAGGGTTTTGACGCGCCGTGAGACTTGACGACCACGCCGTTCACGCCCAAGAAGCATGCACCGCCTTTGGAGTTATAATCCACTTTGCCCTTCAGCTCCTTGAAAACGGGCTTGAGCAGCAAAGCTCCGAGCAAGCCTCTTAGCCCGTGACTTTTCACCCCGTTCTTCAGGAGTTTCAAGATGAGGGACGCCGCGCCTTCGGTGGATTTGAGCGCGATGTTTCCGTCAAAGCCGTCGCACACCACGACGTCGAACTCCCCGCTCAAAATGTCCCTTGCCTCACAGTTGCCCTTGAAGTTGATGGATTTGGAGTTTTTCAAAAGCTCGTACGCCTCTTTTGCGAGCGCGTTTCCCTTCTTTTCTTCAACTCCGTTGTTGAGAAGCCCGACCGTCGGGTTTTCGGCTTTAAGCATATACTTTGCGTACACCGTGCCCATGAGGGCGAAGTGCAGGATGTTTTCCGCTTTGCAGTCCACGTTTGCGCCGCAATCGCACAAAATGACGCCCCTGTCCGTTATCGTGGGAAGCACGGGAGCGAGCGCCGGACGGGAGACGCCTTTGATGCGTCCGAGTTTTGTGAACGCGCCCGCGAGCACTGCGCCCGTCGAGCCCGCGCTGACAAACGCGTCGCCACTGCCTTCGAGCAGCATATCGAACCCCTTGATGAGGGAACTGTCCTTTTTGTGCCTTATCGCAAGCGTGGGAGCGTCGTCGTTTGAGATGACCCCGTTCGCGTTGACGATCTCGAGACGGGAAGCGTCATAAGTTTTGCCCGAAAGTGCGGACTTGATGTCCTCCTCTCTTCCTACGAGCGCGACTTGCAGGTCTTTGTCCTCTTCAAGCGCCTCGAGCGCGCCCTCGACGGTCGATTTCGGCGCGAGATCCCCGCCCATTGCGTCCAAAATAACTTTCATATTCACCTCATAAAAAGAGTGACGACGCACTCTTTTGAAATTTTAGTCCTCGTTTTTGTGCTCTACGACGAGCTCGCCATTATAGTAGCCGCACTTGGGGCAAACCTGATGGCTCTTGATGAGCTCATGGCACTGAGGGCACTCCACAAGACCGGGAGTCTTGAGTTTCCAGTTTGCGAAACGGGAATTTGTCTTTGACTTGGACACTTTATTTTTTGGGACTGCCATACTATATTAACCTCCGCCTTCTGATAATTGACCGCCTGTTTTAACACATAGCTTTCTAAGTATATATAATAAATGCGAACTTGTCAAACGCTTTTTCAAAGTTGAGCGACAAATTGCGAATTTATTCTTGCACGAGCCTCTTCGTTTCCCTCGCGATGGAGAGCTCCTCGTTGGTGGGCAAAATGAGGACTTTGACCTCGCTGTCGTCGGCGCTGATAAAGCCCACGCCGTCCTTGAAGTTTTGGTTGCGCTCCTCGTCGAATTTCACGCCGAGATACTCCATATCGCTCATCACAAGCCTGCGCATATAGGCGCTGTGCTCGCCTATCCCGCCCGTGAAAACGATGGCGTCCACGCCGTTGAGCACTGCGGCGTACGAGCCGATGTACTTTTTGATGCGATAGGCTGCGACTTCTACCGCAAGTTCCGCTTTTTTGTTGCCCGCCTTTATCGCGGCTTCGAGATCGCGCATGTCGGAGCTGAGCTCGCTCACCCCGAACATTCCGCACTTTTTGTTGAGATAATTCACGACCTCTTCGGGAGTCATATTCAGCTTTTTGCGGATATATTCGACCGCCGCAGGATCTATATCGCCGCTTCTCGTGCCCATGACGAGCCCTTCAAGAGGCGTGAATCCCATCGACGTGTCCACGCACTTGCCATCCTTGACCGCCGAGATCGACGAGCCGTTGCCCAAGTGGCAGACGATGATCCTGCTCTTTTTCAAGCCCAACAATTTGATGGTCTCTTCGCTCACGAACTTGTGCGAAGTGCCGTGAAAGCCGTATCTGCGCACTTTGAAGCGCTCGTACGCGCTATAGTCTATGCCGTACATATACGCTTTCGGAGGCATGGTGCTGTGAAAAGTCGTGTCAAAGACGGCGACCATAGGCACATTTGGCATGACCTCCAAGCAACTCTTCACGCACGCGATGTTTGCGGGCATGTGAAGGGGGCCGAGTTCAATGTTGCTCTCGCAAATTTTCAACACCTCGTCGTCGATCAGGACGGAATCGTGAAACGCCTCCGCGCTGTGCAACACGCGATGTCCGACCGCCGCGATCTCGGACACGTCCTTGATGCCGCCGTACTTTTTGTCGACCATAGCCTTGAGCACGAGCTCGATGGCTTCGGTGTGGTTTTTCATGTCATGTTTGACGTTCAGCACTCTGCCGTCCGCCGTCTTTTGGGTGAGCTCGCCGCCCTGCATGGTGATGCGCTCGCAAAGTCCCTTCAAAATGAGGGATTCGTCGCTCATGTCGATGAGCTGATACTTGAGTGATGAACTGCCGGCATTGATAACGAGAATTTTCATGTCTGCTCCTTTAATTTCGTTGATATATAATTTTATTTGACCGCTTTCAATTTTGTTATTTCGCAGTCTGAAGCGCCGTGATCGCCGCGACCGCCGCAATATCCTCCGCGACGCAACCGCGACTCAAATCGTTCACGGGAAGCGCAAGCCCCTGCATGATCGGGCCTATCGCCATGCAATTGCCAAAGCGCTGAGCGAGCTTGTAGCCGATGTTTCCCGCGTCGAGGTTGGGGAACACGAGCACGTTTGCCTGTCCCGCGACGGGGCTGCCGGGCGCTTTTTGGGAAGCTACGCTGTCGACCAAAGAGGCGTCGAGCTGAAGTTCGCCGTCGATATCTATCTCGGGATGAGCCGCCTTGACCTTTTCGTAGGCGTTTCTCACCTTGTCGATGGCCTCGTGCTTTGCGCTGCCCTTCGTCGAGAATGAGAGCATCGCGACCTTTGGCTCGAGCCCGCATATCTTTTTTGCGCTGTCCGCTGCCGCCACCGCGATGTCCGCAAGCTGATCGTCCGTTGGATACGGGATGACCGCGCAGTCCGCAAAGATGTACGCGGGATACTTTTTGTATTTGAACTCGGCAGGCGGCACCATTATGAAGCAGGACGACACCGAAGTTATGCCGGGAGCCGCCTTAATTATCTGAAACGCCGCGCGACTGACGTCTGCGGAGCTGAACACCGCGCCGCCAACGACGCCGTCCACGTCGCCGCACTTGAGCGCCACGCAGGCGTAGAACATATTGTTGGACTCAACAAGCGCCTCCGCCTGTTCGGGGGTCATGCCCTTTGCCTTGCGCAGCTCGTACAGCACCTCTGCATAATGCTTGGTGTGAGCGCTTGTCTTGGGATCGTCAAATGTCACGCCCGTGAAGTCCACGTCCGCAAACTGTTTTTTTGCCTCCGCTTCGTTGCCGATAAGCACGACTTTGCACACTCCCTTTTTGGTGAGTATCTCCGCTGCCTTTGCGGCGCGTGCGTCAAAGCCCTCCGCAAGCGCGATAGTCTTGCCCAGTTTGCCTGCTCTTGCCATCAAATCTTCAACAAATTGTGTCATAAATTCTCCTGCGTCACATATAGTGATTGATTTTTTGTTTGAAACAATATATAATTATAATTACATTGACGGCAAAAATCAACAAAATGAGGGCGTATTTTGAAAATTACGGCGGTAATAGCGGAATATAATCCTTTCCACAACGGACATCTCAAGCAGCTCAAAACTGCCAAACGCGAAACACAGGCAAACGCGCTGGTGGTCGTGATGAGCGGCTCCTTCACTCAACACGGCGATATCGCAGTCGCAAGTCGCGAGCAGCGCGCGGCGTGGGCAATGGAAGCGGGCGCGGATATGGTGCTGGAATTGCCCACAGTATACTCGCTTTCAACGGCAAAAGGCTTTGCGGAGGGCGCGCTGAAGACGCTGAGCATGCTTGGCGAATACACGCTGTCCTTCGGCGTGGAGCACGACGAGCTGGAGGA
>CANQAA010000047.1 GCA_947589395.1 uncultured Clostridia bacterium
ACAGGACGCGGTCGACGCTGTGAGAGAGATTTATAGGCGCGTTCGCGAGCTTGAAAAAAACATAGGCAAATTTGTGAATCTCGGAGCCGCCCGCTCGCCCGTCACGAGGATGAACGGGCTCACACGCTATCAGGTGATGATGCGCCTCACCCCCGAACAATTCGGGCTGACGATATCGGATCTATATAAGATCACGGACGCATGCCGTCCCAAAAAAGGAAGCGTGTTCGTCGAGATAAACCCGCAGAGCCTCATATAACATCGCGCTGAAAACACGATTTGTGTGCCGTGCGGGGTTGAGATAAAAGTATAACTGTAAATTTGTCAGTAAATAGATAAAAATAACGAAATATGAAAAATAAAGCACGAAGTGTGTTGCAATAGCAAAAACACAATTCGTGTTGCAAATAGAGGACAAATATGGCAATAAGAAACATTTTGACAGTGCCCGATCCGCTTCTCAACAAGAAGTGCCGTGAGGTTGAGGTCTTTGACGAGAGGCTTTGGACGCTGCTTGACGATCTCAAGGACACGGTCAAGGCGGCAAACGGCGCGGGGCTTGCCGCTCCGCAAGTGGCGGTTTTGAAGAGAGTTTGCGTCATCGACACGGAGGACGGGTTTTTCGAACTCATCAATCCAGTGCTCAAATCCTCGTCGGGGGAGCAAACGGGACTCGAGGGGTGTCTGTCCGTGCCAAAGAGATACGGCAACGTGACGAGACCGATGAAGATAACCGTCCTTGCAAAGGACAGGTTCGGCGAGGAAGTCAAATTCAAAGTCAAGGGGTTCACCGCCCGCGCGTTCTTGCACGAAATGGATCATCTTGACGGCGTCATCTACACTCAAAAGGCGACAAACTTCGTCGAAGAGAAGTAGTTATTCTATTATATGCGCGGCGATCAGCGCAAGTGGAGAGCATTTTGAACATAATCTTTATGGGCACGCCGGATTTTTCCGCAATAGTGCTTGAAAAATTGAACGAGGTCTATCCCGTGAGCCACGTCGTGACGGGCTTGGACAAGCAGGTCGGCAGGGGCTACGGCGTCAAATTTTCTCCTCTCAAGCAAAAGGCGCTCGAGCTATCCATCGACGTCCTTCAATTTGACAAGGTGTCAAGTGAGGGGTTGGACGTCATTTCCGCCTTGAAGCCCGATCTTGTCGTGACGGCGGCGTTTGGGCAGATCCTCAGCGAGAAGTTTTTGAGCATTCCAAAGTACGGCGTCCTCAACGTGCATGCGTCCTTGCTTCCAAAGTTCAGGGGCGCGTCTCCCATACAGTGGGCGATCTTAAGCGGAGAAGAGGAAAGCGGAGTGACAATAATGCGCACGGTGAAGGAAGTTGACGCGGGGGATATTTTGCTTCAAAAGCGCGTCAAAATTTCCCCCGACGACACGGCGTCCTCCCTCTTTTTGAAGCTCGCAGATCTCGGAGGAGAGGCAATCGTCGAGGCGGTTGAGCTCATTGAGAGCGGAAAGGCAAAATTTGTTTCGCAAGATGCAAATCTTGCGACGCACACGACGATGATAAAAAAAGAGGACGGGCTCATCAACTTCGACAGGACGTTTTTCGAGCTCGACTGTTTTGTGAGAGGCATGACGGACTGGCCGTCGGCTTTCACTCACATAGATGACAAACTGCTCAAGGTTTTCAAGGTGCAAAAAGTTGAGTTTGACGAAAAAAAGACCTTCGTCGCGGGCGAAATTTGCAATGCGGACGTCAAAGGCGGCTTGATCGTGAAGATAAAGGACGGCTTTATGAGGCTTGCTCAAATTCAACTCGAGGGCGCGAAGCGGATGAGCGACGTTGACTTTTTGAAGGGCAGAAGTTTGAAAGTCGGGAGCGTGCTCAAATGAGAAGATATATATTGAGATCGCTCGACATACTTGAAAAGGTTTTCAAGGAGCACGAGTTTTCCGACGAAGCTATGAGGGGACGCCCCCTTGCCGACATGACCGCAAAGATAACTTTGGGGGTTTTGGAAAACAATATAAAAATCGAAAAGATAATAAACTCGCTTGTGGAACGCAAACCGCAAAACACGGTGTTTATCTTGCTGAAAATCGGGGTTTATTGCCTCATTTGGTTGGATAACGTGCCAAAGTACGCGATAGTCAGCGAGTGCGTGGAAGCCGTCAAATCTCGCGGGAAAGCAGCGAGCGCGGGCTTTGTGAACGCCATTTTGAAGAAGGTCGCAAGCGGCGAATATCCAAAGAATTTCGCTCCAAACGAGGAGCTGTCCCTTCCAAAGTGGTTTTTTGACAGGGTGAAGGCGGAGTATCCCGAATTTGCTCAGGATATCTTTTCAAATAGAGGAGACGAGAGGGAGCATATAAGGGTCAACGCGCGATATTCTTCGGACAAGGTGAAGTCCCGTCTCAAAAATGCCGGCGAGGAGTTTGAAGAATCTCCCGTTGGTGGGCTTTTCGTAAAGATGTCCGACACAGTAAAAGATATGTTCAGAGAAGGAAATATCACTTTTCAGTCCCCCTCGAGCATACTCGCCGTGAACGCGATAGGGCTTGGCGCGGGGGACAGCGTGCTCGATCTTTGCGCCGCGCCCGGAGGAAAGAGCGTGCTTGCCGCCGAAAAGGCAAAAGAAGTGCTCGCGTGCGACGTAAATCCCAAGCGCGTGCGACTTGTCGACTCATATATCAAGCGTATGGGCGCAAAAAACGTCTCGAGCATGCTTTGGGACGCGACTGTTTACAATCCCAAATGGAAGGCGGCGTTCGACGTCGTGATCGTGGACGCGCCCTGCTCATGTTTCGGAACATACAAAAAGCATCCCGATGTGTTCTTGTCAAGGGGCGAGGAGGACATTGCCGCGCTCAAAAAATTGCAAATGAGCATACTTACTCAGGCTGTGAAGTACGTCAAAACTCAAGGCAGGTTGCTTTTTTCCACCTGTACGATGTTTTTTGACGAGAACGGAAGCAACGCGGAGTTTGTCGAGCAGTTGGGACTGAAGCACATTCCTTTGACGCTTCCCGCCGTCAAGGCTGTCGCGGACGGGCGAGGGACGCAAATTATGCCGACGGACGGCTTCGACGGGTTTTATCTCGCGCTGTTTGAAAGGAGCAAGTGATATGGACGCGCTTTTGGGAAGATCCGTTGAGGAGTTGGAAGAGATTTTGACAGGCTACCCCAAGTACGCCGCAAAACAGCTCTACGATTTTTTATGGGACGGCAAAGATTTTGACGAGATGACCTCGCTGAAAAAGGAGCTGAGGGAGTTTCTCAAGCAAAATTATGTCGCAAATCCCGTGAGCGTGCTAAAGACTTTCAAGGGCAAGAGCGGCGCGGAAAAGTTTTTGTTCAGGACGGGCGACGACTTGATAGAAGGCGTATTTATTCCTCACGACTACGGCGATACGCTGTGCCTTTCAACGCAGATAGGCTGCAGAATGGGATGCACTTTTTGCGCGAGCGGCCTCGACGGGCTCAAGGCGAACCTGAGCGTGGGGCAATTGCTCGGACAGGTGGTCGCGGTCAACCGCTATGAGGGCGGAACGGCAAAGTCGAGGAAGATCACAAATCTCGTGCTCATGGGAAGCGGCGAACCATTTGACAACTACGACAACGTACTTTGCTTTTTGGATAAGGTGAGCAAGGAAGGGTTGAAGATCAGCGAGCGCAACATTTCGCTTTCCACATCCGGGCTTGCAAACAGGGTGAGGGAGTTCGCCCTGAGCGGTCACAAGGTGACGCTGTCAATCAGCCTACATGCGCCATTCGACTCTTTACGCACGCAAATCATGCCGATAAACAAGGCTTTTTGCATAAAAGAGCTCGTTGACAGCGCAAAATATTATTTTGAAAAAACGGGCAGAAGAGTCATCTTCGAGTACACTTTGATAAAGGGCGTGAACGACTCTGAGGAGTGCGCAAAGGAGCTTGCAAGGCTCACTCGCGGCTTTTCTTGCCACGTCAATCTGATAAGGCTCAACGAAGTGAAGGAGCGCGCGCTCAAAGCGCCGAGCGACGATGACGCGAAGAGGTTTTTGGGAATGCTCGAGCGCCTCAACGTTTCGGCGACGATAAGGCGAAGTTTGGGCGGCGATATAGAGGGCGCTTGCGGGCAACTTAGAAGAAGGTATCTTGATGAAAACGCTTGAGGGAAGAGTGATAAAGGCGGTCGCCTCCAAATTTTTCGTGGACACGCCTGAGGGCGTGAAGATCTGCTTTGCGAGAAAAAAACTCAAGGCGGACGGCATAATTTTCGTCGGCGACGCCGTCAAGATCTCAAAGGATCGCGACGCGTATGTGATAGAAGAGGTGCGCGAGCGCAAAAACTGCCTCGTTCGCCCGTATGTGAGCAACATTGACGTCTGTCTCATCGTGATCGCCCCCGTGCCCGAACCGGACTTTTTGAACGTGGACAAGATCATCGTCAACTGCCTCGAACAGCAAATCGAGCCGATCCTCGTCGTGAACAAGGCGGATATCGGCGAGGTGGACGCAAAAGAGTACGACGGAGTTTTGAAGGTCGTGCACGTCAGCGCCGAGAGCGGTTTCAACGTGGACGAGCTTGCGAGGCTGATATCCGGAAAGACCGCCTGTTTTGCGGGGCAGTCTGCGGTTGGCAAGAGCTCTCTCATCAACGCTTTGCTCGATTGCGACGCGCTTGAGGTAGGGGAACTCGCAAAAAAGATAAAACGAGGCAAAAACACCACTCGCAAAACCGAGATCATCGCCTTGAGTGGGGACACATACCTTGTGGACACCTGCGGCTTCAACATGCTCGACGCGGTGGATATGCCGCCTGAGCAATTGAGACTTTACTTTGACGATCTTGAGCGCTATCGTCCGCTTTGTCGCTTCAACATGTGCACGCACATATGCGAGCCGGATTGCGCCGTCAAACCGCACGTTGGCAAGGAGATAGGCGCGGGCAGATACGAGAGATACAAACTCATATTCGAAGAGCTCAAAAAACGGCGAGAGGAAAAGTACGATTGAGCTTAAATTTGCGAATATGCGCAAAAAATCAAAATAGACTGTTGCCAAATAAAAAAATCAAGTTATAATTAAAGAGGAGGACGTTATGCTAACCAAAAATCCGGAACTGAGTAGGTTGCTCATTTCTCCGTCCGTGCTGTCGGCGGATTTCTGCAATATGGGCGAGGCGATCAAAAACCTGTCCAAGTGGGGAGCAGATATGATTCATTGCGACGTTATGGACGGCAGGTATGTGCCGAACATCACTTTTGGTATGCCAATGGTGAGGGATATGGCAAAACACACAAAGCTTCCTTTGGACGTCCATCTCATGATCGACGAGCCGGAGAAGTACGTCGGGGAGTTTTGCGACGCGGGAGCCGAGATCGTCACCTTCCATCCGGACGCGTCAAAGGATGTGCTCGGCGCGATCGAGACGATAAAGAGCAAGGGCAAAAAGGTCGGGCTTGCCGTCGACGCGGACAAGTCCTTTGCTGAGGTGCTCCCGTACATAGAAAAAGCGGACGTCATTCTCATCATGACCGTGCAAGCGGGCTTCGGAGGCCAAAAGTTCAAGGAGAGATGCTTGCGCAAGGTCCGCAAGGCGCAGGAACTCAAGGTCGTCAAAAACTATACCTACGACATCGAAGTGGACGGGGGAGTGAACCCTTCAAACGCCATATCCTGCAAGAGGGCGGGCGCAACGATCGTCGTCGCGGGCAACTCCGTCTTCTCCTCTGACAATCCAAAAGCCACCATCCATTCAATGTGGCTGTAAATTTGAGATTATTCTTAACAATGGATATATTTCCCGCAATCGATGTCCCGACCCGCTTAGGTCGGGCGTTTTTTATAATGTTGCAGCGGCACGCCACCAAATTATACCGCATTAAACCGCAAAACGGGGCGGGCAAAGCGAACGGATCCGGGTCATTAAAATATTTTTGAAAAAGGAGGGCGAAAAAGTTGATTTTTTTTGAAAATAAGAATATAAAATAGAACGGACAAATTAAGAGCAACGGGGAAGAGTGAGAAAATATAACGGATGAAAGCGAGGAAGGGATGAAAAGAGGTACGGCTAAAACTTTGGATATGACGAGCGGGGCGCTCATGGGCAAGATCGTCGCCTTTTCGTTGCCGCTTGCGTTTTCGGGGATATTGCAACTGCTTTTCAACGCCGCAGACCTCGCGGTCATCGGGCAATTTTCCTCGACGAGTTCTCAGTCGCTTGCTGCGGTCAGCAGCAACAACGCGCTCATCAACCTCATCGTCAACGTGTCGATAGGCTTGTCGGTCGGCGCAAACGTCGTCATGGCGCACGCGATCGGCGCAAAGGACGCTCAAAGGGCGTCGCACACGTTGCACACTTCCATGTTGTTGTCGCTCGTGTGCGGCATAATTGTTGGCATAATCGGCGTGAGTTGCGGGCGATATTTTTTGATTTGGATGAAGACGGATCCCGTCGTGCTCGACAAGGCGACGGACTATCTCACGATATATTTCATCGGCGCTCCCGCAAACATAATTTACAATTTCGGCTCGGCAATATTGAGGGCACGAAGAGGCCGCTCATCTATCTTGCGATCGCGGGCGTTCTGAACGTGGCGCTCAACCTCGTGTTTGTGATATGCGCGGGGCTCGACGTCAAGGGAGTTGCCATCGCGACGGTTATATCGCAATACATATCCATGATTTTGATCGTCGCGACCTTGCTTTTTGAAAAGGATTATTGCAAGATGTACCTGAAAAAGCTCACCATCAAAAAGCGCGAACTGCTTGACATAGTGCGCGTGGGCTTGCCGTCGGGCATACTCAGCTCCTTCTTTTCCATCGCGAACGTTCTCATTCAATCCAGCGTGAACTCGTTTGGCTATCTCGTTATGGCGGGCAACTCGACGGGCTCGAGCCTGGAGGCGTATGTGTACACGTCAATGAACGCCGTGTCCTCGTCGGCGACGACGTTTGCGGGGCAGAACTACGGCGCGAAAAAGTATAGCCGCATAAAGCAGATCCTTTGGGATTGCTCGATCCTCACCATTCTCATCAGCCTCGTGCTCGGCGGGGTGGTTATGCTGTTTGCGAGGCCGCTTTGTCGCATCTTCACAAACGATCCGCTCGTCATCGGCTACGCGATAGACCGCATGACGATCATTTTGCCCATTTATTTCGTGTGCGGGATCGTCGAGGTCATCGTGGGGTGCTTGAGGGGAATGAACAGGGCGGTCGTGCCAATGATCCCGTCCTTCATTTGCGTGTGCGCGTTCAGAATAATCTGGAACTACACCGCGTTCAGGGCACAGCACACCACGAGCGTCCTCTATCTATCCTATCCGATAAGCTGGGTCTTGAACATATTGATGGACGCTATTTTGTTCATTATTTATTATAAACTGCTTGTCCAGCCGCCAAAGAACGTGAGACTGCTCATGAAGTCGGAAGAATACGAACGCGCCGAACTCTCAAACGGCGCGAGGTGCATGGACAAATAGCTTTTGATTTTTGCCTTTGCAAATGGTTTTTCATGCAAACGAAATATTGCAGGCAGATTGGGCGCAGCGCGATTGCAATTGACTTTTTTGCTTGTAAGTGATATTGTTATATAGGTTCACGGTGAAGATGAAAAATTCAAACGAAATTTATGACGTTGCGATAATCGGCGGAGGCGCGTCCGGGCTGTTTTTGGCGGCGCGGCTTTCAAACGCGCTCAAAGTCGCGATTTTGGAGTGCAACGACCGCGTGGGCAAAAAGTTGCTCGCAACGGGCAACGGCAAGTGCAATCTCACAAACTTGAATATGTCAAGCGCAAAGTACAACGCTCCGGACTTTGTGAAGGGCGTCCTTTGCGATTTTGACGAGAAGGACTTGATGAGAACGCTTGAAGAGATGGGACTGACGCTCAGAGTCGTTGAGGACAGGGTATATCCCTTCAGCGAAAGCGCGTCCACCGTGCTCGACGTCTTAAGGCGCGCGGCAAAAAATAGCGGTACGGAAATTTTCACCTCTCATACCGTGACAAAAATCACAAATTTGACACCTGCCTCGCAAAATTCGCCCGACGGCGGCAAAAAGCCGTACGGCATGTTCCTCGTTGAGGGCGAGGAATTTCAAATGAAAGCGAGGACTGTCGTGCTTGCAACCGGCTCGGACGCGGGGTTTGGAAAGAGCTCGTATTCGCTGTTTGAGGGTTTGGGGCATACGGTAGCGCCGCCCGTTCCGTCGCTTGCTCCAATCATAGTCGAAAAGTCTCAAATCAAGGGGCTCGGCGGCGTGAGGGTCAAGGCGGGGCTCGAGATAGACGGCGTGATTGAGCATGGAGAGCTGTTGTTCAAAGAGATAGGTCTCAGCGGCGTTTTGGCGTTCAACATGTCAAGGTTAATCGCAAGGGGAAGCTCGTCTAAGATAGCCCGCATAGACTTCATGCCCGAAGCGTCCGAAGAGGAGCTGACCGAGCGGTTTGAAAAGTTCGAAGGGAGCGTTGAGGACGCGCTTCTCGGCATGTTCCACTCCCGCGTGCAGGAGAGAGTGATGAGCTTGGCAAAAGCAAATCGGGAGGACAGCGCAAAGAAGCATGCAAAAGACCTCGCGCGGGCGATAAAGCGCTACGAGGTACAAATAACGGGCATCGCGGACAAGTCCCTCGCGCAGGTTATGAGCGGAGGTCTGTCGCGGGAAGAGTTCGACGAGCGTCTCATGAGCAAGCTGTGCTCGGGAGCGTACGCGATCGGCGAAGCGCTCGACGTGGACGGCGAGAGCGGCGGCTACAATTTGCAATGGGCGTTTTCAAGCGCGCATATCGTGGCAATGCGCCTGAACGAGGCGTTAGTATAAGAAATTATTGGAGGAAATATGTACAAAAAGACCGACAAAGTCACAAATTTCGTGCAAATCGAAATGGCAAACGGCGACAAGATCGTCGTCGAGCTCAACGAAAAGGAAGCGCCGATCACGGTCGCCAACTTCAAAAGCCTCGTGCAAAGCAAGTTTTATGACGGGCTCATCTTTCATCGCGTGATCGCGGGCTTCATGATTCAAGGCGGAGACCCTCTCGGCACGGGAGTAGGCGGAAGCAACAAGCGCATAAAAGGGGAGTTCAGGCTCAACGGCGTGAACAACGGGATCTCCCACGAGCGCGGCGTCATTTCGATGGCGAGGGCTCAGGACTTCAACTCCGCCTCGTCGCAATTTTTCATCTGCCACGCGGACGCAAAGTTTTTGGACGGACAATACGCGGCGTTCGGCAAGGTCGTCGAGGGCATGCAGACCGTCGACAAGATAGCCTCCGTCGCCACCAACTATAACGACCGCCCCTTAACGGAGCAAAAGATGAAAGAAGTAAGGTTTGTTGAGGAATAAGTTCCGCTCAAAAACCGCGTAAGCTCAAAAACCGTGTGAGCCCTCAGGACTTGCGTTTGGCAAGTCCTTATGAGGGCGGCACGGTTTTTTCGCCACTCCGCGCACGCAAAACTTACGCTTCGCTTTGCGATATCAAGGTCAAAGTCCACTCCTTTTGCTTGTTATCGCCCGCTTGCTATTTTGCGTGCTTGGGGTTACACTCGTCCATATTTTTGTTTGAAAATCAAGTTTTCAACCCGTTATAATTTATTCATTAGACAATCCCCTCAGTCCATTCGGGCTGAGGGGATTGTCATCAAATTCTCGCCTACAGGCGCACAATATTAATGGCGTCCCTAATTAGTGGCGTTGCTATGTTTCAAACGAGGAACATCATGTTAAAGCTATGCTTCGAACGAGTGCGTGTTATTTATGCTCCGAATGAGTGTTCGTTGTGCTCAAGCAGGTCTTCGATTTAGTTTCGTTGCGCTCGCCCAAACCTATCAAGCGAGCAAAATGTTCTTAAACTCGCATTGCAACTTGTCTCGCGTTTTCGGTTCTCTCGCTTTCAAAGCGAGTCAAGCGAGCGAACGTCAGCGCATATCTAAACTATCGTCGTCTCGCGCTTTTG
>CANQAA010000048.1 GCA_947589395.1 uncultured Clostridia bacterium
ACCCCTTCCCTCCGGGCTTTCCCCTCTCCACACAAATATAGCGTATCCTCTGCATATACTTCTCATCGTGTGCGGGAGGGGAAGTCGCCTCGCTCAAAGCCGGTCGCCACTGCTTATGCCGCTTGTGGCAGGAGGAAAAACAGAACTCTCCTGCCGCCGACGCACTTTGCGTAAAGCCGCTCGGACTCCGGCGGTCGCCGCCGTTGCGGCTCCACCCCGTCTAAACAGCAAGTTTCAAAATGCTTTCTCGGGCGAGGACAAGCTACGCCCCGAATAGAGTGCAATGTTCCAAACAAGTGAGTAAGCGAGGTCTAATAACGCTCCTAATAAACAACCGTCGTTTATTAGTACGCCCTGAATGATTGTCTAACGAACACTCAATCAAATCATAGCTTGAGCACATTACGGCTCTAAATCGGAGCTTCGGTCAAAAATGATTATTATCCCAGCATGGAGGAAATTTCGAGGAGGGAGCGGGAGAGGACGGAAGGGTCGGGGGAGGGGGTGATGTAAAATTTGCCGTTTGAGTAGGAGGAGAATTTGAAGAGGCGGCTTTGAGAGGCGAGGGTCTCGAGCAGGCGAAGGTTTTCGTAGTTCTGGCAAAAGATCTTTTTTTTGTAGATATCGCTTAAAAACGGCGCGGTCGTGTAAAGGGTGAAGTCGACTCGCTTGTCGATGGACGCGAACATGAGAGGGATCGTGCCCATATAGCCCGATTCCACGACGAGAATTTTTTCTTGCGGTATGTCGTCAAGCATACTTTTGAGAGAGTTTTTCAGCGGTTTGAAGTCTTCGAAAGTGCGGGACATATGATTCGTGACGTAAGCAAAAAAGTCGTCGTAGCAGGCGCAGCCCATCTCAAGCGCGTCGTAGATGTGCGCCCTGAATGCGTCGTCAACGCCCTTGCCGAAATCATTCAAAAACGCTCTGCCTACAAGTATGGGATAGCAATGTGCGTCGAACTTGTCTTTGAAATAAAGATAGGGCAAAAACGCGTCGCGAAGCAAAAAGACGTACGCGACGTCGCTTGAAAAACCTATGTGTTCGGAGTAGCTTTTCAGCTCTTCGACCGCCTTGATATTTTGTCTCTCGCTCGATTTTTTCGAATACAGGTATGCAAAATAGCTCTCTGCCTCGATTTCTTTGTTGTCAAAAACGGGGGCTTTTGCGAGGCTTTGAACGGGGAAGGGAGTCTCGCCGTTTGCTTTGATGAGAGCCTTTAGACGAGTGACGACATTGTGTTTGCTTTCAAGATATTTGCCGAGCTCGAAATACCCCTCGTCGTCAAGATCGTCTATGACTTTGAGGAGTCGCTTTGCCTCGACAAGGGAAGTGAAATTTAACTTTGCATCCTCGAACTCGTCAAGTTTTTGAAGGTAATATTTTTCGTTGAAAGAGAAAAAGCCCATAGTATCACGCGCTCTCGCGGGGGTTGCGAACGTAGGGGTCGCTGTCCATGATGACGTTTGGAATGTGGCGCTTTAGTATGTATATGTGGAAGGGAATAGATACCAAAAACGTTATGATGTCTGCAAGCGCTTGCGTCATCTGAATGCCGCCTATGCCCAAAAATCTCGGCAGCAACAGGATGAGCGGGATGAAAAATATCCCCTGTCTGCAAGAGGCGAGGACGGTCGCGGGAAGCACGAACCCGAGCGATTGATAGAGCTGATTGACAAATGTCGAGTAGCCAAGCACGAGCATGGATAGGCTGAGATAGCGGAGCATCTTGCCGCCGATATCTATGACTTCCAAGTCGTTGGGGCGGAAAATGCCGATGATCTGTTTGGAGAGGAAAAACGTGAGCGTCGAGATGAAAACGCCGTACAGCGTGCCCAAAAGTATGGCGGAGTTGAACGCTTTTCTCACGCGCGCGTAACGCTTTGCGCCGAAGTTGTAGCCCGCGACGGGTTGGAATCCCTGTCCCACGCCGATAAGCATGCTTCTTATCAGCATATATATCTTGTTTGCTATGCTCACAGCCGACATCGCGACGTCGCCGTAGGGTCGCACCATTATGTTGAGAAGGGTGGTCGCAACGCTCCCGAGACTCTGACGAAAGACGGTCGGCAGCCCCACGCGGAATATGTTGAGATAGTCCTTGATCTTGCGGCTCGCCTTGAGCAGGTTTATCTTGACGACAGACCTGTTGAAAACGAAGTACGAGAGCAAAATGACAAATGAGACGATTTGGCTCAGCATCGTCGCAAGAGCCGCGCCGCTCACGCCCATCTTCGCGACGAAGATGAAAACGGCGTCGAGCCCGATGTTTATGATTCCGCCGCTGCACAGTCCTATCATGGAGAACGACGCCTTGCCCTCAGCCCTCAAAACGTTGTTCAGCACGAACGACGAGCAAAAAAACGGCGCGCCGAGAAGGATGTAGAGGACATAGTCGCAAGCGTAGGGGAGCGCCGTGTCCGTAGAGCCGAAAAGGCGCACGAGAAAGGGGCGGTCGATGAGCCCAAGCCCCATGATGAGCAAGCCCATGATGATCGCCGCAACAAATGCGGATGAGGCGTAGAGATTTGCCTCGTCGTTTTTCTTTTCGCCGAGACGACGGGAGATGAGACTTTGCGCACCCATTCCAAAGCCGTAGCCGACTGCCTGAATGATGGATTGAAGAGAGAAAACGACGCCCACCGCGCTCGTCGCCGAGTTGCCCAAAGACGAGACGAAATAGGTGTCCGCAATGTTGTATACGGACGTGATGAGCATGCTGAAAGTCGTGGGAATGGACAGCTTCAAAACGAGCCCAAAGACGGGCGATCTTGTCATGCGAGCGTATTCGGCCTCATTTTCCTTCGATAATCTGTCCGCTGTCATAATTTTGCCAAAGTCATTATATCATATCCGTCGTTTATTTCAAACGAATTTGACAAAATATCATATTTATCATTGTGAAAAAACCGTGATTTGCGTAAAATTCAAGCCATTTTGACGTTTCACAAAATGTTCTGTGAAACATTGTGTGAAACACAAATTGTTTGAGGTTTTTCGCTTGCTAACGTTAAACTTATATGTTAATATAATTTATAATCAACAAAGGATAGGTATATCGTTTTGGTAAATCTGAAGAAAATCGAGCTGAGAGGCTTCAAGTCCTTCGCGGACAAGGTGGAGATCCCCTTTCAGGAGGGCGTGACGGCGATCATAGGTCCGAACGGATGCGGCAAGTCCAACGTAGCGGACGCCATTCGCTGGGCGCTTGCGGAGCAGAGCTCAAAATCTCTCAGGGGCAAGAGCATGCAGGACGTCATATTTGCGGGCACGGAAAAGCGCAAGAGCATGTCTTATTGCGAGGTCTCGCTGTACTTTGACAACACGGGAAGGCGTATCTTCCCCGATTTGGCGTACGACGAAGTGGTCATCACCCGCAAGCTCGACAGGGGCGGGCTCAGCGAATATTATATCTGCGGCAGCCGCGTGAAGAGGACGGATCTTATCAACTTTTTGCGCGACACGGGCATTGGCAAGGACGGCTATTCCATCATCGGTCAAGGCAGGGTCGACGAAGTGCTGTCCGCAAAGCCGGAAGAGAGGCGACGCATATTCGAAGAGGCGGCGCAAATTTCCTCGTTCAGGGCGGAGAGGACGGACTCCTTGCGCAATCTTGAGAGGACGAAGCTGAATTTGCAGACCGTAAATCAAGTCATCGCCGAGATAGAAAAGTCCATCGGCCCTTTGAAGGGACAGGCGGAAAAGGCGAAAAAGTATTTTGCGTTGAAGGACGAGCTGAAGTATCACGAGGTCAATCAATATATCTACAACTTCGAGAACAACCAGCAGACCAAGCGCAAAATACAAGAAAAGATAGACAAGGCGACGCATGAACTGAGGCTCAAGGAGGAACAATATAAGGAGTGCTGTCTCAGATACGACCGCTGCATAATCGACTCCGAGACAATAGACAAAGACTTTGAAAACGCAAATGCGGAGCTACTTTTGCTCAAGGTGGATCAGGAGCGCATCAAGGGCGAGGCGGGCGTCACAAAGGAGCGCATTTCCAACCTCAAAAACGAGATCGCAAGGCTCAACGAGGAGCTCAACGAGATAGACGGCGAGCTCGTCGACTCCGACAAACTCCTTCGCGAGACAGACCTCAAAAAAGAGGGCGTGATGAGCAACTACATCTCGGCGATGAAGCAGTTTGAGGACGCGCAGGCGAAATATTCGCGCTTGAGCGAAAGCCTCGCGGGGCACGAGAGCGACCTCGAGATCAAAAACCTCGACTATGTGCACGCGCTTGAGGAACTCAACATATTGAAGGCGAACTTCAGCGGCTTCGTCACCGAAAAGGGCATAAACGAGGACAGAGCGAAAAATATCCTCGCCCTCATGGACTCCAAAAAGGAGCGTCTCAGCGCCGAGCTCACAGCCCTTGCGATAAGCGGCGGCAAACTCGAGCGCGCGACTGAGGAACAACGGCAGATCGTCAACAACTATAACGAGTGTCTGAGCGACAAAAAGGATTGCGAACGCGCGGTTGAGTCCTGCATGGGGGACATCAACAAGCTGAACAACGATCTCGCAAGCAACAACGCGCTCTTGCAGCTGTATCAGTCCATGAAAAACGACTATACGGGCTATCAGGAGGACATAAAGAGGCTCATGCAGGCCTCGAAGAAAGATCCCAAACTCGGCGGCAAGATAATCGGCGTCATAGCTGAGTTGCTCAGAGTTCCCGAAAAGTACGAGACCGCGATAGAGTACGCATTGGGCGGATCGCTTCAACACATCGTCGTCAACACCTCCGACGACGCGAAGGACATAATCGAATATCTGAAGTATAACGGCTACGGAAGGATAACATTCCGTCCGCTCAACGTCAGCCGTCCTCAGTCGCTCTCGCCGGAGTGCGCGGGCGTTTTGAGGGAGTCGGGCGTGAGAGGCGTGGCTTCGAACCTCATAAGTTACGACAGGCGCGTGGGCGCGGTGGTCGAGGCGCTTTTGGGCTCGACTGTCATCGTGGACGACATCAACATCGCGGCGGCGCTTTACAAAAAGTATAATCAGGCGTTCAGGATAATAACACTCGAGGGCGATGTGTTCAACCGCAGCGGCGAGATAACCGGCGGCGCGAAGCCAAACTCGAAGGGGCAACAAAACCTCCTCTCAAAGGACAAGCAGATAGACCTTTTGAAGGCGAAAGTCAACGACATTCAAAACCATATCAATATGCTAAGAGAAAGCATGCACGAAAATCAGGATATGGCGCAGAAACTCGAGAAGGACATTTTGAACCTCTCGCAAAGGATGTCGGAGCTGAAGATAGAGATCGGGCTCAACTCGGACAAGTCCAAGCAGAGCGAGGCGCTCGTGGACAGCTTGAAGATGGAGCTCGAAGCCGACTCCGCCGAATATGAAAAGATAATCGCTACAATCAAAGAAATAGACGACAAGCTGAAGGCGGTCGACGAGCTCGAAAAGGTCGTCTCCGAAAAGAAGGACGAATATAACGCGCAGCTCGCCTCCTCAAAGGACATCGGCACAAAACAGAAGTCCGAAAGAGAGGTGCTCAGCGAAAAAGTCATGCAACTTCGCCTCGACACGGCGACTTTGAAGAGCGAACTTGACGCACTCGACGCCGAACGCCATCGCGTTGAGGGCGAAAAGCATGAGCTTGAAGAGGACAAACTCAACAAAATAGCCGAGATAAAGACGGTCGAAGCCAACCTTGACAAAATTTTGAACGCTCCCGAAAAAGCCAGCCTCACGCCTGAGGAAGAGGCAAAGATCAAGAGCCTCGAGGAGACGATCGCGCAGCTGTCTCAGCGCAAGCGCACGATATCGGACGAGATAAAGAGTCTCGACGCATTGAAGGAAACCACTTTCAACGAGCGTCAGACCCTCAACGAGACAAAGTTGCGCAACGAAAACATGCTCGAGAACGTGGATATCGAGATCCGCAATCAACAGCAACACCTGCTCGAGGAGTACGATCTGACCTACGCGAGCGCGCTGCCGATGAAGGACGAAAACTACAAAATTCACGGCGCGATAACCGCGATCTCCGACCTAAAGAAGGCGATCAACCAACTTGGCGCCATCAATCCGCAGGCTATGGAGATGCTCGAGGAGCATGAGCAGAGATTGCAGGAGCAGACTTTGCAGCGCGACGACATCCAAAAGGCGTGCGACGACCTCAACACCATCATCGACTCCATCACGGACAAGATGCGGGAGATGTTCATCGCGGCGTTTGACAAGATCAACGAGAACTTCAAGGTCATCTTCTCGCAACTCTTCGGCGGAGGCAAGGGGGATCTCAGGCTCAACTTCGACGAGACCGACGACGAGCTTGAAGCGGGCATAGACATCTTTGCTCAGCCTCCCGGCAAAAAGCTGCAAAACATCGGGTTGCTCAGCGGCGGAGAGAGGGCGCTTACGGCGATCGCGATATTGTTTGCGATACTCAAGCTCAAGCCCATGCCGTTCTGCCTTCTCGACGAGATAGAGGCGGCGCTTGACGACTCAAACGTCAACCTGTTTGCGGAATTTTTGAAGAGGTTCAGCGATTTCACGCAGTTCATCGTCATCACCCACCGCAAGGGCACGATGAGGCATGCGGACACCATCTTCGGCGTGACGATGGAAGAAAAGGGCGTCACAAAGCTCGTGTCCATCGAGTTCGAAGAGGCGCTCAAACAGGGCAATTGATGAGGTAGATATGGGATTTTTTCAAAAGATCGCCGCAGGAATAAAAAAGACTAAGGACGCTTTTTCAAAAAAGCTGTTCTTCGCGTTTTCCGCAAAGGAGCTCGACGACGAGTTTTACGAGAACCTCGAGGAGGCGCTTCTCACGGCGGACGTGGGCGTCACCGCAACGGAAAACCTCATCGAGGAGCTCAAGGAAGAGTGCTTTGCAAACAAGATCAAGACCCCCGACGGCGCAAAGGACGTCCTTCGTAGGTTGATGATCGAGGACATCGACTTCGACATTCCGGAGTTTGAATATCCGCTCGTCATTTTGCTCTCCGGCGTCAACGGAGTCGGCAAGACGACGGCGATAGGCAAGCTCGCGCACATGTTCAAGGAGCAAGGCAAGTCCGTCGTGGTCGCGGCGGCAGACACCTTCAGAGCGGCGGCAAGCGAACAGCTCGAAGTGTGGGGTCAGCGCGCGGGGGTGAGAGTCATTCGTCACAGCGAAGGCGCAGACCCTGCGGCAGTCGTGTTTGACGCGATCTCCTCGCTCAAGGCAAGAAACAACGACGTCCTACTCGTGGACACGGCGGGCAGATTGCACAACAAAAAGAACCTCATGGCGGAGCTTCAAAAAATTTGCCGCGTGGTCGGAAGGGAGCTTCCAAACGCGGATTTCAGAAAGTTTTTGGTGCTTGACGCAACGACGGGGCAAAACGCGGTCAATCAGGCGCAGATCTTCAGCGAGGATATCGAGACGGACGGCATCGTTCTCACAAAATTGGACGGAACGGCAAAGGGCGGCGTCGTGCTCGCGATATCCGAAGAACTGCAACTTCCCGTCGTCTACGTCGGCGTCGGCGAAAAGATCGACGACCTCATCCCGTTTGACGCCACCGATTTTATAAACGCGCTTCTCTAAAAATTTTTAATAAGGCTGAAATAACCAACTTATATCCCGCTTCTTACGCTCGTCGGCAGAAGCGGGATTTTTTCGTGGAAAGTTTTTGCAAGGCGGGCGTATTAAATTTTGCCGAATGGAAAAAATTTTTGTATGGACAAGCTGTTTTCAAGCAATGTTGAAGATAAAGAGGTTTTGTTCAAAAAGAGGGACGACGAGCAAAACATCAAGGACGTGCCGCCAAAGAGTGCGGGCGAGTCTTGTTGCAAAACTCGAAATCGCCCCGAAAGGATAGAATGAATAGGCAAGAATATCAAAATTACGTTGAGCAAAATTCCCCGAAATCGCCGATGTGGCGGACGCTTGTAGCGGCGTTTTTGGTGGGCGGCGCGATATGTTGCGTGGGCGAGGGTGTGAAGGACGTTTTGTCTCTCGTCTTCAAGGATATGCCCGAAAAGACGCTCGCGATCTACGAGAGCTGCATAATGATCTTTTTGGGCAGCTTTTTCACGGCGCTCGGGCTATACGACAAGTTGGGGCACTACGCGGGAGGCGGGTCGATCATTCCGATCACGGGTTTTGCGAACTCCGTCGTGTCGCCCGCGATGGAATATAACCGCGAGGGCGTGTTTTTTGGGATATGCGCAAAGATGTTTGTGATCGCGGGACCCATCATCGTGTTCGGCGTGGCGGCGAGTTTTTTGGTGGGCGTGATATATTGTTTTGCTGTGTGATATGAGAACTTTCAAATTGAAAAATCCTGTTTATATTGCTTCCGGCTTCACGATCGTCGGACCCAAAGAGGGCGACGGCAACTTCGGCGACTGCTTCGACGTGGTGCTTCACGACGATCTGTGGCGGGAAAAGTCTTATGAAAAGTGCGAGAGCAAAATGCATCGCGACGCCATCTCCGGCGCGATAAAAAAGGCGGGGCTAAGGCGCGAGGACGTGGACGTCTTGCTTGGCGGAGATCTGCTCAACGAGCTCTCCTCAACGAGCCTTGCCGCGCGCAACTTCCCGAGCGCGTTTTTGGGGCTTTACAACGCCTGTTCGACCTTTTCTGAGGCGATGATGATAGGCTCGATGTTGATAGACGGCGGGTTTATCAGATACGCTACCTGCTCGACGAGCTCGCATTATTCCACTGCAGAGAGGCAATATCGCTTTCCGCTCGAACTTGGCAATCAACGCCCGCCGACCGCGCAATGGACGGTCACGGGAGCGGGAGCGACTTTGCTTTCCGCCGTCAAACCCGCAAATTTCAACCACGCGGTCAGCGAGGACGACGTCGTATTCGTAAACGAGAGCCTCAACCTCGACCCAAAGGACGTGGAAAAATATAAAAAGGACATAGAAAAGAAGAGAGAAGTCATAAACCTCGAAAAGTCGAACATTGCAAAGGAGAACTATTCGAGGACGATGAACGACTACGCCGCGCCGTACACTCACGCGGTCAGGGTCACGGGCGGCACGATGGGCAGAGTGATCGACTTGGGCATCGACGACGAGGCGAACATGGGCGCGGTGATGGCTCCCGCCGTTTGCAGCACCCTCATCACGCATTTTGATAAGAGCAAGACGAGCCCGAGCGACTACGACGGCATATTCACGGGGGACTTGGGACGCTTTGGCAAGGAGACGCTCGAGTATATGATGTCAAAGGAGGGCATAACGCTTCCCGCATATTATATGGACACGGGCGCGAGCTACTTCACGCCCGAGCAAAAGACCTTTCAGGGCGGCTCGGGAGCGGGGTGCATAAGCACGGCCTTTAACGGCTACATCTTGAAAAAGTTGCAAAGAGGGGAGCTAAAGCGCGTGCTCGTCGCGGCGACGGGAGCGCTGCTAAGCAAAGACACACCCCTTCAAAAGGAGACCATTCCCGGCATATCGCATCTCTTCACGGTGGAGAGCGAAGCGTACTAAGTATTCCAAATTACGCTAAAAATGAGAATACTTTTGTTAAAATTTTGCTGAATTATCTTAAATTTGAAAGTAAACGGTAAAAATCGGCAGTTTCTTGTGAGATTCGGCAGTGGGACATAAATTTGTAGCGGCAGGTGAAATATGGAGATATTTTTGAATTATCTGAAAGTGTTCGCGGTGGGAGGGCTGATATGTTTTGTTGGGCAGATCCTCATAAACAAGACCAAGATGTCCTCCGCGCGTATACTCGTCCTTTATATGCTCGTGGGCGTGGTGCTCGAAGTTGCGGGCGTCTTTGATCCCATCAAGCAATTTGCGGGATCGG
>CANQAA010000049.1 GCA_947589395.1 uncultured Clostridia bacterium
CGCTTTTCCCTGACGATCTTCGGAAGGGTCGCCGTATAGCCCAAGCCGCCCGCGATCTGAGCGTTGTCAAACGAAAACACGTTGATCTCTCTGCCCGTGACGTCCTTGTTCCAGATGCGCTTGACCTCGCTTGCCTTGAGCACTTTTGCGTGGATGATGGACGCTTGCCTGTCGAGGTCGGTGAGCGCGACGTCTTCGGGAAAGATCTCAAATGGCGGGCACACCGAGATGTCCACGTCTCCCTCGCAAATGCTGCCGTCTATCGTGAGCGGCTTGCCTTTTGTCGGATTCCAGCATATTTTATAAAACACGCTGCCGGTTATCTCGCTCCAGGTGTTCGCCACGCTCATCAGCTCCGAAAATCTGTTCTCCTTTGACACGGCGTCTATGAGTTTGCTTGCGAGCGAGGCGGAGTCTATGTCCGCGTCATCGCCCGTCGCAGGTCTGACAACGGCTTTTGCCTTGACTCTCGCGAGCTTTGAAAGCCTCGTCTCGAGAATGGGCGCGATGTGGTTGAAAACCTCTCGCTGCTGCCAGAAGTACTGCTTGTCTATGTCCTCAATGTCGCCCTTTGAAGAGATCGCCGAATATTGATTGCCAACGACAAAGTTCATATTCAGCCGCCAATTGAGCTCGATGGGTCGGCGCGCTTCCTGCCGCCTCAAAAAGTCGCGATTGATCTCGGACACGATTTGTTCTTCGGTTTTTGACATTTTGTTCTCCTTTATTTTTTATTGGCGGGCTTTGCCGCCTTTTGCATCTTTGATTTTTGCAACTCCTCAAGCAGCCTCTCCTTTTCCTTTTGAAGCTCTTCGTCGCTCATGTCGCTCACTCCCGCGTCCTGACTTAGCTCAAGATAAGTCTTCAGAGCCCCGCTGTCGGGCGGGAGATATTTGTCGGTTATCTTGCGTTTTATCAGCTGCACTTCGCCGTCCTCTCTCACGCCGTACTCCTCCTGCACTTCCTTATAGCTGTAGCCGAGCGCGCGCTTTAGAATTGCGTTCAAAATTTCATCGTCCACATGTCCCTCCTTTTTGCTCTCAAGAGCCTCTCTTTGTCCAAAGTTATGTCGGACTTTTCGGGCTCTTTGGGCTTTGGCGGGGCGGGCAAACTCATCACGAAGTATCTCAACTCGTCAAGCGCATGATCGTCGATCTTCTTCGGACGATCGCCCTCTCCCCACCAATATGATTTGAGCTCTCTTATCAAATTCACGCAGCAGTCGAAAATCAAAATTCTCGGCGGTCTTTGACACAACAAGGACTTTATCCGTTGAATTCCGCTGAACAAGTCCTTGTTTACGTTCGTATTCACCATCACGCCCTTTTCGATGAACAGCTCCGCCACGCTCTTTTGAGAGGACAGCGTCCGCTGTGAAGCCGCGCTGTCGATGAGAGCCGAAAGCCTCCCCTTTGCGTCCCGCTGCCAACCTATCTTGTTTGCGATTTCGTTTAACCTGTCGACGTGAAAGTCGACGTTCTGCCCCGCCGCAAAGTGCTCCGCAACGACGTATATCACCCCGTCGTAGTCCACCGCGTAGAAGTGACAGCTCGTGGGATTTTTGAGGCCCGGATCGATCGATATGTTGCTCTGCCACTCCTTCGGAATGGGAAAGGGCGGGATGACGTGCACGTTTTGATCGAACTCCGGATACACGAGCCCCTCTCCCTGCGAAAAGAGACCGAACCGCCTTGACTGCTGCTCGTCGGGGGAGATGAGCTTTTCCATGCTGCTCACCTCGCTCTTTGAAAGGTAGGGGTTGTCGCTCCACTGCATGTGCTCGAACCAGACCTCCGGGTCGTCGCGCAAATTCAGCTCTATCTCGTCGTAAAGCCAGGTGAGGCCCTTTAGCGGCGTCATAGTGCCGAATATGTCTCCCGAGCGGTCGAACACGCGCATGCGACACTCCTCGTAGATGTCCTTTGGCGGCTCTTCGTCAAACCACACGAAGTCCAGCGACGTGCCCTGAAACTTTTCCCTGCCCTGATCGCAGCTCTTAAAGCCTATCCTCGACAGCCCGCCGAACGCGTTTTTGACGAGGATGTAGTCTATCACTCCGTATTCCGGCGAAGACTTAGAGCCTTCGCGCATGACCACCTTAGAGATGTAGCGGGGACTGAGATATTTGAGCACTTTTGCTTGGGCGACGTCCCTTTGCACTTGCTGAGATACGCTCACCACCCAGCCCGAAACGTCGCGCTTGTTTTCGCGATACGGGTGCACTCCCCTTGCCATATACACGCACTCCGCCGCGCCGCACTCCGTCTTGCCAGAGCGGTTGCCGCCGAATATCCAGCGATTGCGCTTTTGGCATTTGTGAAATGCTATCTGCTTTTCGTGAGTATTTTCCTTCGTGTATATGGCAAGGGAGTCGAGCGCGCGCCGCTCCATTTCGCGCTCTATGTCGAGCGCCCTCAAGATCAAGTTCTTTTCGTTCATGCCTGAAGAATAAAGCCAAAATTTGCCAAAACCAAAAAATTTATGCCAAAATTTTTGAAAAAATCCGAGTCAGGTAAAATTTTTTTGCGCAAACTTTCGCGCAAAGACTTTTAATTTTTTAAGATATATAGTATTATGTTAGTTATGAAAAAGGTTTTTGAAAAATCTTTGATAATTTTGCTCGTTTTGGCGGCGATATTTGCCGTCACGATATATTCTTGCGCGCTATATGGCAACGTAGCCTCAGCGGATTCCTCAAAAAAAGTGGTCGTTGCGCCCGTATCAAACTTGAAGGACAACGCTTATGCGCAAAAGTCCTCCATCGCCTTGCACGTCAAGGACAACGAGAGCACGGACATCTTTTATATTCCCGAAAGCTACTACCTTGAAAATCCCAGACTAATGGCGTTCACAAACGACATCTATCGCGTGGAGTACGCGGGAGAAAACGACTTTTTCGTGGACGCAAAATATATTGCGACCGAAGAGATAAGTTTCATAAGGGACGTCACTTTCAAGGACGATCAACTGCCCCTTTATCCCGACCTCTCACTCACCCTCCTCGAGGACGCGGTGATAGACGGCGAGACGGTGAGCCAAGAGACTCACAGCGTCAAGTTTTTGGGCTACTCTGAGGACGGCGCTTCTTACTACGTCAAGGCCGAGAGCCTCAACTCCTCCGCCGTCTACGGCTTTATCGGATCTGACAAGGTTCAGCCCTTTCACGTCCCCTATCATCCCATATCGCAGATCGAGCGCGAAAGCCTGATTTCTGCCGACCTCACTCCCCAGCCGAGTGCGGGCGACCTCGTGCCAAAGACATCTGTGGTTCTTAGGATTATCATCATCTTGGGCATCGCCATTCCCGCCGTGATAATCGCGCTTCTCATGTTCAAGTCCTCAAAGGACAACAAGGTCAAGCAGTCCAACGAGCGCAGCGAGAAAGACTGAGAAAACGGCGCGTTCTATTGAAAAGGCAAAATATGTGTGAATTAATAATTGCGCCGAATTCGGCGCATTTTTTCAAATAATCAAACATATATGCAAAGTTTTGTTGATTTTCAATCAAAATTCTTCTACGCTTAACGACTTCTCAAGCCCCTGCCGCGAGCCTCTATTTGAAGTGTGAGTTCAAACTTATCTACACCCTTGTTTGAAGCGGCGAACTCGAACGCATGACGTTATAATTTACAACGGGCGTTGCATTGCGCTATCGCGTGCTATTGTTTGATGTGGGCGTTTCAAGTCCTATCGCGTATTATTATAATTTGCATCGGGCGTTTAGCTCTTGTTTGTAGCGCGCGCCTTATGCGCTATCGCATTTTATCAAAACTCGAGCAGGCGAAGAAGAAGGGTGTTCATGATCTCCATGCCCTCTTCTGTGAGAGCCACGTTTTCCCCTTTGTCCACAAAATATTTTTTGATGTCGTCGGAAATTTTTCCTTCGACGAGCTCCTTTTTCACACCGTTGCAAGTCCTCAGCCCAAGCATTATCCTTTCGAGCTTCTCGCCGCTACTTGATATGACTTCCATATCCGTACGGGGGACGTCGTCAAAGGCGCTCACGCAATTTATGCCGCCGATGTACGCGTTTACTTGCGCGGGAGAGGAAAAACGCACGGGACTTTGCAGCCTCTCCGCTCCGTCCTTCGTCTTGACAAAAGACGCCGCGCCCGCGCCTATGCCGATATACTCCTCCCCCGTCCAATACGCCATGTTGTGCTTTGACTTGAAGCCGCTTTTTGCAAAGTTCGACACCTCGTAGCGCTCGAAGCCCAAGTCGCTCAGCGTGCTCACGGCGATGTGTTGAAATTTTGCGACCTCGTCGTCGCTTGGAAGAAGCAACTTCCCCTTTTTCGCCAACTCAAAAAGCGGAGTGTTTTCGGCAAGGGTGAGTTGATAGACGGACATGTGCTTGACATATTGCGCAAGCTCTTTTATCTCGCTCTCAACAAGTTCATCGTCGTCATAAGGAAGCCCGATTATCAAGTCCGCAGACACGTTATCGAAATATTTTCCGGAAAGCTCAAGAGCATTGGTAGCTTGCTGAGAGTTGTGCAATCTTCTTATCGAGCGCAAATTCAAATCGCTCAAGCTCTGCACGCCGATGCTTATCCTGTTCACGCCAAGCTCGCGCATGAGAGCAAGCTTTTCCTCCGTGAGACTCTCGGGATTGCACTCCACAGTGAACTCCTCAAGGTTTGAAAGGTCAAACTCGCCAAGCGCGTTTATCACGCTTTTGAGCTGATTTTCGCTTAGCGTGCTCGGCGTTCCCCCGCCGATATAGATCGTCGAGACCTTCGCCTTGTCGAATTTTTTCGCGGCGAATTTTATCTCCTGTCTCAATGCCGAAAGATAGCTGAAAACGATCGCGTCGTTTCCCGGCTTGAAGGAATAAAAGTCGCAATATGCGCACTTGGCTTTGCAAAACGGAATGTGAACGTAAACTCCGAACATCATTTTATCCTTGCCTTCAACAGATTTTTTGCGGACCCTTTTGAGAGAAATTGCCTGTCCGCGAGGCTACAAAAATATTGCTCGCCGCGCGTAAAGAGCAAATATAGCCCGGTCGCGAGCGAGACGAGGCTGAGCGCGAGACATATTGCAAAGAACACGGCGTACGCGCCGACCGCCCCAATCGTTCGCGTTAGCGGAGGCATGAGCACGATGAGCGCCAAAAACTCGCCAACCGCGATCGCCGTCGCAAGCAGCGCGCCGTACAGCGCCCCCTTCACTCCCCCGCCTGAGGCGGAATTCATCTCCTGACGATTTTTCCAATTGACGTTGCCGTAGCGAAGGTCAAAATATATCTGCAGAGCGTTCACTCCGAAAATCATGGGCAGCGTGCACGCGGTGAACGCCAAAACGACGAGCGCGTTGATCTTGTAAAGGAATATCGCGATCACAAGGCTTATCGGGAAAAACAGTATTGGAACGGACGACGCGAACGCGAGCTTTGCAAGTATCATATCCTTTCCCGAAATGGGCAGGGACTTTGTGAGATAAAAGCTCTTGCCCTCCCGCGTGAAGGCGCTGATCGCAAGCGTGTTTGCGCCCGCCATAAAAATTATCGCATACATGTCGACAAAACCGAGCTTCATGAACTCGAGAATGTCCCGCATCCCCTCATCCGCGTTAAAGCCTTTCAACACGGTGAAGTACATCATGACCAAAATGACGGGCATGAGCACTGCGTTTGAAAAGCTGCCGAGAGCGAGTTGCGGCTCGCGGATTATGCACTTGAAATCCTTTTTGACAAGAGAAAAGAACAAATTTTGCTCCGAGAAGTTCGCCCTTTGTCTCACTGTCGCTACGGTCTCGAGTTTTCGCTGAGTTATGCGCTTGAAAAACAGCTTTGCAAAGAGCGCTATCGCCCCCGCAAAAAACAGGGTCGAGCCGAGCGCAACGAGAAAGTTTTTCAAAGGTTCTATCCCCAAAGAAAGCCCCACGAGCGACCGATTGGGATAAAAGACGAGGGAGACTATCTCAAGCGCTTTGAGACTTTTTCCGCTCACCGTGCCCAAGTCGTACATGCTCACTTTGCCGATAAAAACGAAATACAGCGCCATAAAAAGCGCGTAAAAGGAGATGGACAATATGCTCTTCAAAACCGCGTGTCCCTTGAAAAAACTCCCCAAGTAGCTCAGCGGCATCGAAAACGCCGAGATGACAAAAAGCGGAAGCAAAGGGAGCAACAAAATGAGCGCAAATACCAATGCGAAAAAGCCCCAAAACATCGCTCCCCACTTGATGGCGTACGCGATCGTCGCTGTCAGCATGACGGGAAGAACAATTTCCGCGCTAAGGAGCAAAAACCTGATATAAACCGCCGCGAACTTGGCAAAAAACGCAACTCCGCTCCTTAGCGGAAGCGTGTTCAAAAAGGGGACGTCGTCCGCGCCGTAGAGCGTGTTGAGGACGCTGTTCAACAAGACGAACAACAAAAAGAATTGCGAGAACGAATATACAAGAGTAAGCAGCAAAAAGAGCGAGTTCATGTCCCTCACGCTGCTCACGGTGATAAACCCTACCGCAAATGAAATGAGAATGGAAAACGGCAGCGTCGTCAAAACCGCCGCCAAATTTTTCGAGCCTTTTTTCGAGCCCGCGCGCGAGGCGTTTTTCAAGAGAACTTTGAGAAGAAGCGCAAATTCTCTCATACGCTCCCCGCTCCGCTCTGCTCGGTCAGCTTCAAAAACAGCTCTTCGAGGGACTTGTCCGCGTTGCGCTCCTCAAGCTCCTTCATATCGCAACAGACGACGAGCTTTCCGCCGTCGATTATGCCCACTCTGTCGCAAACTTTTTCCACAACGTCGAGCACATGGGAACTGAAAAACACCGTATGTCCCGCGTCCGCGTGCTCTCGCATGAGCTTTTTGAGAACGTACGCGGATTTTGGATCGAGCCCCGTCATCGGCTCGTCGAGCACCCAGACCTCAGGCTCGTGAATGAGCGCGCCGATTATGTTGAGCTTTTGCTTCATGCCGTGCGAGTAGGTGGAAATTTGCTTGCCAACGTCGTTTGAGAGCGAAAACATATCGAGGTATCTCTCGAGCTTTTGCTTTCTCACGGCGGAGGGAATTTTGAAGACGTCCGCGATGAAGTTGACGTACTCGAGCCCCGTCAAGCCCTCATACATGACGTGATCGTCGCTGACGTAGCCGACGTGCTTTTTTGCCTCTATCGGGTCGTCCTTGACGCTGTTAGAACATATCTCTATGCTGCCCGCGTCAAACCCGACGATGCCGCACATACACTTTATCGTCGTAGACTTTCCCGCGCCGTTCGGCCCGATAAAGCCGAAGATCTCCCCGCCCTTGACCTCGAGCGTGAGGTCGTCGACGGAGGGGGTTTTTGATGAGGGATATGTCTTTGACAAATTTGTTATGGAAATCATTTTTTCTCTCCGCGATGAAGTTGCCTCTCTCTTATCTCCTTTTCGAAGCCGTTGTCGGAAGGAATATAAAATTTTGCGTTTTTGAGTTCGTCGGGCAGATATTGTTGCTCCACCCAGCCGCCGTAGTCGTGCGGATATTTGTATCCCGTGACCTTTTCGTCCTTGTCCTTGTAGTTGGGGTCGCGAAGATAGAGGGGGACGCTTTCGTGTTTCACGCTCTTCACGGCGCGCTCCGCCGCGTACAGCGCCTCCACCACCTTGTTGGACTTTGGCGCTTCCGAGACGTATATTATGCCTTCCGAAAGCGGGATCCTGCCCTCAGGAAGTCCTATCCTTTCAAAAGCTGCGACGCACGCTTGAGCTACGACGATGGCGTTTGGGTCGGCAAGTCCCACGTCCTCGCAGGCGTGGATCATGACGCGTCTTGCGATCAGCATGGGGTCGCAGCCCGCCTCGATGAGCCTTTCAGCCCAATAGAGCGCCGCATTTGAGTCGCTGCCGCGCATGCTCTTGATGAACGCGGAGATCATGTCGTAATACATGTCCTCCGTTACGCTTAGCGCCTTTTGCTGAATGGATTGCTCCGCCTCAACTTCGCTTATGTGAACAACGCCGTCGCTGTCCGCATGCGTCGTGAGAGCGGCAAGCTCGAGCGCGTTGAGCGCCGTCCGCATATCCCCTCCGCTCGCCCACGCGATGTGAGAATATGCCTTGTCGGATATGTCCAATTTCATGTTTCCAAGCCCGCGTTCCTTATCCGTTGCGGCGCGCTTTAAGCCCTTTAGAATGTCGTTTTCGTCGAGTCGGGAGAAGCTGAACACCCTGCAGCGCGAAACTATCGCCCTCGTCATCGAGACGTAAGGATTTTCCGTCGTAGAGCCTATGAAGATGATGTAGCCCTGCTCTATCGCTTGCAGGACGCTGTCCGATTGCGCCTTGTTCCAGCGATGGCACTCGTCAAGCAAAAGGTAGGTGCGCTTGCCGTACATTCTGAGCAGCTCCCTCGCCTCCTCGATGACCTTTTTTGCGTCCGCAACGCCGCTTGTCACTGCGTTCAGCTTGACAAAATTGGCGTTCGTGCTCATTGCGATTATGTTTGCGAGCGTGGTCTTGCCCGTGCCGGGAGGGCCGTAAAATATGCAACTGCCCAGCTTGTCAATGGCGATCGCGCGACGAAGCAACGACCCCGCACCCACGATCTTGCTCTGTCCCAAAAACTCGTCGATGGTGCGCGGGCGCATCCTCTCCGCCAATGGCGCGAGCTTCTCTTCGTTGTTCATATAATCAAACAGATCCATATTTATATTATAACAAAGCACACTTTCCTTGTAAATTGAAAGTTTGAACATTTTGACTCATCGAAATTGGCTTTTTTATTTTGTCAAGAGGTGCGTGAGAGCTCGAACATTAGAGTTAAAAAAAGGCGCATTAGCTTAAGCGTTAAAATTCAAAACGTATGGATTTGAAATTGTCAAAAGACGCGCGGTAAAACTTTTTTGCGCTCAAACATATAATCTACTATGCCGAAGCTCAAAAAGGAGATCAAGCCGAAATTTTTGCGCGTCGCGGTGGCGATGCTCGCTTTCGTTGCGATTTTCATCTTCTGCACCGTGTATTTTCGGAAAAACATCGTCCCGACGGTCATGGGGAGCTCGATAGCTCAGGTGAGAGCGATAGCGACAAACGCCGTCAACATCGCGGCGACGTCCGTGCTCGAGGGCGGCATAACCTACGACGACCTCTTTGAGGTGAAATACGACAACGACGGCAAAGTGACGATGATAAAGGCAAACTCCCCCAAGATCAATTCTATCGCGAGAGAAATCGCAAACCTTGCCCAAGCCAATCTGGACTCGCTCGGGACACAAGAGATCGCGATCGCGGTGGGCACGTTCACGGGACTTGCGCTTCTCACAGGGTTCGGACCCGACGTCACGATAAAGATCGTGCCGATCGGCACTGCCAATTGCGATTTTGTCTCCTACTTTCAGTCCGCAGGCATCAACCAGACCGCCCACAAAATTTATATCGACGTCTACGCGGACGTCTCGATAATCACTCCCATCGACGAGCCTACAGTGCAGGTCAAGGCGGAGATCCTCGTCTGCGAAAATCTTATCGTCGGCGAGATCCCCGAGACGTATCTCAGCATGCACGACATCTCGGATATGCTCAACCTCAACCCGTGATCATATCTTTTTTGAGCGGGAGCGGGAGATGAGACCAAACACAAACCCGCACACGATGACCGTTGTGAGACCTGCGGCAACCGAGCTCAGTCCTCCCGTTATCGCGCCGAAAAAGCCGTCCGTCTTCACCCCTTCCATCGCGCCCTTTGCGAGGTTCGAGCCAAAGCCGATGATGGGCACCGT
>CANQAA010000050.1 GCA_947589395.1 uncultured Clostridia bacterium
ATGAGACCGCCGATGATGGTTATGCCGCCCTCCCAAATTGCGATGAGATGTTTGAAGTCCTCGAAGCTATGTATGGGAAAATACTCGTCGATCCTGCCCGGAAACACATAAAACACTCTCGCAAAGATGATTGCGAGCGGGATTATCCACAAAAACAGCTCCACGCCGTCGTCGCTCGAAAGGTTGATCTTTTTGATCTGAAAGCACACATAAACGAGCGCGAGCAACATGGCGAGCACGATGATGAGACCGTACCACTTGACGGCGATCGAACCCACATAAAACGCGACCGTTGGGTCTTTTGCAAGCAAAAATGCACTCATATTTCACTCCACTTGACAGGCTCCCGTCTGTCTTATCGAAAGTCTGAACACGTTCTCCTCTTTGAAAACGTCCGAAATGCGCCCGAACGTTGCGTCGCTCTTGTTCGCAAACGCCAATATCGTCCCCGCAAAGCCGCCGCCGTGCACCCTGCTTGCGAGCACGCCGTCGATCTTGCTCACCGCGTCGAGCGCGCGCTCAAGATTTTTGTTGCCGCACGCGGGGGAATAGGTGTTTTCAAGTTTATAGCGGGAGCTTAGCCCCGACTCGTTCACGACGCGCAAGAACCCGGCGAGATCCCCCTCGTCGATGGCTCTCACCGCTTCCTCCACACGTCTGTTTTCCTCAAAGAAGTGCTCCGCGCGGTTGAATGCCCTCGCGCTTACGAGCGTTCTCACGGCGTCCTTTTCGCTTTGCCACTTCTCGTACGGTATCTCGGCGAGGACGTTTGCGGAAAATTTTGAGGCGACCTTTTTCATCTCAAACGGGATCGCAGCGTAGTCCGCATTGAGATTGCTGTGATCCCCGCCCGTTGCGATGACGTAGATGTCGACGTCGTCAAATCTCCAATCCGCCCTTTCGACGACGGGCTCGTCAAAATTTCTGAAATCGATCATATTCACGCCGCCGAGAGCGATCGCGCTTTGATCCATGAGTCCGCAGGGCTTGCCGAAGTACGCGTTTTCGGCATATTGCGACGCCTTCGCCTTGAAAATGGGATCGAGCTCTCCTCCGTTGTAAAACGCGTTGAATATCTCGGCAACGGCAAGTTCAAACGAGCTCGAGGACGAGACGCCCGCGCCGTTTGGCACGTTTGAGATCATCGTCGCGCTGAATCCCCCGACATTTTTGCCCGCGTCGAGAAAGTATCTCGCGACGCCCTTTATCAAGGCGAGGGACGTGCCCTCTTCGCTTGCTACCTTGTCAAGTTTGTCAAGCTCGACCGTCAGCATGGGATAGCCCTTAGACTTGATCTTGACCAAGCCGTCATCCCTCTTTGCGACGGCGGCGAGGGTGCGAAAACTTATAGCGGCGGCAAGCACCTTTCCGCCGTTGTGATCCGTGTGATTGCCGACGATCTCTATGCGACCGGGCGAGGAAAAGAGCGCCGTGCTCTTCGTCTTGAAAATGTCGAGATGCTGCTTTTTCAGCTCAGCCGCTTGGGATATCGAAGTCAGATCCATATTGCGTCATCCTTATATTGATATCAGTTATATAATATTTTAACATAAACGTATGCCTTTTGCAAGGATTTAATTTATTTATAACGTTTAGCTTGCCATTTGACGCTCGCGATGATATAATTGATACGTTCAAAAAAAATTAAACCATAGTTAAGTGATAATATGTCGAGAATTTCATTTGAAGAATACGCAAAACAAAACGTGGCAAAACTCGTGGATTATGCCGTAAAACGGCTTTATCTTGACGATTACGACGTCATTTACGCGCAAAATCTGTTGCTTGACGCCCTTTCTTTGACAGAGCCGTACGAAGGCGCTTTGAAGCCCTATGACATCTACGAGACGCTTGACAAACTCTCCGATTACGCGGTGAGAAAAAAACTCATCGAGGAACACGAAAAACTCAATTTCGAGACGAAACTCATGGGAATGGTCATGCCCTCGCCTTCGAAGACGGTGGATATGTTCGACGATATCTGCGCGCAAAAGGGCGTGAAGGCGGCGACGGACTTTTTGTTCAAGCTCTCTGAGGACTGCACATATCTTAGACGCCCCGACCTTGACAAGAACATAGTCTGGGAACATGAAAGCAAAAGGGGCAACATAGTCATCACCGTCAACCTCTCAAAGCCCGAAAAGACCCCTGAGCAGGTGCGCCTCGCAAAGCTCGCGACGGGCGGATATCCAAAGTGCATGCTCTGCGCCGAGAACTTGGGCTGGGCGGGCAACGCCGCAAAACCCGCAAGGCAGACCATCCGCACCATCCCCATCGAGCTTGACGGCGAGAGCTGGTTCGTGCAATATTCCCCATATCAATATTTCGATCAACATCTCATCGCCGTTAGCCGCGAACATAGACCCATGAACATGAACGCGGCAACTTTTAAGCGCATGGCGGAATTCGTACAAACATTCCCGCACTACTTCATCGGCTCAAACGCTCCCCTTCCCATCGTCGGCGGCTCTATCCTCGCTCACGACCACTATCAGGGAGGCTCAAAAGTGCTACCTGTGTTCAAAAGAGGCGCAAGAAGGACCTTCTCGATGGCGGACAGAGACGCAAAAATTTCCGTCGTGGATTGGTATAACTCCGTCATCCGCGTCGAGGGTTCGAATCTTGAAGACGTTTTGTATGTGGTCAACCGCTTTTTCGAGAACTGGCTGAAATATTCCGACGAGTCTCAAAATATCATATGCAAAACGGCTGAGGGCGGCGAGATAACTCAACATAACGCCGTCACCCCAATCTGCTCCTTTAACGACGACGGGGAGTATCAATTCAACCTGATCTTGCGCAACAACAGGACGGACGCGGAACACCCCTTCGGCATCTTCCACCCCGCGCAAAACTTGCACAACATCAAGCAGGAGGCGATAGGCATCATCGAGGTCATGGGGCTGTTCATTTTGCCAGGCAGACTCAAGCGCGAGATGGACGACATCAAGGACATCATCTGCGGCAAAGTCCCCCTCGACGTGAACGCGCTCTCTGACGAGACGCATCCTTTGCACAAGCACTCCGGCATGATAATGCAACTCGCGCTCGCAAACTCCGGCGCGCTTGACGAGAAAAAGGCGCAAGAGGCGATCACCGGCTACATCAACGACGCCTGCGAGCAGATCCTCGACACCACCGCCGTCTTCAAAAACACCGACGAAGGTCAAGCAGCGTTCGACAGATTCATAAAAAGCGTGCTCGAATGATAAAATGATAGAATGACAGAATGAATAAAATGACCAAAAAAATGAGGGGCATGCGCACACTCAATCTCAAGCTAAAGTCAAAGTATATCTTGATAATTTCTCATTCCGTAAAGCACGCGAACGACTTGAATTTCCTCTTCTTTCACGCTAAAAAACGCTATGTAATTGTTGACTATGAGCTTTCTTAGGGTCTTGTCCTTCACATACTCGTTTTTGACAAGAGGACAACTCTCGGGATATGCGCAAACGTTGTCGAACGCATTTTCAAAAGCGTCGATGAGCTTTATTGCCGCCGAAACGTTGTGCAGCTTCTCGGCAATATAGGAAAATATGCTTTCGAGATCTTTTTGTGCCAAAGGAAAGATGTTCAGCCTATATCTGTTTGCCATATTTGTCCCTCATGGAATTGAAAAACTCCTTTCCTTCCATTGGCTCTGCTCCGCTTTCGATCTCGCCAAGCCCCGCGTTGATCTCAGCCGCCGCCTGCATTTTGGCAAACATTTCTTCATAGAGCTTCACGCTCATCAAGACCGCCTCGCCGTAGCCGTTTTTGGTTATCACGATTGGCACGGGACTTTCTTTACAAGTCTTCATGATGCTCGCGGTGTTTTTTAGTTCGTTCACCGGCAAAATTTTGGGCAATTGCGTCGTCATAACATCCTCCAAACAATATTCTGTTCTTATTATGGTCTTATTATACCACAATATATACTCAATGTCAACGGCGATCGCCATATAATTTATTAAATCATGACTTAAGCAATTTTTGACAACGGAAAAGGGCGTAGCAAACGTTTGTCGCAACGCCCCGTCTTGCGTTTTTTTGCGCGCTACATGGCAAAAATGCGCTTTATATGAGAGAAAGATATAGAGATGATGTCAAAAACACCATCTTTATATCTTTCGCTGAAGTCTTAATCTTAAGCGCAAAAGCGCTCACATATCGAGATTAGTTGAACAGGTCCTTGAAAGACTTACCGAACTTGAGCACGGGAACTTTGGACGCGGCGATCGTGACATGTTGTCTGATGCGAGGATCGAAGCCTTGTCTCTCAGCCTTTTGCTTGATCTCGTAAGTGCCATAGTTGGAGATTGCAACCTTGTCACCGGCTTTGAGTGCTTCCGCAACTGTCTCGTGATATGCTTCGACTGCCGCCGTAGCGTCTTTGAGGGAAATTCCCGCTTTGTTTGCGATAGATTTGATGAGATCTGTCTTATTCATAATATACCTCCGTAAGATTATATGAACATTATAAAACAACTTTATTCAAAAGGCAAGCCTTAATTTGCTATATTATGCGCATATCCCCGATTTTTTTGTATTTTTTTTGAAATTTCCCGAAAATTTACCCGTCAATTCTCAAATTGTGTATGGATTACTCGGCGTTTTTCGTTATTTACATTCCAATATAAGTTTGATATAATATATACATAATAAAAAATAACTTGGGCGGACGCCCTAAGGAGGAAAATTATGGCAAACGAATCCGAAGTCAAGACCGCGCAACCTGCGGAATTGCAAAAAGACGGCTACGGAATATCCAAGTGGGAGGATGCGGCGGCGATCAACGCTCAGCTCAAAAACCTCACCGAGCAACCCATCTATTGCGTGTCCGACGACGAGTTGAAGCGCATTCTCGAATATTTCGACACCCATTGCAAAGAGTCCAAGACGATAACTTCCGAAGCAAAAAAATATATTCCCGGCGGCGTTCAGCACAACCTCGCCTTCAACTATCCCTTCCCCATGTGCATGGAAAAGGCTGAGGGCGCATATCTCTATGACAGAGACGGCAATCAGTATATCGACTTTTTGCAGGCGGGCGGTCCCACCATTTTGGGCAGCAACTATCCCGCCGTCAGAGACAAGGTCATCGAGCTTCTCAACGAGTGCGGCCCCGTAACAGGCCTCTTCCATGAGGGCGAGCTGCTCCTCGCGAAGAAAATAAACGAGCTCATGCCCGCTTGCGAGATGTTCCGTATGCTCGGCAGCGGCACGGAGTCCGTCATGGCGGCGATTCGAGTCGCTCGCTGCGCGACGAAGAAAAAACGCGTCATCAAGATCGGCGGCGCATATCACGGCTGGTCGGATCAGATGGTCTACGGCTTGAAGATACCCGGCAGCCGTCAGTTCCTCGAGTCTCACGGCATTCCCGGCTCGTACAACAAGACGGACGAGGTCAGACCAAACGACCTCAAGATGCTTGAAAAGATGCTCAAAAAGAACGTCGCAAGAGGCGGCACGGCGGCAGTCATCGTCGAGCCCGTCGGACCGGAATCCGGCACTCGCCCCATCGACATCGACTACAACGAGAAGGCTCGCGTCCTTGCGAGAGAATACGGCGCATTGTTCATCTTCGACGAGGTCGTCACGGGCTTCAGAGTGGGCATTCACGGCGCGGCAGGCTACTTCTTCGGACAAAAGTATCCCTACAACGACGAGCCCGTTCCCTTCACCTGGACGGTTGAGGACAAAAAGGTCGACGAAAACGGCAAGGTCGTCAAGTTCACAAGACAGGGCACAAACAGAGACATGTATCCCGACCTCACCGTGTTCGGCAAGATCGTCGCGGGCGGATATCCTGCGGCGGGCGGCGTAGGCGGCAAGAAGGAATACGTCAGCCTCATGGCGGCGGGACTTGCCGGCATGGGCAAAAAAGCGTACGTCGGCGGCACGCTCGCGGCAAACCCGCTCAGCTCCACTGCCGGTTATCTTGCCATTTGCGAGATCGAAAAGAACAACGCTTGCGAAAAGGCGGGTCATGCGGGCGACAGGCTCGCCGCCGGACTCAAAGAGCTGGTCAAAAAGCATGAGCTGCCCTTCGTCGTCTACAATCAAGGCTCGATAGTCCACCTCGAATGCACGGGCGCAATGAGCTACGACTTCTCCAACATGAGTCTGCTCGGCTCGGTCATTCCTCTCCTCAAAAAGAAAGCGGAGATGATGAGGCGCAAGGTCGCAATGGAGCAAATGGGCGCGGCGTATATGGCAAACGGCATCGTCACCCTCGCGGGTTCGAGACTTTACACCTCTATGGCGGACACGGACGAGGTCATCGACGAGGCTTTGAGGCGCTTTGAAAACGTGTTCAAGACAGTCGTCAAATGCGAAGACCCCACTCGCTTCGAGCACTGAGTTGATAATCTAATATGCGAGCGCGCAAATTGCGCGCTCTTTTATTTTCTCACGCCTTGAAATTTTCATAGTTACGAGCGGCGTGCAAATCGCGCGCCGCTCGTAAACGGATCTATAAGGAGTATTACGAATTTCACATAAATCGCAGTTTATCTCTCAAAACGTGGCGTTAAACTCACTTTTTGGAGATTATCTCGCCCGTATTCGGATTGACGAGCGCCGCATAATAGTCCACGCCTTCGCCGATGAGCGACACATAATAATAGTAGGTCGCTCTATCTCCCGAAATGAGTTTGACGTAGATCTCCCGCTCGGGTTTGCCGTCCTCAAGTTCCGCTTGGAGTTTGTCGTCAAAGGCGTCCTTTGCGATTTTGATGACGTCGTTTGAGGTGAGCGCGCCATCGAGCACGTCGGCAAGCTCTATCTCTTCGACGGTCTCCCCCGCCGTCAGCTTTATCGAAGTCGGGTCAAAGGTCAGGTCGACGTCCATGATATAGCTTCCAAACTCCGACGATTGAACGCTCGCCCGGTAGCTCTCCTCCCCGCCGCAAATTTCAAAGTCTATCTTTTCAAAGTCGTTGGTCTTAAGGGGCGTGACTGTCAGCTCGCAAAAGTCCCTCACGTCTACCGCCTTGCCGTCGGCGATGAACTGTCTCTCACGCTTGCCCTTTTCGATCGTTACGGCAAACTGCTCCCCCTCTCCCGCAAAGTAAGCGAAGGTCGAGCGGGACACGTTGGATTTTTCCTCGACTTTTTGTTTGTTGCAAGCGCCAAGCGCGAAAAGCGATAGGGCGAGCGTCACGACGATCAAAATGAGCAACAACGATTTTTTCTTCATACGCAAACTTTATGCAAGCTGCCCTCGTTTGATGACAGCGCAAAAAAAATCTCAGCCAAATTAGAGCATGAAAAATAATCTCCGCGCGGGTTGATTATTTTTGTATATTATGCTAAAATTTATTGAAAGATATTTATGCGAGGCTAACATGAAAAAGCGTCCACAACCAAAGAGCGAACTCCCCCGCGAGCCGTTTGTCACGGACGTCCAAACGGGACTGAGTTTGGACGCCGTCAAAGAGCGCATATCGCGCGGCGAGGTCAACGGCGAACAGGATGTCAAAACAAAATCCGTCGGGCAGATACTCAGGGAAAACGTCCTGACGTTTTTCAACTTTGTGTTTGTGGCGCTCGCGATCATTTTGTGTTGCTTTTCTGATTGGGACAACTTTTTCGGCGCGATAGGCAACTTCGGCTTTATGGGGCTTGTCGTTTTCAACACGCTGCTCGGAACGATACAGGAGCTGAGGGCAAAGCGCACGATCGACAAGCTCTCTCTCATTTCCGCGCCGAAAGTCAAGGCGCTTCGCGACGGCAAGGAATGCGAGATAGCGGTCAAGGATATCGTGCTCGACGAGCTCGTCATATTGGAGACAGGCTCTCAGATATGCGCGGACGCAGAGGTCAAAGAGGGCGCGATCGAGGTCAACGAAAGCCTCATCACGGGCGAGCCGGACGCCATACACAAGCAGGCGGGCGACAAGTTGCTCTCGGGCAGTTTCGTCGTTTCCGGCAAGGCGAAGGCTCAGGTCGAGCACATTGGGCTTGAAAACTTCGCGACAAAGATAAGCGCGGGCGCAAAATACTTCAAAAAGCCCAATTCCGAGATATGGCGCTCCCTCATGCTCATCGTAAAGATCATGGCGGCGATCATCGTGCCGCTTGGAGTGGCGCTCTTTTTTGTGAAATATTACGTTCAATCGAGCGGAAGCGTGAACTTCACGGTGCAAACTGTCATAGGCTCTGTCGTTGGCATGATCCCAAGCGGGCTCGTGGCGCTGAGCTCCACCGTGTTTTGTGTGAGCGTTGTGCGACTCACCCGTCACAAGACCCTCGCGCAGGATATGTATTGCGTTGAAACGCTCGCGCGCGTGGACGTTTTGTGCCTTGACAAAACCGGCACTATCACCGAAGGCGCGATGGACTTAAACGACATCATGCCGCTTCACAGCGTGCATCCCAACGATTTGAAACAGATCCTCAAAAACCTGACCACCGTGCTCGAAGACGACAACGCCACCGCGAACGCGATACGGCAATATGTCGAAGATCTCGAGCCAAACTACAGGTCAGCCAAGACGACAGTGCCCTTTTCGTCCATAAGAAAGTGGAGCGGCGCGAGAATAGACGGCGTGAGCTATGTTCTGGGCGCTCCGGAGTTCATTTTGACGAGACCCTTGAAGCGCGTGAGCGAGATCGTCGAAAAAAAGGCGGCGGAGGGATACAGAGTTATGATGCTTTCCTCCACTCAAGCGGAACTCACCGACGCGGCGCTTCCGAAGTCGCTCAAGCCCATCTGTCTTCTCTTCATCACCGATCGCATACGCAAGGAAGCTCCCGAGACCCTCAAATTTTTCAAGGAAGAGGGCGTTGAACTCAAGATAATTTCCGGCGACAACCCCGTCACCGTGCGCGCGATGGCTATGAGGGCGGGGCTGACGGATTGCGACAACATCATCGACATGTCCACCCTGAAAACGGACGAGGAAGTCATCGAAGCCGCAACCAAATATACAATATTCGGGCGCGTCCTTCCAAATCAAAAGCAACTGCTCGTGAGCGCCCTAAAAGCCGCAGGACACACGGTCGCCATGACGGGAGACGGCGTCAACGACGTGCTTGCCTTGAAAACTGCCGACTGCTCCATCGCTATGGCGTCGGGCTCGGACGCGGCAAAAAACGTCAGCTCCCTCGTGCTTTTGAACAGCAACTTCGCCTCCATGCCGAAAGTGGTCGCGGAAGGCAGGCGCTCGATCAACAACCTCGAACGCGCGGCGGCGCTGTATCTCATGAAAACCGTCTACAACACGCTGCTTGCGATTCTCTTTATGTGCGTGCCGGAGTCTCTCCCATTCACGCCGCAAAATCTCACTCTGATGGGGGCGCTGACGATCGGCGTGCCCTCCGTCGTGCTCGCGCTCGAACCAAACAAGGAGAGGGTCAAGGGGTGCTTTTTGCCAAAGGTGCTCGCAAACGCCTTGCCGGGAGGCATAACCGTGCTGTTTGCGGGGATAGCCGTGCTCGTTGCCACGCGCTACTTTTTGACCGG
>CANQAA010000051.1 GCA_947589395.1 uncultured Clostridia bacterium
GAGGCCGAGCTCTGCCGCCGCCTTGTCGTGAACGAGCCCCGCGCAATCCGTCGAGGCGATAAGACGCGGCATGTGCTCGACGTTTACGCCGTAGAGCTTGCACACTTTTTTTGAAAAACACTTGTGTTTGTAGTCGTACATGAGCGTGCCGAAAGCGGAGTCGTAGGTCATCACAAACTCGCCCGTCATGCGCGCGATCAGATATTCCTTGACGTCCAACCACTTGTACACGCGCTTGAAGTTTTCGGGCTCGTTTTTCTTCACCCAATTGTACTTCCAAACGGGGTCTTTCACGCTGACGGGAGCCGCTCCCGTGATGAGCAGAGTGGGAATGAGTTTGAAAATGTTGCCGCCCGCGATCTGCAAGCCGTACGCGACGCCTTCCTTGATCTCTTTTGTGGCGCGCTGATCCATATAGCTGAACGCGCGATGAACGTAGTTGCCGTCCTTGTCCACGAGCACGAGCCCCTGCGCCTGAGAGCAAAAGGACACGCCCTCGACCATATCGGGAGTGACTGTAGAGCCCTCGAACACGCGCTTGGTCGTTGTTTTCATTGCCTCCCACCACTCGTCGGGATCCTGCTCGGCGCCGCCGCCTTCCAAAACGTACAGCCCATAGCCCTGCGAGGCGGAGGAGATGATCTTGATGTTTTTGTCGATTTCGATGAGACAAGTCTTAAGACCGGTCGTGCCCACGTCGTAGGCGATAACAAATTTTCCCATAATTTCCCCAAGAAATTTTTTTATCATTATATCATATCGCGCGTTGAAAGTAAACGAAAAATATAAATTAAGAGCGCAAATCGTCGAATTTGCGCCCTTGAATTTGAGAGAATTAATTTATTATATAAAAATAATTTCGCTTATCTAATCAAATAGATTTGTTTTTTTGTCGTTTTATTTTATGTCCCGCCTCCGGAAGTCGAAAATGCCAAGCAAAGTCGAGCAAGAGGCATAGACTGTAGGCATAACTATGACGGCGACGAGTTGAAGAGAGGTGAGTTTTGTCGATGAACATGCGACGGAGAGTTGCTGAAGGGGCATGAACATGATCCAGTCCGTGTTGACGTTCAGCATCTCAAGACCGTACAAGAGCCCGAAGACCGTGTCCAAGCCGATGAGAAGTGCGAGCATGATCCCGATTGTCGCGTTTTTGGAGCGAGTGAGGAAGGAGAACATCACGCCGATAGACGCCATTGATATCTGACTCAACAATTGCAGGAAGAAGTTGCGCACGACGATTTTCAGATCCTCGTTTGAAAATCCGCCCTCGCCGTAGCCGCGCACGGCTGTCAAAATGCCGGAAAACACAATGCATATCGCAAGATAGACAAAAAGCAGCGAGCATAGCGTGATGAGTTTTGAAAAGTAGAGCTTCGCCCTCGAACATCCTCTTGCCACCTGAAGGCGGACGCTTCCGCTTGAAAATTCGCCGCCGACAAAGAGCCCTATCACGATTGCAAAGAGGGGCGCGACCATTGCGCCGTCCGAAAAGCCGGTGAGCAGAGTTTGCGACAGCAGAGCAAGCGTCGTCCTTGTGGACACGACAAGTTCAAGATCGTCGCTTCCGCTCGAGAGTTTTTCGAGGCTGACCCCGAGCGCCCACAGCATGACGAACAAAATGAGAGTGACGCCAAGCATGACGGCGAGCGCGATATATACGCTCTTGTGCTTTTTGAGCTTGAAAAGATCGGAGAACAGAATATCTTTCATTTCATCCATATCAACCTCCTATCCTTTCCAAAATGTAGTTTTCTATGTCGCCCGAGTCGATCGAGGCGCTCATCACACCCGCGTCCTTGAAGATGGAGACGAGCGCAGTCACGTCGTTTTGCTCATATATCTTCAGCACGCCGTTTGGCAAAATTTGATGTTCTAAACGATTGTTTTCGGCGATTTGTTTTGCAAGAGGCATGTCTGCGACGACGAGTTTGACGTACGGGCGCACGAGGGACTTCAGGTCATCTCCATGCAGCTCGCAAACCAACTTGCCGTCCTTGAGCACCCCATAGGCGTCAGCGACCTTTTGAAGCTCGGAGATGATGTGAGAGGAGATGACGATCGTGACTCCCTCGCTTTTGAGTCTCAAGAGTAGCTCGCGCATTTTGGATATGCCGTTTGGGTCGAGCCCGTTTATGGGTTCGTCCAAGATCAAAATTTTTGGAGAGCCGATGAGTGACATGGCGATCGCAAGCCTCTCGCGCATGCCCAGAGAAAAGTTTCGCGCAGGCTTTTTGGAGTTCGCGTCCAGTCCGACTTTTTCAAGCAGGTCTTTGAGCTTTTGCTCGTCTCTTTCTCCCAAAGAGTACGCGAGAGCCTTCATGTTGTCCACCGCGCAAAATGTCGGCTTGAGCGAGGGAGTTTCGACGAGAGCGCCGATGTTTCGTCTTGCAACAATCAATTCGCGCTCGCTCCCTGAGCCGAATAGGGATATCTCGCCCTCGACGCTGCAAAGTCCCAAAATGGCTCTGAGAAGCGTGGTCTTTCCCGAGCCGTTCGGACCTACGAGCCCGAATATCTCGCCCTCTTCGACGGACATGGTGACCTCTGAAAGCGCGGTCTTGTCCTTGAAGCGTTTGGTGACTGAAGAAATTTCAATTGCTTTCATATCAATGCAAATTATATCATCAATTCGGAATTTTGCAAATGCTATTTCAAAGTTCTTGACAAAACTTGCGAATGTGCTAAAATATACGGTGCGCGGGCGTAGTTTAATGGCAAAACGAAAGCTTCCCAAGCTTTAGTCGTGAGTTCGATTCTCATCGCCCGCTCCATAAATAAAGCCAACTTGTCAAATGTCACTGAATTTCGCACTGTTCAGCGACATTTTTTCATCCCTCTTTTCAAATCTGTCGAAATATACTTTTATTTTTTAACCGATAATATGCTGTTCTTAAGAAAAATATGTTTTTCTTCGTGAAGTCGTCGTCATAAAGCTATAAATTCGTCAAGGGTATCTCCCGCATGTATAATTCCTTCAGACAATTGTTTTCTATTTCCTTTTCGTCCGCTTTCGATATTAAGACAAATTACAGCAAATCTCTTAAACAAAATCTTACAAATTTCTTAAACAAAGTGCTCCAAATCACTTAAATGAATTACAGCAAATTCATTAAATGACTTGACTTTTCTTTTGATGGTTGTAAAATACAGAAAACATCGGAGAAGTTAATATGAGCGAATACATTTATCTTCCAAGACTTATGGACGCGCAACTTCAAGAAACGCTTTCTTATATCGGCGCGGTGCTTATTGTCTGACCAAAATGGTGCGGAAAGACCACCACTGCCGAAATGCAAGCCAAAAGCGTTTTGAAAATGCAAGATCCCGACCAAGCAAAAGGTTATCTTGCCACTGCCGAGACCAAGCCCTCCATACTTCTTATGGGCGAGAATCCCAGACTTTTGGACGAGTGGCAGATCGCTCCCGTCCTTTGGGACGCCGTGCGCACCGCCGTTGACAACAGGCATGAAACCGGACTGTTCATTTTGACAGGTTCGAATTCCGTTGACGACAAAAAAAATCATGCACTCGGGCACGGGCAGGATCGCCAAATTGCAAATGTATCCTATGAGCCTTTACGAGTCTAAGGAGTCGAGCGGGGCAATTTCGCTTAGAGATTTGTTTGACGATCCGAGCCTCGATGTCGACGGCATAATATCTCCCCTCACTATTGAACGCCTTGTTTTTGCCGCCTGTCGCGGCGGTTGGCCCGCGAGTTTGAACGCCAATTCCGAAAAAGCCGCGTTGTTCATTGCAAAGACCTATCTGCAAAGCGTTTGCGATGAAGATTGCTCGAGCGTGGACGGAGTGAAACGCGATCCTCAACGCATGAGAACTTTGTTGCGTTCCTATGCGAGAAACATTTCAACGCTTGCGACCAACGCCTCGATACTTAACGACGTGCAAGCGAACTTTTCCGATTTCAGCGAGCCTACGCTATATGCGTATATGAACGCGCTCAAGCGTTTGTTTGTGATAGAGGACGTTCCGGCTTGGAAACCATCCATTCGCTCAGCCTCATCCATTCGCAGCGGTGACAAAAAGGAGTTCACCGATCCGTCCATAGCCGTTGCCGCTCTCAACCTCACCCCCGAAAAATTGCTGTTTGACCTACACACATTCGGCTTTATATTCGAAATTTTGTGCATAAGGGATCTGAAGGTCTATTCCTCTATGCTCGGCGGAAGAGTGTCCTACTACCACGACCGCTTCGGCTTGGAAGCCGATTGCGTTTTGCATCTTGACAACGGCAAGTATGCGTTGATCGAGTTCAAGCTTGGCAGCAAACAAATCGAGGAAGGCGCGCACCATCTGCGCCAACTCCGCAACTTGATATGCAAGCACAACGCCGAAAATCCTCAACAACATTTGTCCGAACCCGATCTGCTCATTGTGATAACGGGCGGCGAGATCGCCTACAAGCGCGACGACGGCGTGTATGTCATTCCGATCGGGTGTTTGAAAGAATGATTCAACGCGGTTACTGCGATCTGCAGCCGCTGTGGCTTTCAACTCATTAGCGCACACAAAAAAATCTTCCGAGCGGAAGATTTTTTTGATTTTTGCGCGCACATAGTCGCATACGCTTGCGTTTTTTGTATATTACGATTATAATTATAAAATCAATGATAAGGAAGGCAACGATGTACAAACCTGTCGACACAAGTCTCAACTTTGTTGAGAGAGAAAAGGAGATACTTGAATTTTGGAAGCAAAATCACGTCTTCGAAAAGAGCGTTGAAAAAAACGAGGGGAAAGAGGAGTTTTGCTTTTACGACGGTCCGCCGACCGCAAACGGAAAGCCGCATATAGGGCACGTCCTCACCCGCGTGATGAAGGACATTATGCCGCGCTACAAGACCATGAAGGGCTACCACGTCCTAAGAAAAGCCGGTTGGGACACTCACGGCTTGCCTGTTGAGCTCGAGGTCGAAAAGCAATTGGGCATTGACGGCAAGCAGGAGATAGAGAAATACGGCATCGAGCCCTTCATCAAAAAGTGCAAGGACTCCGTCTTCAAATATACCGACGAGTGGCACAAGATGTCCGACCGCATCGGCTATTGGGCGGATATGGAAAACCCGTATATCACCTACAAGGACAGCTACATCGAGTCCGTGTGGTGGGCGCTCAAAACTATGGCGGACAAGGGGCTTTTGTATAAGGGCTTCAAGATCGTGCCGTATTGCCCCCGCTGCGGGACGGCGCTCAGCTCCCACGAGGTGGCGCAGGGCTATCGCGACGTCGAGGAGACGTCCGTGTTCGTCAAGTTCCCGCTAAAGGGCGAGAAGGGGACGTATTTCATTGTCTGGACGACGACCCCCTGGACTTTGCCCTCAAACGTCGCTCTGTGCATGAATGCAAAAGAGGACTACGCGCTCGTCGAATGTGAGGGCGAAAAGTATATCCTCGCGGACGCGCTCGTCGAGACGGTTCTGAAGGACAGGGAGTTTGAAAAACTCTCCGTAAAAAAGGGCAAGGACTACGAATTTGTCGAGTACGAGCCCCTCTTCGATTATGACTTTCATCTCGACAAAAAGGCGTATTTCGTCACAAACGACTCCTACGTCACCCTCACGGACGGCAGCGGCATAGTGCACATCGCGCCCGCGTTCGGCGAGGACGACAGCAGAGTCGGCAAGAAGTACGACCTGCCGTTTTTGCAGATGGTCGACGACAGAGGTCGCTTCAAGAGCGAAGTGACCGATCTTGCGGGAGTGTTCTGCAAGGACGGCGACAAGGATATAATCAAGCGTCTGAAAGCCGAAAACAAGCTGTTCAAGACCATGAAGTTCACGCATAGCTATCCATTCTGCTGGAGATGCGACACGCCGCTTTTGTATTACGCGCGCAGCAGCTGGTTCATCAAGGTCACGGCGGTAAAGGACGAGCTCTTGAAAGCCAACGCGAGCATAAATTGGATGCCGGACACGATAAAGAACGGCAGAATGGGCAATTTCCTCGAAAACGTCATAGACTGGGGCATATCCCGCGAGAGATATTGGGGGACGCCGCTTCCCATCTGGGTTTGCAAAAAGTGCGGCAAGATCCACGTCGTAGGATCAAAGGAGGAACTCAAAAAGCTCGGACATATAGATGGAGATATCGAGCTTCATCGTCCTTATATCGACGCCGTCAAGTTCGATTGCGAGTGCGGCGGGGTTATGGAGCGCACGCCCGAAGTTTTGGACTGCTGGTTTGACAGCGGCTCTATGCCCTTTGCTCAGTGGCACTATCCCTTTGAAAACAAAGAGCTCTTCGAAAAGGAATTTCCCGCCGACTTCATCTCGGAAGCGGTGGATCAAACGAGAGGCTGGTTCTATACGCTTCTTACGATAAACACGATATTGTTTGGCAAAGCGCCGTTTAAAAACTGCATAGTGCTCGGGCACGTCAACGACAAGGACGGCATAAAGATGTCCAAGCACAAGGGCAACGTCGTGGACGTGTGGTCGGTGCTCGACAAGCAGGGCGCGGACGCCACGAGATGGTATTTTTATACGGCAAGCGCCCCATGGCTTCCCTCGAGATTTTCTGCGGACAACGTCAGCGAGTCCCAGCGCAAGTTCATGGGCACGCTTTGGAACACCTACGCGTTTTATGTTCTGTATGCTGAAATCGACAAATTCAACCCCCTCGAGCACGACCTGAAGAAGTGCAAACTCACCGTGCTCGACAGGTGGATACTTTCAAACCTCAACACCCTCATCAAGACGGTGGACGAGGGATTGAACGCGTACAGGATAACCGAAACCGCGAGGGCGATAGAGGAGTTCACGGACAACCTCTCCAATTGGTACGTCCGCCGCTCCCGCGAGAGATATTGGGGAAGCGAGATGACGCAAAATAAAGAGGCGGCGTATATGACACTATATACTGTGCTCGTCACTCTCTCAAAGTTGCTTGCGCCATTCACGCCCTTCCTTGCGGAAAACATATATCAAAATCTCGTGAGAACTTTTGACAAAAACGCGCCCCTCAGCGTGCATCTTTGCTCCTTCCCGACTGCGGATGAGAGTATGATTGACAGCGCGCTCGAGGTTGGCATGGCGAATGTGCTCAAGCTCGTCGTGCTCGGAAGAGCCGCGCGCAACAAGTCCAACATCAAAAACAGACAGCCCCTTCAAAAGCTCATGTACAACGGCTCATACGAGCTGACAAACGAGCTCAAAGAACTCGTCGAGGACGAGCTCAACGTCAAGGAAGTCGAAAGAGCGGACGGCGAAGAGGAGTTCATCAGCTATGAGATCAAGCCTCAGCTCAAAACTTTGGGACCCAAGTACGGCGCGCTGCTCGGAAAAATAAGAGCCATCATGCAAGAGCGACCCAACGACATAATCGAAGCCATCAAAAAGAGAAAGGCGATCGACGACATCAAGAGCGAATATCGCAAGATTCGCGGCACGGACGAGGACGTCAAGAGCGAGTTCGTGTGCGAGATCGACGGCACAAAGATCGTGCTCAGCGAAGAGGATCTGCTCATCACCGCAAAGAACAAAGAGGGCTATTCCTCCGAGTCCGACGGCGAAACGACGGTCGTGCTCGACACGTCCCTCACAAACGACCTCATGATCGAGGGCATTCAGAGGGAGATCGTGAGCAAAGTGCAAAATATGCGCAAGGAAGCGGGCTTTGAGGTCACCGACCACATTTTGCTCGGATTTGCGGCGGAGGGTATGGCAAAACAGGTCTTTGACGACGCAAAATTCTTTGCGGACGTGCTGTGCGACGGCATCGTCGAGGGCACTGACGGCTTCAAAAAAGAATGTGACATCAACGGTCACAAGGTGACGATAACCGTCAAAAAGGTGAACAAGTGATGTTGATCGCACCCGATTGGAAAGACTATTCCGTCATTGCGACGGGCGACGGCGAAAAGCTCGAGCGCTGGGGGAGTCTGACGCTTTTAAGACCCGATCCCCAAGTCATTTGGCACGCAGGGAAGCCGCTCAGAAACTTCTCGGGCATAGACGCCGTGTACGAGCGAAGCAGCGAGGGCGGGGGCAGATGGATATACAACCGCCGCATACCAAGCGAGTTTTCCGTCGGGTGGAGAGATCTCAGATTCTCTCTCAAGCTCATGGGCTTCAAGCATACGGGGCTCTTTCCGGAGCAGGCGGTCAATTGGAGCAGAATGATCGACTTGATAAAAGCCGCAAACCGCCCGATATCCGTCCTCAATCTCTTTGGCTACACGGGAGCGGCAACCGTCGCGTGCAAGAGCGCGGGGGCGAGCGTATGCCATGTTGACGGCGCAAAGGCTATGGTCGAGCGCGCGGGGGATAACGTGAGACTAAGCGGCCTTACGAACGACGGAGTTAGATATATCGTTGACGATTGCTTCAAGTTCTGCTCGCGTGAGCTTCGCCGCAACAACCGCTACGACGCGATCATTCTCGACCCGCCGAGCTTCGGAAGAGGCCCGAACGGCGAGAAGTGGAAGATAGAAGAGGGCATATGCGAGCTTATGGAGCTCGTTGGCAAGCTATTGAGTGAAAAACCCCTGTTTGTTTGTCTAAACAGCTACACGACGGGGCTTCAGCCGACGGTCATGGAAAATATCTTGAAGCTGACGCTCAAAAACGGCGCAAACGTCGTCTCGGACGAGATAGGGCTCGCGACGGAGGAGGGACTCGTGCTCCCGCAAGGCTGCACCGCATTTGCAAAATTTGACTGAGGTATTCCAAAAATATAGAAAATTTAGAATACTTCGCTCGAAAATCTGACGAAAAATACTCAATGGATGGACAAATATGCTAACTTATCATGACATTCCGATAGTCTTTGAGGACAATCACCTGCTCGTGGTGGTCAAACCCGCAAACGTCCCCGTTATGGCGGACGAAACGGGCGATCCCGACTTGGTGAACATTTTGAAATCCTATCTCAAGGAAAGATACGACAAGCCCGGCGAGGCGTATCTCGGGCTCGTGCACAGGCTGGACAGACCCACAGGCGGCGTTATGGTGTTCGCAAAGACGTCCAAAGCGGCGGCGAGACTGTCCGAACAAATTCGCAACGGGACGACCGAGAAGAGATATTTCGCGATCGTCGAGGGTACGCCGCGCTTTAAGACGGACAAGCTCGTAAACTATTTGAAAAAGTTCCCCGAGACAAACACGGTGAAGGTAGTTCCCGAGCTCACCGAAGGCGCGAAATATGCCGAGCTCGATTACAAAGTGCTTGCCGAAAGAGAGGGATTCAGCCTTCTTCAAGTCAACCTCGTGACGGGCAGGGCGCATCAGATCCGCGTGCAACTCGCAACTATCGGCAATCCCGTTTTGGGGGACAAAAAGTACGGTAGCGGCGGCAACTTCGACATGTGCCTTTGGGCGGTACAGCTCAAGTTCGTGCATCCGATAAGCGGCAGAGTGATGACTTTCCGCGTTTTCCCGCCCGCAAATCAGCTCTGGTCCATGTTCGACCTCGACGGCTGCT
>CANQAA010000052.1 GCA_947589395.1 uncultured Clostridia bacterium
AAAGTCGTCGCCGCCCAAGCGGTTGTTGCCTGAGGTCGCGAGCACTTCGAACACGCCGTCGCCGAGCTCGAGCACGGACACGTCGAACGTGCCGCCGCCCAAGTCGAAGATGAGCACCTTTTGATGCTTGTTTTCATCCTTGTCTATGCCGTACGCAAGCGAAGCCGCAGTAGGCTCGTTGATGATGCGCTTCACGTCAAGCCCCGCGATCTTGCCCGCGTCCTTCGTCGCCTGACGCTGTGCGTCATTGAAGTATGCGGGAACGGTGATGACCGCCTCCGTGACCTTTTCGCCGAGATACTTTTCCGCGTCGTTTTTGAGCTTTGTGAGTATCATTGCGGAGATCTCCTGAGGGGTGTATTCCTTGCCCTCAATCCTCACTTTGTAGTCCGACCCCATCTCTCTTTTGATGGAGCTGACGGTATGTTCGGGATTTGCCACCGCCTGTCTTTTTGCGATCTCGCCTACGAGCCTCTCGCCGTCCTTTGTGAACGCCACGACGGACGGAGTCGTCCTTGCGCCTTCCGCGTTGGCGATGACAGTTGCCTCGCCGCCTTCCATGACCGCAACGCATGAGTTTGTTGTTCCAAGATCGATACCGATTATCTTTCCCATATTATTCTCCTTTTCCCCGTTGGGGAAGAAACATATTTATATTCACACAATGATGTGTTTATATCTGCATTTTGATGTTGTAAAGTGCGGATTTTGTCACTCCCAATATCCAACTTTGACGCTTGCCGCGCGAAGCAGGTTGCCCCTCAACGTGTAGCCTTTGAGCATGACCTCTGTCACCTTGCCCGCGTTTTGCTCGTCCTTTTCGCGCTCGACGGCGTTCATGAGCTTTGCGTCGAACTCCTTGCCCTCAGCCTCGATCTCCTTGAGTCCGAAGCTGTCGAGAGCGGCGAGAATTTGCGCTTCCATCATGTTGAATCCGGTGAGCGCCGCCTCGTCTTGGACGTACTTTCTCGCAAGGTCGCAATTGTCGAGCACTGCAAGCAGCTTTTCGATCCCATTTCCCTCATATCCTGAGCGATGGAGTTGTTGCGCTTGCGGAAGTTGTCAAAGTCCGCCTGCACGCGCTTGACGAGGGCTTTGATGTCCTCGACTTCCTTGTACGCCTCGCCGAGCTTGAGCTCGAGCGCCCCGATATACTCCGCGTCCGTCATTTCGGCGCGGTCGATGACGTCAAATTTGGTCTCGGCCTCTGTCTGCTTTTGCTCTTCAGCCGCGTTTTGTTTGACTTCTTCGGATCTTACGGTTTTTTCCTTTTCCCCGTTCTTTTTCATTGTTCGTCGTCTCCTATGGGATTTATCACCGTAGACATCGTCTTTTTGATGTAATCCAGCACTCCTATAACTTTTTTGTAGTCCATTCTTTGAGGTCCGATGACGCCCGCCTGACCCATTATCTCGTCGCCGACCTTGTACGCCGCAGTGATGATCGCGCACTTGTCAACGCCGCTGTCCTCCTTGCCTATGCGCACCGAAAACTCCAGACTTCCGTTGTCGGGAAGAAGCTCCGACATGTTTCGCCTGTCCGAAATGACGGAGAGGAAGTTTTTTGCGTCCTCAACGTTGTTGTACTCCGGATAGTCGAGCATTTTGAGCGCTCCCTCCACGAACACGTTGTCGCGGTGCTCGCTGACATAGATGCGCAAGATGTCCAAAACCTCGTCGAAGATGTCCCTGAAGCCCTTTATCTCCTCATCTATCTCGCCAAGCTCAAACGCCTCGATATCCTTGATGTTCCTGCCCTGAAAGACCCTGTTCAGCACGCGGGTCGCCGTGTCGAGATACGAGCCGTCAAGCCCGTCGCTTTTCAAATCTATAGCTTTGTTTGCGATCATGCCCCTGTTTGTCACGATGAGCACGACCGCCTTAGAGCCCTTGATGGGCACGAGCTTGATCTCTTCGATCTCAATGTTGCTTACGTTTGTCTCGACAGCAAAGGAGGTGTAGTTCGTTATATCGCTGATGATCTTTGCGGCTTCTTTTGAGAGGTCCTCTATCTCGTTCAGCCTGTTCACAAACCTGTTGCGAATGAACGCCGTCTCCTGATCCGTGAGCATCGAGGAGGAATCCCCCGCGCTTATGCTCTCCACATAAAACTTGTACGCGTCCTTCAGAGGAATTCTGCCCGCCGAAGTGTGCGGTTGCGCGATATATCCGAGCGCCTCAAGCGCGCTAAGCTCCGACCTGACCGTCGCCGAGCTGACTTCCGGCAGATACTTGCTCTGAATGTCCGAACTCGAAACGGGCTGCCCCGTTGAAATGTACAAATCAACAAGAGCATGGAGTATTCTCTTTTTTCTCTCAGAAAGTTCTTTTCCCATATACACCTCAGAGCGCGTCTTGCTGACCGTAAGTAAATTAGCACTCACATCACTTGACTGCTAACAGTATATTGTTTATTTTGCCAAATGTCAATAGTTTTATGCAAAAAATTTTTAAGAAATCTTAAGTATCACTCACTTAATAATTACATCCTTAGACAAAATGTAGTTAAACAATCCCCTCAGCCAATTCGGACTGAGGGGATCGTCAGACGTGCACTCATTCGAAGCCCGGCTTTGGCACAATGGCTCTCATTCAAATCTAAATCTCGATTTTTGTGAGGTCTTTTATCACTTCTTCGGCGATGAGCAAGCCCATCACGGCGGGAACGTAGGATATGCTTGCGGGCACTCGCTCCCCTTCGGCGCTATGTTGCGGCTTTTTGGGAAGCTCTCGCGAGAAGATCGCCTTCACGCCCTTGACGTTGTGTTTTTTTAGCGCGACTCGCACTGCCTTTGCGAGGGGACAGACCGCCGTCTTTTCGATGTCTGTGATCTCAAACGCGTTGGCGTCGAGCTTGTTGCCCGCGCCCATCGCGCTGATGACGGGCACGTCCGCTTCTTTTGCCTTCAGGATTATCTCCACTTTTGCCGCGACGGTGTCGACGGCGTCGATGACGTAGTCGTAGCGGGAAAAGTCAAACTCGTACGAGTTTTCGGGCAAAAAGAACATCTTGCGCGGAGTGACTTGGCATTGCGGATTTATGGATGATATGCGGCGAGCTATCACCTCGACTTTGTCCTGCCCCACGACATTGCGCGTCGCGATGATCTGCCGATTGAGGTTACTCTCGGAGATCACGTCGCCGTCAATGACGTCGATCGCCCCGACGCCCGCACGCACGAGCGCCTCCACCGCATAGCCGCCCACGCCGCCTACGCCGAAAACCGCCACATGCGCGGCTTCAAGTTTGCCTACCGCCTCTTCGCCGATCAAAGCCTTTGTTCTCACATTCCACTGCATAGCATAAGTCTATCATTAACTCGCCGTCAAGTCAACCTCTCATCCGTCCGCCCAACCAAAAAATGCCTTTCCACGCCGCATCAAATGCCAAACGGCAAGTTGTTCAAAAAAACCGAGCAAACTCTGCCGCAGGCGAATTTGCACACGATTGCGCAAAATTGAGCGAAGCGAAATTTTCATTCGGCGCAAAAAGCATAGTCCAATTGAACGCAGAGGTGCAAATTTTCAAAAAACCTTTTGCATTCGCGCCGAAGGCGCAAACTCTTTATTCCTGCAAAGTGGGGGTTTCCGTCACTTTGCAGCCCTTACGGGAGTGGTGGCGGCGTAGCCGACATCGGGACGAAACTCCCGCCGTGCAAGACTTCGCCAAAGGCGAATCGGCACACGATTGCGCAAAATTGAGCGAAGCGAAATTTTCATTCGGCGCAAAAAGAAACAACCCGTCTTGCAGACGGGTTTTGGAGCTAGTTGGCGGATTCGCCTTTCAGCGACCTTAAATCTCTCGGGGGTTCAGCTACACTCGGTTAGGTCGCGTGCAGGCCGACCTGACGGAACGGCAGAGTCGGCGGTGAGAATCCGGCTTAGCAAAAAACCCGTCTTGCAGACGGGTTTTGGAGCTAGTAGGCGGATTCGAACCGCCGACCTGCGCATTACGAGTGCGCTGCTCTACCTGCTGAGCCATACTAGCGTTTTGCTTGCATATTATAGCAAATGTATTTTGAAATTGCAATGATTTTGGATACAATAATTTCAATTGATCCAAAATTTCAAAATTTTTGCCCCGAATACGGCTATTTTTGACAAATACGATGTCCATAGCGCATGGCATGCCAATATATATTGGAATATTTATGTAATAATATATTATAATCCTAAAATAGACATTCCCGCCTATATCGGCTGTACGGGCGTTCTAAGCGCATTGCTCGTACAAACAATCTTCAGCGCATTGCCGTAGATTTTTCCACGCATAGTAAACTTAAATCGTCTTTTTGCAAAAAAAGTCGGGCGAAATAATTTCTGTCGTTAAATTTGCTTTACATTGCTTCGCGCTTAAGCTATAATACGCATTGAACGAGATGTTCCTTGCAAAACCATCTCAGTTCGGTCGCAAGACGCATTATTGCATAAAAAACAAGGAGGCTTCGTATGAAGCAAGCATTGAAAAAGTATTTTTCCGACTTCAGACTGTTACTTTCAAGCGTTCCGCCTTTCACGTTTTCGATCTTCATTCTGGCGATATTCGCGATGAATCTGCTCGCAAACAAGAGCATCGATCTCAACCTCGACTGGCTCGCGTTGGACGCGGGGATCATCGTGTCGTGGGTGACGTTTTTGTGCATGGACGTGTTGACAAAGCACTTCGGACCGCGCGCGGCGACGCAGCTGTCGATCTTTGCCATTCTCATCAACCTGTTCATGTGTCTCATTCTCTTTCTTGCGAGCCTGATACCGGGCACATGGGGCGCGTTTTTTGACTTTGGCGAGGCAGAGGTCATCAACGAGGCGCTGGACAGCACGTTTGGCGGGACGTGGTACGTCGTCATTGGCAGCACGACCGCGTTCGTCGCGTCCGCGTTCATCAACAACTTCTCGAACTGGGGCATAGGCAAACTGTTCAAAGGCAACCCGGACGGCTTTGCCGCATACGCGCTTAGGACGTATCTCTCCACCGCGATCGGTCAATTTGCGGACAACCTCATTTTCGCGCTCGTCGTGAGCCATGTCTTTTTTGGCTGGAGCATCCTTCAATGCTTCACATGCGCGGCTACGGGAATGGTCGCAGAGCTCGTCATCGAGGCGGCGTTCTCTCCCATCGGATATCGCGTGCTCAGACGCTGGAAACAAAAGGGCATCGGAAGTCTCTATCTCGATCGCGACGTCGAGGCCGCTCAAAGCGAGGCTGAAAGCAATTTTAAAACGGAAAACACGGAGGAAAACGCATGAAAGTTTTGATAACCGGCACGAGCTCGGGCATTGGCAAAGCCATTGCGGAAAAGTTTTTGAGCGTGGGTCACGAGGTCGTGGGCATTGACCTCATGCCCTCCTCGATAGACCATTCACGCTACACGCATATAATGCAAGACATTCTCGCGCCCCTTCCAAACGTCGAGGGTGTGAACGTGCTCGTCAACAACGCGGGCGTGCAAGATAGCGGCAGGGACATAGACGTCAATCTCAAAGGCACGATCGCCGTAACGGAAAAGTACGCGTTTGAAAGCACAATAAAAAGCGTGGTCTTCGTCGCCTCATCAAGCGCCACGACGGGCTCGGAATTTCCCGAATACGCCGCAAGCAAGGGAGGGCTTCTCGCCTACATGAAAAACGTTGCGCTCCGTCTCGCTCCCAACGCGACGGCAAACAGCGTCTCTCCCGGCGGCGTCACGACAAAGCTGAACGAGCGGGTCATGACGGACGAAAAAAAGTGGGCTGAGATCATGCACGAGACTCCCATGAAGAAGTGGGCGGACGCAAGCGAGATCGCCGAATGGGTGTATTTCATCGCTGTCGAAAACAAGTCCATGACCGCGCAAGATATAATAATCGACAACGGAGAAAGCTCCCGCGCAAACTTCATATGGTGACGGTTTTCGGACTTTAACGCGTGAAAATGCACAAATAAAGTTCTTATTCCGCGAACATAGTCACAAATCATTGCAGATCACAATTTGAATATATCAAAAAATCCACCCGTCAGACGAGTGGATTTTTGTTGCGTTTGCTAAATAGTTTCAAATGAATTTTATTCGACCAAATCGGCTTTGCGCGATCTGATCGACCCTGTTCGCTCCATTAAATTTGCAAGATCGATAAAGCTCTGCTCTTCTTTCGACTTTGCACGATCGAAAAACATTGCTCAATGTTTGAATTTGCTCTATCAGTTGAACTCGACGACAGAAGCCCATTCTTTCAAGATGTCGACCTCTTCGGGTTTGCCCTTGACGGATTGAGAGGCGGCGACGATTGGCAGCCAATAGTTGATATATTTGCGCAAAAGTCCGGATCTTTCGCAGAAGAGGTCGACGTAGCGGTCGGCAAACTCCTTTTTGCCTGCGAGCACAAACACGAGGTACGTCCTTGCGACGTCCGCGCCCGCGTTGCCCTGCGTTGCGTGCGACCAGTCTATCACAAACTCCTCTCCCGACGGCGTGATGATGACGTTTGCGGGGTTGAAGTCCCCGTGACACAGCTTCGCGCGCGGCATCATGCCCTGAAGGCGGGTGTGCAACTCATATTTCGTCGCGCTGTCGAGGGTGGTCTGGTCTATCTTTCTGTCCATCTTGTCCTTGAGTTTGTTGAGCAGCGGACAGCGGAAAGTGTGGATATGCATTTGAATTTCCACAAATCTCTCGAGATATTTGTCAAGATCCTGCGGGTTTTCAGCCATCAGTTGCGCCATCGTTTTGCCGGGAACGTAGTCCATGACGATCGCCCACTTGCCGTTTATCTTGGTGACCTCGTGTATATGCGGCGCGTTCACGCCAATCTCCTCCACTCTCGCCTGATTGAGCGCTTCGTTGAGGACGTCGGACTTTGAAAAGTTCTCGTCAAAGAGCTTGATGACCTTGTCTTTGTCTACATAGATTTTTTTCGTGGGCCTTTCGGCGATGACAGTTGTGAGATTCATACTTCCTCCTTATATCCGTAATATGCGTTGAGATACATTTGTTTAATTTCGCTCATGAGCGGATAACGCGGATTTGCGCCCGTGCACTGATCGTCGAACGCCTGCTCGACCATGTTGTCGAGGGTGCTCAAAAACTTCTCTTCGTCCACGCCGTAGTCCTTGATCGTGGGTTTGATGCCGACGCGCGCCTTGAGCTCGTCGAGGGCTTTGATGAGGTTTGCGAGCTTCTCCGAGTCGTTTTTGCCCTTGATGCCGAGATACTCGGCGACCTCAGCGTAGCGCCTCAGGGTGTGCGGATGGTCGTATTGCGGGAACGTGCCCATCTTTGGCGGGATCTCAGCCGCGTTGAAACGCAACACTTCGTCTATCATCAAAGCGTTGGCGACCCCGTGAGGCAGGTGGTGGAAAGCGCCGAGCTTGTGCGCCATAGAGTGACAAACTCCCAAGAACGCGTTTGCAAACGCCATGCCCGCCATAGTCGCCGCGTTGCCCATCTTCTCTCTCGCGACGGGATCGTTCGGACCGTTATCGTAGGCGGCGGGGAGATATTCGAAGATCATCTTGAGCGCTCTGAGAGCCAAGCCGTCCGTATAGTCCGTCGCCATCATCGAAGCGTACGCTTCGAGCGCGTGCGTGACAGCGTCGATGCCGCTCGCGGCGGTGAGTCCCTTTGGCGCGCTCATCATGAGGTCTGCGTCGACGATCGCGATGTTGGGCATGAGCTCGTAGTCCGCAAGAGGATATTTGACGCCGGTCTTCTCGTCCGTGATGACCGCAAACGGAGTCACCTCGCTGCCCGTGCCCGCAGACGTCGGGATCGCGATGAAGGTCGCCTTCTCGCCCATCTTGGGAAAGGTGTACACCCTCTTTCTGATGTCCATAAAGCGCATCGCAAGATCGAGGAAGTCGACTTCCGGGTGCTCGTAAAGCACCCACATGATCTTGCCCGCGTCCATTGCGGAGCCGCCGCCGATGGCAATGATAGTGTCCGGCTCGAAGGCTCTGAGCAACTCCACGCCCTTCTTTGCGCACTCGAGCGTGGGATCGGGGGCTACGTCAAAGAACGTGGCGTGCGTGATCCCCATCTCGTCGAGTTTGTCGGTGATGGGCTTGGTGTAGCCGTTTTTATACAGGAAGCTGTCAGTGACGACAAACGCTTTTTTCTTGTTATACACGGTTTTGAGCTCGTTTAACGCAACGGGCAGACAACCCTTTTTGAAATAAACCTTTTGAGGCGCTCTGAACCAAAGCATATTTTCTCTCCTTTCGGCAACCGTTTTTATGTTTAAGAGGTGTTTCACGCCAACGTTTTCGCTGACGCTGTTTCCGCCCCAGCTGCCGCATCCCAACGTGAGGGAGGGCGCGAGCGCGAAGTTATATATGTCTCCTATCCCGCCTTGCGATGAAGGAGTGTTCACAAGAAGTCTGCAAGTCTTCATGGCGTTTTGCCACTTTTCGAGCTTCTCTTTTTGAGTGATCTGATTGATATACAGCGACGAGGTGTGCCCCATGCCTCCGTCGGCAATGAGCCTCTCGGCCTTGCTCACAGCGTCGTCAAAATCCTTTGCGCGGTACATCGCAAGCACGGGCGAGAGCTTTTCGTGCGCGAACTCTTCCTTTAGTTCCACGCTTTCGACCTCTCCCACGAGCACCTTCGTGCCCTTTGGCGCTTCAAAGCCGCTGAGCTTTGCAATCGTCGTTGCGGACTGCCCCACGATCTTGGCGTTGAGCGCGCCGTTGATCATGATGGTCTTTCTCACAAGATCTGTCTCTTTTCCGGTCAAAAAGTACGCTCCCCTCGCCTTCATCTCCTTTTTGAACGCCTCGTAGACGCCGCTCAGAACAATGACGGACTGCTCGCTCGCGCAGATCATGCCGTTGTCAAACGTCTTTGAGTGCAAAATGGAGCTTGCCGCAAGCACTATATCCGCGCTGTCGTCCACGATCGCGGGAGTGTTGCCCGCGCCCACGCCGACGGCGGGTTTTCCGCTTGAATACGCGCTCTTGACCATGCCGGGACCGCCCGTCGCCAACGTGAGGTCCGCCTCTCGCATAAGCATTGCGGAAAGCGGGACTGTCGGCTCTTCTATCCAAGCGATTATGTGCTCGGGAGCGCCCGCCTTCACTGCCGCCTCATAAACTATCCTCGCCGCCTCGATCGTGCACTTTTTGGCTCTCGGATGCGGGGAGAAGATGATGCCGTTTCGCGTCTTGAGCGCGAGCAACGACTTGAAGATCGCAGTCGAAGTCGGGTTTGTGGTGGGAACGAC
>CANQAA010000053.1 GCA_947589395.1 uncultured Clostridia bacterium
GACGCTCAATATGTACGACCTATACGTCCCCATCGTCGAGGAGCAGGATCTCAAGCTCAGCTACGACGACGCGGTTAAGCTCGTCAAAGACGCGCTCAAGGTCATGGGAAAGGAGTACGGCGACGTGCTTGCGAGCGCGTTCGAGTCCAATTGGGTGGACGTGTTCGAAGGCAAGGGCAAAAAGAGCGGCGCGTACGCGTGGGGAGTTTACGGCGTGCATCCGTACGTCCTTTTGAACTATCAGCCCTCCATACACGAGGTGTTCACGATAGCGCACGAGCTCGGTCACGCCATGCACAGCTACTTTTCAAACCTCAACCAGCCCTACGAAAAGGCGGACTACGAGATATTCACGGCGGAGATCGCGTCCACAGTCAACGAGGTGTTGCTTTTGAAACATCTTTTGAAGAGCGCGGACGGCGAGATGAAAAAGTATCTTTTGTCCTATTACCTCGATATGTTCCGCACGACCTTTTTCCGTCAGACCATGTTCGGGGAGTTCGAGGAGTTGGCGCACAAAAAAGTCGAGGACGGCGAGCCCCTCAGCGCCGACGTGCTTTGCGACATGTATTACGCCCTCAACAAAAAGTATTACGGCAAGGCGGTCAAGCACAACGATCTCATCAAGTACGAGTGGGCGAGGATACCGCACTTTTTCAACAGCTTTTATGTGTATAAATACGCGACGGGGATCACGACCGCCGTGTCTATCGCAAGCAACATCCTCGAGCAGGGGGAGAGCTATTTTGAAAAGTACAAGAAGTTCCTGAGCGCGGGCGGATCGCTGCCGCCGCTTGACGTCATCAAACTTGCGGACGTCGACCTTTTGAGCGGCAAGCCTTTTGAAAAGGCTCTCGGCGAGTTCGAGGGGGCTCTTGAAGAGTTAGAGGCGCTCCTCAAATGAAGAAAGCCTTCGTCGCGATAATCATTTTGGCGTGCCTTATCTCGCTTGCGGCTTGCAACGACATATCGAACGAGAGCGGCGAGAGGGAGTACGGGCTCAAGATCGCCGCGTTGCGCTTTGACGAGAGCGGGGTATGCTACGTCTACGTCGGGCTTTCAAGCGACCTTGAAGGTTCGCTCGCTAAGGCGACGTACTCAAGCCGCGTCATAGACGACGGAATGTGGATGAAAAAACAGTTGCTCGAGGTCAAACTCAACGAGAGCGAAACGAACTTGCGCGTGCAAGAGGCGTTGAGCGAGGAGCAATTGACCCATAACGGAGTGAAATATGACAAGATCAAGGTCGTGTTCAGATACGACACGGTCTACAAGTCCGTGAAGAGCGAAGCGCCCGTTTTGCGCTCGGGAAGATATTATATGCACTGCTTTGAGCTCGGAAACGGCGGCGACGTCGCGATCAGGCTCGAACGGAGCGCGGCAAACAGCGCAAACTGGTACGTCATGCTCGCGATATGCGGACTTGTGATAATGATGATATTGACGTTTATCTCGCTAAGAGGGAGGAAAAAATATGCCGAACAGCAAATCTAATGCGGCAAAACCGCAAAGAGTTATGCCCAACAACATTGAAGCCGAAGTGGGCGTTCTCGGCTCCGTCCTCATCGACGGACAAGCCGCCGACGCGCTCATCGCAAGGCTGAAACCTGAGGACTTTTATCTTGAAAAGCATCGCGTCATCTTCAACGCGATGGCGACTCTCCACTCCATGAGCAAGCCGATCGACGCGCTCACTCTCGCCGACAGGCTCGAGCTCGAAGGGGAGCTTGACAACGTCGGGTCTCTCGCATATCTTTCGGAGCTTGCGGAGAGCGTCATATCAAGCGCGAACGGCGAGTATTATTGTTCTATCCTCAAGCGCGACAGTCTTATAAGAAAGGTCATCAACGCGGGCAACGAGATGGTCAAGTTCGCCTACGACGCGACCGAAGCGCGCGACGCCCTCGACAACGCCGAAAAGCTCGTGTACGAGATAGCGGAGCAGAACTCCGAAAAGGCGCTCGTCAAGGCGGACGACGCGCTTGCAAACGTCATGCTTGCGATCGAAAACGCGCAGAGCGGTCGCTTTGAGGACAACTCCGTCAAGACCCGCTTCAAGGAGTTCGACAGGGTCACGAAGGGACTCAAACCCGGCGAACTCATTTTGCTTGCGGCTCGTCCCTCCGTCGGCAAGACGGCTTTTGCGCTCAACGTGGCGGCAAACGTCGCGATCGCGGGCGGAAAAGTGGCGATCTTTTCGCTTGAAATGTCTGCGGATCTGCTTGTCAAGAGAATGCTCGCGTACGTCTCGGGCATAACATTCGACGATATGGACAGGCAAGGAGGCATCTCGTCGGGCGCGCAGAGCGAAAAGCTGATGAGCGCATATCGCAAGCTGCTCGCGGCGGAAATTTACATCGACGACTATTCCTCCAACTCGCCCGCAGACATCCTCTCAAAGTGTCGCAGGCTCAAGCGCGAAAAAGGCTTGGACCTCGTGATCGTGGACTATTTGCAGCTCATGGAAGGCAACTCCTCTTCGAGCAGGGGGTTTGAGAGCAGACAGGTCGAGGTCAGCACGATGTCTCGCCGCATGAAGGTGTACGCAAAGGAGCTTGCCTGTCCCTTCCTCGTGCTGTCGCAGATGTCGAGAGGCATCGACGAGAGAAAGACCGAGCCCGTGCTGTCCGACTTAAGAGAATCCGGCGCGATAGAGCAGGACGCGGATATCGTCGCGTTCTTGCACAATCCGTCCAAATATAACGCCGCGCTTCCGGACAACGAGATCAAGCTGATGATCAAAAAGAACAGGAACGGTCCTCTTGCGGACATAGATCTCGTCTACGAAGGCTCGACCACATCGTTCAAAGAACAAGCGTCCTCGCCTCGCGACGAGGGCAATCGCGAGACGGCGGGAAAACAGGAGCATAGACCCGTAGAGAGCGAAAATGCATCCGTCAAAGCAGAGAACGCGAGAGAAAAAGAGGAGAGCGAAGCGCCGAAAGAGCAAAAAATCGCGGGAAGCGAGCAGGGGTTCAAAAAGGTCGAGGACATTGCCGACGACATGATCGCCGTGCAGGACGAGGGCGTTTTTGACGAGGAGCTTCCGTTCGACGAGGACGGCAACCCGAACGGCGATCTCAACTTTTAACGAATAAAAAACAAATACAGGTATCAAAAAAGCGAGATTGTCTCGCTTTTTTTGATGCTCAAAACGAACGTCTTTAGCGAGCGTTTTATCAAAGTTATCTTTTTCAAGGCGCGGTCATAAAATTTAGGGTGTTTATTGATGAGGTGAAAAAGAAGTTCAACGTGGCGGGAGCGCTGCGATTTTCGCTGAATATGCTCTCGTTTGACAAGCTCGTCGCAAGCGGCGTGAAGAGCGTGATATCGATGAGCGAGGGCGAGATCAAGCTCCGCCTTTTTTCGGGAACGCTCAAAATTTCGGGCGAAGGACTTAGCGTCGTCGCCATCTGCGAGGGGGACGTGTATATCAAGGGGAAGATCGGAGGGCTGAGCTTTGAATGATCATTCTAATCGGGTGAAATCCAAAATAGACGCCGCTTTGAGTAAAAAAGAGGGGAATAGAGGAAGATTAAAAATGCTTAAAGCGTCGTTTGGCAAAAAAAGCGCGGAAAAATCAAAAGATACGTCAAAGCGCGAGGGGAGGTACGGCGATGATCTCTTGCTTGTTCCGTCTCATTCCAAAAAGGCGCGAAAGAGGAAAAAGCGTCCCAATAGAATATCGAAATTTTTGTTCAAGTACGGCAAAACGCGGCTGTTCGTCTACGGAAAAAGCGCGGTCAAGGCGCTGTCCGTTCTCTCAAAAGTTTGCAAGATCGAGGACGTGAAGATCTTTTCGGACGGCGTTTCGTTTTTGCTCCCGTCAAAAGTTTTGAACCAGATTCTTGCATTATTGAATAATCTGTGCTATGATTATAAAATACTAAATAACGTAGGCGTTGCGCCCGCTCTCGCGCACGCGCTCACGCATGTGGGTATAATCGTCGCTTCGGCGATCGTTGCGACAGTTATATTTCTTTATCCGTCCTTTGTGACGGACGTGAAGATAGAGGGCGACGTCGACGCCGTGACTTTGAAAAAGATAACGGCGACTCTCAGTGAAAACGGAGTGAAGGAGGGAAGTTTCAGTCCCAGCCTCGACGCAAACGAGATAGAGCAGGCGCTCATGCGGATTGAGGGCGTTGCGTACGCGGGCGTGATAAGGCATGGCACTCACGTCGTGCTGACGGTAAAGCGCGAGGAGAAAAAGGAGGACTTCTTTTATCCGTCGGGAGACAGGGTGGTCTCAAACTCGCTTGCGACCGTCACGCGGGTGATCGTCGAGGGAGGCACAGCCGCCGTCAAATACGGCGACGTGGTGAAGCCGGGAGATACGCTCATCGAAGGCTTTGTGACGTACGGCGACGAGCTTATCCCCGTGAAGGCGGAGGGCGTCGTTTACGGCAAGGTGTACGAAAGAAAGACTGTCTTTTTCAAAGACGAGGAGCTTGTCAAAACTTACGGCAGAAAAAAGCGGGTGACCGTCTTGAGCGTATTTGGCAAGCACAAGACGCCCAAAAGTCCGTTTGAGACGTGCGAGGTGTCGACAAAAAGAAGCTCGCTTGGGTTTTTGCTCCCTCTCGAGTTTGTGACCTACGAGTTTCATGAGGTCGCGACGAGCGTGCAAAAAAACCTCTTGAGCGAGGAGGAAATGCAAAAGATGGTGTTCTCGAAAATAATCGAAGAGACGCGCGAGCCTGTGAGAATATTGGCAAGTTACGCGTCGTTTTCGAGGACGGACGAGGGCGTGAACGTGACGGTGACAGTCGAAATGGAAAAAAATATCTCGGGATAGATGGGTTTGTATGACCAAAGAAAAGCATTTTGAAAAGCTCGAAGACATGATCAACGTGTTCGGCCAATATGACGCGAATATCGCGCATATCAGCAAGGCTTTTGACGTTGCCATTCTTGCTTCGGGCGAGAGCGTGAAGATCTCGGGAGAAACGGACGACGTCAAAAAAGCATACGACGCTCTTTGCATTCTCGAGGGACTTTCAAAGAGGGAACACATCATCCCCGCGCAAGTGCACATGGCGATTGAGCTCGCCTCAGCGGGCAAGACGATAGACCCCGACGAGCTTTCAAAGTCCATCGCGGTGACCCAACGCGGGCGGGTGATAAGGGCGAAGACTTACAATCAAAAGCTGTACGTCGACGCGATAAAAAACAACAGCATAGTCTTTGGCGTGGGACCTGCGGGCACGGGCAAGACCTATCTTGCCGTAGCGCTTGCGGTCGCGGCGTTGAAGAGCGGCGAGACGAACAGGATCATTCTCACGCGCCCCGCAGTCGAGGCGGGAGAGAAGCTCGGCTTTTTGCCGGGAGATCTGAGCGAAAAGGTCGACCCGTATCTGAGACCGCTATACGACGCGCTGAAGGAGTTTTTGGGAGACGAATACATCAAATATATCGAGCGGGGAGACATCGAGATCGCGCCGCTCGCGTATATGAGGGGAAGGACTCTCAGCGGCAGCTTCATCATCCTCGACGAGGCGCAAAACTCCACGCGGGAGCAGATGAAGATGTTTTTGACCCGCATTGGCGAAAACAGCAAGATGGTCGTGACGGGCGACATAACCCAGATCGATCTGCCAAAGCCCTCAGAGAGCGGGATGTCCCACGCGATAGAGGTGCTTGAGGGAGTGAAGGACATAAAGACCGTGTGGTTTTCTTCAAAAGACGTGGTAAGGCGGGAGCTCGTATCTCGCATCATCGAGGCGTACGCCGCGCACGGCAAGAGCAAAAAAGAAGACGAGGACGACAAAAAAGACGTAAAATAAAGCAAGCAACGGCTTGGAGATCACAATGATAAACGACGTAAACGAAATTTCCGCAATCGAAAAGGAAAAAATCTTAAGGCGAAAAAAGTTTTTGAACTGTTTTTGGTCATGCGTTCCCGCGATCTTGATCGCGCCGGTTGGCATGATGGTTTTCGCGCTGTTTCTGACGGGCAACTTTGAGAGGGCGTTCACGCAAATGACGCTCGCGACCTCTTTGAAGTTTGTGGCGGCGATAGTCCTCATGGGCGCGCTGTTTGTCGGAATATATTACTTCAGTTTGAAAAAGGGCAACATGGCGCGCAGCTATTATCTCAGCGCCATCATGGTCACGCTCTCGTTTATGGGCAGCATGGTCGGCATAGTATATTTCAACGAATATGCGATCTACATCATGCTTTCCACTCTCATTCTCATCGAACTCGTGGGGCGCAGGGCGGCGACTTTCTCTATGGCGATAATAGGCATATTGCTCGTTTTGAGCTTCCTCTTCCCGGACGCGGAGGAGAAGTACGACATGAGCGTCATCGTGTGCGCGATAATTGCAAGCTGTCTTAGCGGTCTCGTCGTCAACTTCTTTGCGTACAAGCGCTATGCGAGGCTCAAATTTTTGTTGCTCTCGGCTTTTACTCCGCTCGTCGTCATTCCGCTTGTCGTCATATTCACGATCGCGGAGAGCGGCGTCTCTTTGGACATACTTTGGAACAGTATAGGCAGCTTCGGCTCCAATCTCATCTCGACGCTGCTGTTCTTGCCGCTCGTCGCGATATTCGAGGGCGTTTTCAACATCGTGGACGACTTCAGGCTCAACGAGCTTTGCAACCTCTCAAATCCGCTTCTGAAACGGCTCGCGAGCGAAGCTCCCGGCACGTTCAACCACTCGCTGGTCGTGGGCAATCTCGCGGAGGCGTGCGCTTCGGCGATAGGCGAAAACCCGAATCTCGCAAGATGCGCGGCATATTATCACGACATCGGCAAGCTCAAAGCCCCGATGTACTTTTCGGAAAACCAATCCAACTATAACCCTCACGACGACCTCATTCCCGAAGTCAGCGTGAGCATGATCACATCGCACACCCTTTTCGGCGAGATCCTCGCGAGGCAAAACAGACTTCCTAAGGAGATAATCGACGTCTGCCGTCAACATCACGGCACTTCGCCAGTCGGCTATTTTTATCGCAAGGCGCTCTCCTTGAAAGAGGACGGGGAGCTTGCGGTCAACCGTTTCACCTACGCGGGCCCAAAGCCCCAGACCAAGATCGCCGCGATAATCATGATCGCGGACACCATCGAGGCGGCGATGCGCGCGTATATGCCGGAAACGAAAGAGGAGTTCGAGCAAAAGCTCAACAGGCTCGTCGACGAAAAGATCGAGCTCAGACAATTTGACGAGTGCCCCATCACGATGGGCGACATCGCCACGATCAAGCGCACGATAGCGGAAGTGCTTCCCTCAATTCACCATAGGCGCGTGGACTACGACGCCAAACGGCCGCTCATCGTCGAGGAGAACAATGATAAGGGTTGACGGCTGCACGTTAAAGGAAAAGAGGCTGATGAAGAGGGTGGAAAAGCTCACCCTCAAGTGTCTTTCTCAACCGGACTTTTTCGTGACGGACTTCGCGATAGTCGACGGCGAGACGATAAGGCAATTCAACCTGAAAGAGCGCGGAGTGGATCGCGTGACGGACGTCTTGTCCTTTCCGAGTTTTGACGCTCTCAAGCCTCCCGTGAAAAAGGAGGACTTCAAGCAGGCGGACTTCGAGGGCAAGCGGGTGGTGCTTGGATCCGTGCTCATTTGCAGATCGAAGGCGGAGGAGCAGGCGAGAGAGTTTGGGCACGGCGTGACGCGGGAACTCGGTTTTTTGACCTGTCACGCGCTTTTGCACCTCTTTGGCTTCGATCATGTCAAAGAGGAGGATGAAAAAGTCATGCTCGAGGCGCAGCGCAAGATCATGGCTATGGCGGGACTGAAAAGATGAATATGAAAAGCATAGACAAAAATTTCAAAAGCGGATTCGTTTGCATCGCGGGACTCGCGAACGCGGGCAAATCCACGCTTGTAAACGCGCTCGTCGGGCAAAAAGTGTCCATCGTGTCCTGGCGTCCGCAGACCACGCGCAACAAGGTGTTGGGGATCGTCAACGGCGAGGACTTTCAGATGGTGCTCATCGACACTCCCGGCATTCACGAGGCAAAAAACAAGTTGGGCAACTATATGATGAAGGCGGTGGACTCCGGACTCAAGGACGTGGACGGCGTGCTTTACGTCATAGACGCGGCAAAGGGGTTGCAAAAGGAGGATTACGAATTTTTGCAGAACAACGCGAAAAAAGCGCCCGTGATCGTCGCGCTCAACAAAAAGGACAGCGTGACTGTCGAAACGCTCTTTTGCTCGCTTGAAAAGCTCAACGCGATAGAAAATTTGAAAGCCATCGTCCCCATTTCCGCAAAAAAGGGCGACAATCTCGAGCCCTTAAAGAGCGAGTTGATGTCCCTTCTTCAGCCGGGATATCCATTTTATCCGCAGGACGAGTACACGGACAGTTCGCTTAGGTTCATGGTCACGGAGATAATTCGCGAAAAGGCGCTTTATCTTCTTGACAAGGAAGTGCCGTACGGCATCGGGGTGAGCGTAAACAAGTTTGAAAAGCGCAAGGACAAGGACATCGTCGACATCGACGCGGACATAGTTTGCGAAAAGCAGTCCCACAAGGCGATCGTCATAGGCAAGGGCGGACAGATGCTCAAAAAGATCGCCGTCGAGGCGAGGGTCGAGCTTGAAAAGCTCGTCGGGAGCAAGGTCTTTTTGACGCTGTACGTCAGGGTGAAGGACGAGTGGCGAGACAGCGACTATCTCATGCGCGAGCTCGGCTATGACCTCAAGCAATTCAAGGATTGAATAAATCCGCCTTTTCAAAAGACACTACATATATGAACAAAAATCAATTGTGGAAAATGTTTGAAAAGACGGGCGATGTAGAGTGGTATTCAATGTATATCACAATGAAGGAAGAATCGTCTGAAAATGCAAAACCTCAAGGTTAAAGCGATAGCGCTAAGGGCAGTGCCGTATAAGGAGAGCGACCTCATCGTGACGCTCGCAAGCGTGGAAGAGGGCGTTCTCACCGCGACCGTCAAGGGCGCGCTCAAGGCGGGCGCGAAGCTCAGATACGCCGCGTCTCCGTTCAACTTCGGGGATTACGTCCTCGCCGAAGGCAAGAGCGGGCGCTACACGGTCACGGAGTGCAGCCAGATCGACGGCTTCATCAACGTGGTCAACACGCTCGAGAGCTACTACGCGGGCGCGTTTGTGCTTGACGCGCTGTCAAAACTTTTGAAGCAGCCCTCGCCGAACATCATGGTCTCGGCGCTGAAGACGCTTGGCGAGCTGAACGCGGGCGGGGAC
>CANQAA010000054.1 GCA_947589395.1 uncultured Clostridia bacterium
ACTCTCGTGGTTTATCAGAATATATATTGTTTCGCCCGCGTGGAAGTCTATTGTTTCATTTATTGTTACGGTGCCGCCTTCATCTGAAATTTTGCCGCCCCAGCTTGCGTTGCCGTCGTTGCTCACGATTGCTCCGCTTTCATTCTTGACAGCCCATCTGACGGCAAAGTCGGCGTTGTCCGCGTTCTTGCGCGTGATGCTGAAGCTGACGTCGACCTTTACGTCTACGCCGAACGTGTAGGCGATGCCCGCCATGTTGTTGATCGCCGCCCAGTCGCCCCTTATCTCGATCCACGGGTCACTATTCCTGAATGCGTCATCCCTTGCCTCCAAAGGAGTGAATGAAAACTTGGTGCCATCCGTGAAATCCACGATCCCGACCTGCCACGCGATGTTCTCCCCGTTATAAAGCGAGTTGAAATCCGCCATGAAGTCCGCCCTTTCGAAGTTTGAAGGCAGAAGCATCGGGATCTCTTCCGTCTTGGTCTGACCGCAGCCGTCGTTTTGACAAGTGTATGTCTTCACGCCCTTGCTATGCTCGGTGGCGGGCGTGGTTATCACGCCGTCATTCCAATTGTGCGAAACGCGATCCGTCTTCTCTTGCTTTGTCGTGCCGCAGTTGAGGCAAGTATATTGCGTTATGCCTTCCTCATAGCACTTGGCGGGGACTACCACCTGCGCTTCGCCCCACACATGGTTGCAAGGCGCGGTCAGCGTGAATGTGAACTCGCCGCCCGCCTTGCCCGTGCCTGCGTTTTCAAATACGACCGCAAAGACGTCGCTCTGCGCTAAGTCGTATGCGTCTTCGGATGTATATTTCCAATCTTTTGCGTTCTCTTGATTGAGTTCTGTCCTTGTTGTCGCGCCCGCATGCGTGACAAATAGATACGCCTTGAGGATTGTCGCGCTTTCATCGCCCACAAAGGAAATAGCGACGTTTGCCTGCATACCTTTTTTGACAACTTCCTTAAAGGTGTACATCACCGCCGCATTCGCATTGTTTTGAGATATGTGTCCTTTGCTTATCTCGACGCCGGTCGCCTTCCAAGCGTTGCTTTGAGCGTCGATCTGGGTTATTTGAGCAAAGGTATATGATGTGGAAGCCGCGTCAAAATCCGCGACATAGCCGTATGACCAATTGTTTTTATTTGAGTCTGCAAGTGAAAAATAATATTGTTCCGCAAAATCTGCGTGCGCCTCGACGGATTCCGTTCTCGTCGTGCCGCAGCCGTCCGTAAGACAAGTATATTTTTTTGAACCGGGGGTATAAAAATTGGGAATTTCTGTGAGCACGCCCTCGTCCCAATCGTGGCTTGACTTCGACAAGTTTTCCGTCTTGGTGGCGTTGCAACCTTCGTTTTGGCAAGCGTAGGTCTTCACGCCCATTGCCTGACAAGTGGACGGCGTGGTGATCGTGCCATCGTCCCAATTGTGTTGCGTCATCGCGATAGGCTCGGTCTTGGTCTGAGTGCAGCCCTCCACCGTGCAGGCGTACGTCCTCAAGCCCTCCGAGTGACAGGTAGGCTCGGTCGTGACCGTTCCGCCATTCCAAACGTGATCGTGCTCCTCTACGGTTTTGCCGTTGCACGCGACAAACACCGCCAACGCAACGATCAACACCAAGAGCGCCAAGCTCAGCAACCTGAACTTTTTCATAATTCTACCCCCAAAAAAAGTGAATATCGCAATCTACACTTTGCAATATATATTGCGCTGTCATATTATTTAACAACAGAAAAATTGTCAAGAGATAAATTTTAATTGTGCATTTGCACACAATAAATGTCAAAAAATTTGTGCATTTGCACTTGACAATCCAAAGCGGCGGGTTATAATAATTAACGGGAGTAAATTATGAAAAAAGCCGTCACGATAAAAGATATTGCCGAACAACTCAACCTTTCGCGCAACACCGTCGCAAAGGCGCTCAACGGTCAATATGTGCCCGAAAAGACGAGGGAGCTTGTTCTCAAGAAGGCGCAGGAGCTCAACTACAAATCCCTCAATGCGCGCCACATCGACTTCGGCGCGAAAACGTACAGGATATTGCTCGTTTCGGGCAAGCCGCTTTCAAACATCGGCTATTTTGTGCCCCTCGTGCAAGGCATAGAAAACTATTGTTTCGAGCGCAACTATTTCCTCTTTCAGCACACCTACGACGTCAACAGAATGCCCTTTTCGCACTTCGCCTCTCAAGTCAAGGAGCTCGACCCGGACGGCATCGTCGCCATAGAGTGCTTTGACAGAAACTTTATCACGCGCCTTGCGGGGCTAAACAAGCCCATATGCTTCATTGACTTCACCGTCTACGGCGTGACGCTCAACCAAAATTACGACATCATCAACACCAACGACGTCAAATCCGTGAGCAATGTCGTCAGAATGTTGCACAACAAGTTCAAAATTTCCAATTTTTCCTTCGTCGGCGACCCAAAACACTGCCTCAGCTTTCACGACCGCTATATGGGCATGCTCGAGGGGATCGTCGGGTTCAAAGGCGAGCACTCGCGAAAGGAGGACATCATCAAGGACGAGATCGGCTTCGACTACGGCGACGTCGAGACGCTGAAAAGCGAGATACTCAAGCTCCGCTACGCGCCCGAGTGCTTCGTTTGCTCAAACGACTTCGTCGCCCGCAGCGTGTGCAAGGCGCTAAAGGACCTTGACGTCTCCGTCCCGCAAGACGCCCTCGTCGTGGGCTTTGACAACGCGCCCGAGTCCACCGAATGCGCTCCCCTCATCACAACTTTTTCCGTCGACAAGGTATTTTTGGGCAGGGAGACCGTGCGCACCCTCGTCCACAGGATAGAAACGCCTTCCATCCCCTCCCGCATCATCACCGTCAGCGCGGACTGCATTTTGCGCCGTTCGACGGAGCGCTAAAAAAACCGTGTGAGTACTCAAAACCCACACGGTTTTTTTGTTATCCTCTCGAAGGGGTTTTTGCATTGAAATTGCCCTTAAGTCAAGAAAATGTGTCAGTTTTGCACATTTTATGTGCGGAAAATGTGTTACACTATGCACATTTTCGGCAGATAAGGGGTGAAAAGATAAAATTTGCCGTGAGTTTTGATGAGTTGCCGAAATCGAATGGGACGGTGAAAGTAGATGACAACTTTACTTATGGGTGGACTTGACTTCGCAAGAGCATATTGCCGTCATAAGCGCTTTTTGATTATCTTCTTGAAATAGTTCTTGTTGTAAGCGTTCATAGAGCCGAAGAAGTGCAGCTCGGATCTGCTGACGGCATTTGCCTGTCGCTTTACGTTTATCAATTCCAAAGTGGTTATGAGGTCGGCAATTTGGAATAACCTGTATTTCATGGGGCTGACGCTGTGGCGAAATTCCACCTTATCGTCGTTCAGCAATGCGGCAACTATGCCCGTGAGTTGCTTTTGTCCGTTGTCATAATAGACGATGATTTTTTCATAAGTTGCGAACAGCTCTATATGCTCATCCAAAAAATCTTGTATCAGCTTTGAAAGTTCCGCAATCAATTTGAACTGCTGCATACACGGAAGGATATTTGATCGCTTTTTCCCAATTTGCGGTAACGCTCGGGAAAATGATCTGGAAACCCATATCGGGGGTGAGTTTGCGCGTCAATACAAAGGTACCGAGATTCTTCTGCTCAAGCAACCTGCCGTCCTGCCTCGCCTTATTTTCATTGGCTATGTAGGACTCAAAGTCCCAATCGGGTCCGTTTTCGTCAAGCCCTATACCGTAGATGAAGAAGAAATCATCCGCAACGTACGCGCTGGCTGTTACGTTCACGCTTGAGTCGTCCATGAAGTTGACGGTGGCATAAATTTTGGATAGCCCCATAGATTGACCGGTGACCGTCGCGGTAAATCTGCCGTTTTCGTTTTGTCCCTCGACAGAAGCGTTTGCATTGTCGGTATACCAGGTGACGGATTCTATCTCGGCATTGTCGCTGATCACTTCCACATCGTGCGTGTCGCCCACGTTGACGTTGAAGCGCGGTTCGGTAAACCAAGCGAGTTTTGTGCCCTCGTTTCGTAGCATCACTCTTATAGAATAAGTTACTTCGGGATTGTCCACACTTTGGACGGTCACTCTAACAGTCTGAGTAGAGGTGCTGCCAATGGCCTTTACGCTGAAAGCGGTGTCGTCGTCGAGCATCTCGATTTCGATTATCTCTGTATCATCGGTATATGCCCTGATCTTTTTGTTGGTGGAGCTTTTCGGGAGTAACGTCGGACGGATTATACGCGCCGCGCCGTTTATTGCAAGCTCGATCTCCGAAACTACGTCTATGGCTTGCACGGGCTGTCTGACCGTGACCGTCGCGGTCGCTTCTTTTCCTCCGTCGCGCGTGCGGACCGTGATGTGCGCAACACCGGGCGCCACCGCCGTCACAGTGCCGCCGTCAACCGTGACTGCGTCAAGATTGTCGCTCTCCCAGATCACCGTCTTATCGTCCGCGTTTGCGGGAGATATATCGGCAGTGAGCGTAGCCGTCTCCCCTTCGTCGAGCAGGACCTCTGAGGGGGTCACCGTCACGCTTTCGACCTTGATCACGCCGAGTTTGACCTCCACCTCGTACTCCGCGAACTTGGCGGGGTCGGCAGTGGACGTAGCTTTGATGGTTGAGTGACCTACGGCGAGGGCTGTGACGAGGCCGCTTGCGCTCACGCTTGCGACTTGCGCGTTAGAGGAGCTCCAAGAGACTCCGTCCGTTTGGGTGCCGTCGCTCATGTTCACTACCGCCGCGAATTGATATTGCGAGTCCTTTTCGAGGACTGCCGCAGGAGCTACGATCTGCACGCCGCTCACCGCCGCCGTGAAAGCGTAGGTGATAGTGCCGCCGTCAAGCGAGATGACGTATGTGCCGGTCTTTGCCACCTTGATAACGTTTTGCTCCCCCGCGACGAGCGCGTCCAAAGACGAAAACACCGCGTCAAAGCCCAACTTGTCGCCGCCCACCTTGTTCACGGTGAACTCATCTCCCTCTTCAATCGAGACTTCAACGCCAAGTTTGCCCTCTTTCAAGGCGAAAAGCACGCCCGAAGGCACGTCGGAGGCGGAGGCGAAGGTCTGCCAGCCCGTAGACTTTTGGGACAGATAATAGACCTCCTCGCCGCTCGGCTGAGCTTTGGGATTGCATGCGACCATCCCCAACATGAGCGCCGCAAGCAGTGCAAGACACGTTATCATTGCAAAAATGAAATTGCGTCTTTTCATAGTTATTCCTCCATATTTGTTTCTATTTCAAGCGCCTTTAGGCGCATATTTCCAAATTATATCTTTTGTGCTTCGCGTGATTTATCTTAGGCTGAGGGGGAAATTATGAGACATTTATTGCTTTATGCTTCCTCAAAGTAGAACTGGCAGTTGTCTATGTTGCCCCACGGGCCGTTGCCCGAAAGCTCCGCGTAGACGGATATGCCGACTTCCACGCTCTCTATCTCGTCAAGGTTTATCTCAACGCCGCTTATCGCCGCTCTGTTCCAAATCGTCCAGCCGTCCAAGCCTACCTTGTTGCCGGAAAGCGTCTGCGTTGAGCCGTCCTTCTTTTTGATGGTTATATAGGCGTGCACGTCCACGTTCGCGCCGTCTCCGCCCTGCACGTCGAAGCTCGCGCCGAACTTGCCGCTTCCGTACTTTTGAAGATCGCTCGCCGTGAACGTCTGATACAGCGTGAAGCTGACGGTTCCTTCGTCCCAGAAGTGGAAGGAGTTCACGCCCATTCTCGCGTTTTGCGCCTCGTTGGAGACGTAAAGCTGCAACTTGCCCGCCGAAGACTTTTGATAATTCATTCTCCAATTGCCGCCGGGAGATTGGATGAGATAGTCCGTTTGCGCGTTGCCTCTGCTCTCTTCGAAGCTCGCGTTCGTCATGATGTTCTCGTTCATGACCCATATCGTGACTATGGCGACGCCTCCGTACTCCGTCGTGCCTCTAACTTCGTAGTTGCCAACTTGGTTGATATACTGCTCGAGCTGAGCCTCCGTGCAATCCCATGTGACGTCCACCGCCTGAGGTTGTCCGCCGCTGTTGAAGCTGACCGTCGCCTTGTCGGGGAGCACGATGGGTCCAACGCCTACCGTGTAATAGATATCCTGCTTTTCGATGTAGTCCGCAGTGAGCGTCACGTTGTGCCCTTCGTAGACGAGCGAGAACACCTTGAGGGACTCGAGCGGAGTGCCGTCCGAGCGGAAGAACGCCTGGTTGTCGATGACGCACGCGCCGTCGCTCGTCACGGAATCATCGTAGTCGCTTGCCGCCGCCAATGCCCAGCCGCAGCCGAACTCGCGGCACTTTGCGACGTTGACGGAGGCAACGGGGGACGTCGTTGCGGCGATCCATGTGCCCTCCCAATACGCAACGCCGAGAGCGTAGTCGCCCAAAGACGCCATCGCGTCAATGACGTCCCTCACTTGGTTGGACTGCCCTTGCACGGTCAAAGGATAGTTCACGGGCGTGGACGAGGTGTTGCCGTAGCCGTCCGCGTCCTCGTTGGTGAAGGCGTAGGACGTCTCCATGACCATGACCTCTTTTTGGTACTTGTCGTGCACGCCCTTGAGCTGGGTCTTGAGATTGTCCAAAGTTCCATGCCAATAGGGATAATAGGAGCTGCCGAACACGTCGTAGTCCACGCCGTTCTCGGCGAGCGCGTCCGCCTTAGAGACGTAGTCCGCGTTCTCGGGGTTGGCAAAGTGGATGATGGTCTTTGCGCCGCCCGCGTCAACTTCGCCCGTAGCCTCGCGCACAGCCCTTATGCCCGCTTTGAAATATCTTGATATCGTCGCCCAATCGGTGGATTCAAGGAAAAATTGATTCGTCTCGTTTCCTATCTGCACCATCGTTATGTCCGCTTCGGTCTCTTTTATCTTGTTGAGGCTTTGCAGCGTGAAATTGTAGACAGCGTTTTCTATTTGCGCTGTGTTATAGTTTTTCCACTCCTTTGGCAGAGTCTGCTTGCCGGGATCCGCCCAGAAGTCCGAATAGTGGAAGTCCAAAATGACGCCCAGCCCCGCCTCTTTGCAACGAGTCGCGATAGTCACCGCGTTATTTATGTCGCAATTGCCGCCGCCGTACCAATCGCCGTTCGCGTTCTTGGGATCGTTCCAAACGCGCACGCGGATATCGGTTATGCCGTTGTTCTTCAAGATCTCGAACACGTCCTTGTACTGTCCGTCAAAGTCCTTGTACTTCACTCCCGCCGCCTCAAGCGAGGGCACTGCGGAGGCGTCCATGACCATGTGGAAGTCCTCGCTTCTGTTCTGAAGTCCCTCGACTTTTGCGACGTACAGCCCCTGATCCACAGTGCCGTCCTCCTTTTGAACGGTAACGCGGCAACGAGAGGTTATGTTGTTGGACGACGTGCAACTCACTGTGCATATGCCCGAAGCCACAGCCGTGATGAGTCCCGTGTCGCTCACCGTCGCCACGCTCGCGTCGTCCGAGCTATAAGTCAAGCTCTTGTTCGTCGCGTTCACGGGCATAACGGTAGCCTCGAGTTGATAGGTCAAATTGTTGCTTCCGAGCCTCAATTGCACGGTGGTCGCGTTGAGCACGACGGCAGTCACCGCAACTCCCAGCGCAGACCCGTCCGTGACTGTCACTCTGCAGTCCGCCTTGAGCGCGCCTACCGTCGCTCTCACTATCGCGTTGCCCGCCTTCAATGCCGTGACTTTGCCCTCGCTCACGCTCGCTACGCTTGCGTCCGAAGACGTCCAGCTCACGCTTCCGAGAGTGGCGTTCGCGGGCGTCGCAAGCACGCTTAGCGTCTCGCTCTCGCCGACGTTGAGGGAGAGCGTGCCCCTTGAAAGCTCTATGCTCTTGGCCTCAACTGTCTTGCCGTTGCACGCGACGAGCGCAAGCAAAGACGCGCATATCAAGATCGCAACGATTGCCCATGTAAGTTTTTTTGTCCTCATAATATATAGCTCCTTGATCTTTTTCAAAAGCAACTTTATCAGTTTGTTTTTGCAAGTTAAAGTGCGGCTTTTGCAATTTACTCTTCCTCGCCAGCTTCCGCGTTTTTCAAAGCGGCGCTCTCGTCCGACGGCGCTTCGCTATCGCTCGCCTTTTGCTTGCGCATGCGCTTCGCGCGCCTCTTTTCGGACTTCTTGTCCTCTTCGATCGGCTCTGAGGGGATCTCCCTTTCGGGGAGCTTGCCAATGACGTTCTCTTTGTCGGTGAGAAGGTTTATCTCGTCCTCGCCGAAGAAGTGCATGACCTTGCTCTTGAAGGCGATATACACCCTCGCGCCCGTGCGAAGCATATTTATCTGCGCGCTCGTGAGAGACACGGTGGGAACGCGCACTATTATCTTGTCTCCGGTCTCGCTCACGACGTGCAGGTGAAGCTCGCTGCCCATCATCTCGTTGACTTCTATAACGCAAGGTATCGCGTTGGGGTTTGCCTTGTTGGTGAGAGTGATATGCTCGGGACGGACGCCCAAAATTATCTCTTGGGACTGTGCGTCCTTTTTGAGAAGAGCCTCTCCCTTCTCTCCGTCTACGGGCATTCTCACGCCGCAGGGAGACACGAAGTATTCGTCCCCAACCCTTTCCAAAGTCGTCTTAAACGTGTTCATCTTCGGCGCGCCTATGAACTCCGCAACAAATAAGTTGTCAGGCATCTCAAACACTTCCGTTGGAGTTCCCACCTGCATGATGAAGCCGTCCTTCATGATGACTATCCTGTCGCCGAGAGTCATCGCCTCCGTCTGATCGTGCGTGACGTAAATGAACGTCGTGTCTATCTTTTGACGGAGCAAAATTATTTCCGCTCTCATTTGGTTGCGAAGTTTCGCGTCAAGGTTGGAAAGAGGCTCGTCCATAAGGAATACTTGGCTGTCCCTCACCATTGCCCTGCCTATCGCCACTCTTTGACGTTGACCGCCCGATAGTTCTCTCGGACGGCGGGTAAGATACTCCGTTATGCCCAAAATTTCCGCCGCATTCGTGACCTTCTCATATATCTCGTCGTTGGGCAGTTTCTTGAATACCGTGCGCTTTATCTCGTGTCCGTCCTTGTCCAACTTGGGAGTTCCGTTCTTGTTCATGACGGTTTCCTCGACGGGTATGCGTTTCAAGCGGAGCGCAAACGCCATATTCTCAAACACGGTGAGGTGCGGATAGAGCGCGTAGTTTTGGAAAACCAT
>CANQAA010000055.1 GCA_947589395.1 uncultured Clostridia bacterium
GGACGCCGAGCGCGATCACCCCTACGACGGAAATTATCCAAGCGTTCATATGCCCTCCTATATCCCGAAATTTGCCGTGCCGATGAGCAGCATAAGCAATATGAAAAACAAGAACGCCACGCCGAGCGTCGCCGTGATGAGCAAGTTCATGTTCGAGGCGATGTTGCTCATAAGCCGCGCTACCCTGCTGTCCCCGATGGGTTCGGCAATTGCGGCGGTAAGTCTCAAGGTCAACGTGAACAGCACGAGCTTGACAAGCGGAAACGCCACCGTCCCAACGAGCAATATCACCCCCGTGTAGCCGACGGCGTTTTTCACGAGCACGATGGACGCCGTGAACAAGTCGAAGCCGTCCGAGAGGTAGCCGCCGAGAATGGGGACGTAGCTTGCGATCGCAAACTTCGCGAGGTTAAAGCCGAACTTGTCCGCCACCCCGCCCGCAATGCCCTGCACGGTGAGGAAGGTCGAAGACTATCCCGATGAGCCACCCCGCCGAAGATCTGACGAGCGTCACGAGCCTGTCAAGTTGGACGTTTTTCGAGACGCTTCCCACCACCGAGAAAACGATCGCCGCGATGAATGCGGGAAGGACTGCAGCGGAGATGAGCTTGATGATGACGGCGCTCATTGCCGCCATATATGGGGAGTACGCCGCGACGGTAGTCGCTCCCGTGAGCATGGACGTCAAAGTGACGAGCACAGGGAATATCGCGTCCGAAAGTTTTGAAAGCGCCTCTATCAGCCCTTTCACGTCTGCTATCACGCTTATCACCCCGCTCATCAGCACAATGATGATCGCGCTGTAACATACGGTGTGCACCACCTCTTTTGCGCTCCCGTGCATGAAGTCCGAAGTCAACCCGCCGAGCAAGCTGTTCAAAAGACAGATGACGATGACCGTAACAAAGCTCGGCAAATATCCCAAAAAGTAGCCGGCGAGCGAGTTTGCAAGCGCGCTCAAAAACTTTGAGAAGAAACTCTTGCCCGATCCGTTCACCAGCTCCGACAGCGCCTGTTTGAACCCGGTTATATCCAAAGCGCTCTTTTGCTCCTTGCTCAAAGACGCAATAAAACTGTCCATATCAGCGCAAGAGAGGCGATCGATAAGGTTTTTCACGGACTCGCTGAGCTTGTTCTTCAGCTCCTCTTCGCTCTTTGAGTCGTTTGCATAAGCGACGTTATCTTGACAAAAAGCGGACGTTATCAGCATGAATACGACAAATAAAACCCCAATTATGCAAAATGCGACAAAAATCTTTTTGCGCAAACTCAAGCGCGGGGAGCGTCTCTTTTCCCCCGCGTAAAGAATAATTTTGCAAGTTGCATCTCTCAATTCGACGCTTTTCATATCAGACGTTCATCAAGGATATGACCGAGTCTATTAGCGCGCTGACAATTCGTATGCTCATAATGAATATGACCAACTTCCCTCCCAATTGAAGTTTTTGAGCGATCGAGGCGCAACCCGCGTCGGCGGCGACGGAAGCGGAATACTCCGTGAGGTAGCCGATCCCGATTATTTTGAGCACCGCCGCAAACACCGCGTCGTCTATCCCGCTCTTTTTGACGATGGCGTCAAACGCTAATATGACGTCCTGAAGCGCGGAGAGCATCGTGATGATCATCACGACCCCCGTCGCGATCGTCGCAAACACAGCGAATTCCGGCTTTGCGGTTTTGAGCATGGACACCACTATGACGCCGATCACGGCTATCCCAACGAGTTTGAATATCATCAGTAAAGCGAGAGTATGGACTTGAGCGTGTCAAACAGCCCGCCGAGCATGTCGATGACGAGCACGGCGACGGTGATGAGCCCGGCGAGCGTCGCGAACGTTGCGATCTCGTCGCGGTCGCTCTTTTTCAAAATCACGCACACGATCGCGGTCAAAAGCCCGATGCCTGCGATCTTCAAAATTATATCCGCATCCATTTTTACCTCACACAAGTATCAAAATTATCGCGATCCCAATTAGCGCGCACAGCTTGAAGTACATCCCGCCCTTCTTTTTCGTTTCGCTCTCGCAAAGGCTGAGTTTGGCTTCAAGCTCATGAAGATATCTCTCGTTTAATGCGAGCTGCTCGTTTACGGAGAGCTTCCCGTCCGCGCACAAAAATTCTCTGACGAGCTCCTTTTCGTCCTGTTTTAAGAAGCCGGGCATATCCATCTCTCTTTCGTCCCCCGCCTTTTTGTTGTCCAGAACTTGGGCGAGCAACTTTGAAAAACTGCCCGCGTCGCTCTTCAAAAACCTCTGAGCGACATCCGGCAAGGGGGTTTTGAGGTAGCTAAGTTCCCCCTTCAGTTTGAGCGCAAAGTCGTGCGCCGAGCGAAAGAAGTTTTCCCTCTCCTTGTATCTTCTTTTTATCATCACGCCGATATAGCAGGCGATGAGCGCGAAAAGCCCGCCCGAGATCAGTCTAATTATATCCATTCAGCGTCACCGCCTCCTTCACCTTTCCAATTGGCTCGAGAGTCGCCGCAAACTCGAAATTTTCAAGCAAAACGGAATATATTTTGGATTTGCGGACCGCCTCGACGCTCTCGCCGTGAAGGGACGCGAACACCTTGACTCCGCACCTCAGCATATCGCAAACGGCTTTGACCTCGTCCTCGCCGAAGATCTCGTCCGTGACGATGACGTCGGGGTTCATCGCGCGCACGCAATTTTCGTACGCCTTCAGCTTTGGCATGCCGCTTATCACGTCCGCTTCCCCTATATCGAGCGTGGGTTCTCCCATATACGGCAGCGCGAGTTCCTTTCTTTCGTCGATGACGACGACGTTTTTATGATGGGAGATCACTCTTGCGAGGTCTCTCAGCGCCGTCGTCTTGCCCGCGCCCGGAAGGGATATGATGAGGGCGCTCTTCACCTTTTTCGACAGATAATCCGCGCTCAAAACGCTCGCGTGAGATTTGGACGCGTCAAAATTTGCGACGTATCTCAAAAGCTTTCCCGCCGCATTAAACACCTGCCTCGGAATGCGGATGACGAGATAAGAAATGGATTTTATCGCAAGCAGGTTGCCATTTTCGCTCACACACTCCCCTCCCACGCCTATCCTCGCGGCGCGAAATGGGACGTAGCCGGACTTGAGTTCGTCGCTGACGGAGTACGGCGACATATCCGTCGCTCTCGCCAGAATTTTGTCGACGTCCTCGCGCGACGCTATATAGTCCTCTCCGTTTAGTCTCGCCGTCAAATAGCGCGTCAAAGTTCTTATCTTAAGCGGCGCGCCGAGTCTCACTCTAAGCTCGAGCGCCTCTTCGCCACCCACGCTCGCCGCTATCGCCTTTTCCATTTCGCCGTCTATAAGCCCATCCAGCATATTAGACTATATGAAAAAGTCCCGTCGGTTATCTTGACAGGACAAATGTAGACAATTTTTTCAAACTTAAAAAGATCGGGGCTAACTTGCCTCGATCTCCTTTATGTTCACTTCGTTGCCTTTCAAAAGGTAAGTATGCTCGCTGCCGCAAAGCGGGCAGATCTTGCCGTATTTCACGGTCGGATACGTCCCCTTGCAGTCCTCGCAATACGTCACCGCGTCGATCTGCTCTATCTTAAGTTCGGCTCCGTCGAGGACGGGCTCTTTTTTGACAGCCCAATTCCAGCAATCTATCAACATATGCGGAATGACCGTCGAGACCTCGCCTATCTCAAGGGTGACGGAGTGAACTTTGCCAACGTTGTTCTCCTCCGCCACGTCCTTGACGTCTTTTATGATGTAAAATACCACGCCTAATTCGTGCATCAGTCCGCCTTGCCCTCTGTCTTTTGCTCTTTCTTGCCATTGTCGCCTTTGAACAATATCTTGACGGCGCGCTTTGCGGCGTAAGGCAGAATGACCTTGAACTTGTCCTCAGTGGGCACCATATTGCTACACTCGGGACGCTCGCGGAAGAGATGTATCGCGTCAAACGCGCACTTCGTCGTGCAAACGCCGCAGCCTATGCACTTGTTTGGATCGACGATGGACGCGCCGCATCCGAGACAACGCGCGGTCTCGATCTTGACCTGCTCTTCGGTGAGAGTGCCGTGCACGTCCTTGAAGGACTTGTCCGTCTTGTCCATGCTCGCTTCCTGACGGGAGGAGTTGTCGTAGCTTTCAACTACGATGTTGTCCTTGTCGAGCTCGACAAACTGCCGCCTGTTTCTGCCTATCGTCATATGCGCGTTTTGCACAAAGCGATGCAACGACTCCGCCGCCTCGTGTCCTTGCGCGATGGCGTCGATCGCAAACTTGGGTCCCGTGAAGACATCGCCGCCCACGAACACGTCGCTCTCGGCGGTCTGATAGGTGAGAGCGTCCGCTTTTGGATAGTTGCCTCTTGAAAACTCTATTTTGCTGCCTTCGAGCAATTTGCCCCACTCTATGCGCTGACCGATCGCAAACACGACGTTGTCGCACTCGATCGTCACAATGTCGTTTTCATCGTACTTGGGCGCGAACTTGCCGCTCTCGTCCGTCACGGACACGCACTTTTTGAAGGTCACGGCGTACGCTCTGCCGTCCTTCACGAGCACTTCCTTCGGCCCATAGCCGTTCAAAATTTCGACTCCGTCCTCTCTTGCCTCTTCGACCTCTTCTTTTGAGGCGGGCATTGCGTCCTCGCCCTCGAGGCAGATCATCTTCACGCTCTGAGCTCCCGAACGGGAGGAGACTCTCGCCGCGTCGATCGCGACGTTGCCGCCGCCCACGACAACGGTCTTGCCGCTGACTTTGACGTTGCCCGTGTTGGCTTCGCGCAAGAAGTCAACGGCGGTGGTCACGCCCTCTGCGTCCTCGCCGGGCACTCCGGGAAGTCTGCCTCCCTGACAGCCGATAGCGATATAAAACGCCTGATAGCCCTGCTTTCTAAGCTCCTCGATGGTGACGTCCTTGCCGACCTCCACGCCGCACTTGATTTCGACGCCCATCTCGCGCATTATGTCTATCTCCGCCTCGATGACGTCCTTTTCGAGCTTGTAGGACGGAATGCCGTAGGTCAACATGCCGCCCGGCTTCTCCTGTTTTTCAAACACGGTGGGCAGATAACCCTTTTCCGCAAGATAATACGCGCAACTGAGGCCTGCAGGACCGCCGCCGATGATGGCGATCTTTTGCTCCCATCTCTTTTGCAGGTTAGAGCCTATGACGATGTCCGGCACAAAGCGATGCTCGGCTTTGAGATCCTGCTCCGCAATGAACTTTTTGACCGCGTCAATGGAGACCGCCCTGTCTATCGTGCCTCTCGTGCACGCGTCCTCGCAGCGACGGTTGCATATCCTGCCGCAGACCGCCGGGAACGGGTTCTCGCGCTTGATGAGCTGTAGAGCCTCCCTGTATTTGCCCTCCGCCGCCTTTTTCAAGTAACCTTGAACGGCGATGTGCGCGGGACAAGCCGTCTTGCAGGGGGACGTGCCCGTGTCGTAGCAGTTTATACGATTGTTGTCGCGATAGTCCTCGTCCCACTTGTCCTTGCCCCACTTGTTATCGTCGGGAAGCTCGTGACGGGGATATTGTATCTCGCCCTGTTTCGTGCAAAGTTTTTGACCGAGTTTGACCGCGCCCGCCGGGCAATATTCAACGCATCTGCCGCAAGCGACGCAGTTTGCGCTGTCCACCTTCGCGACGTATGCCGAGCGCGACATATTCGGAGTGTTGAAGAGCTGCGACGTTCTGAGAGCATGACAGACGTTGACGTTGCAGTTGCATATCGCAAAGATCTTGCCGTCGCCGTCTATGTTGGTCACCTGATGGACGTAGCCGTTGTCCTCGGCATTTTTGAGGATCTGCATCGCCTCTTCGTAAGTTATATCTCTGCCTTTGCCCGTTTCGCGGCAGTAGTCCGCCATATCGCCCACGCCCATGCACCAGTCGCGGTAATCGTCCGCCGCGCCCTCGTCGAGAGTTTTCATTCCGTAGCGACAGGAACACATGCTGACGCCGATGTGCCCCTCGTATTTTTTCAACCAATAGGAGATGTGCTCGATATCCATCGTCTCGTTTTCCATCGAGATCGCCTTTTCGACGGGTATGACGTGCATGCCTATGCCCGCGCCGCCCGGAGGGACCATGTGCGTGACCTTTTCAAGCGGCAAAAACGCCATACGGTCGAAGAATATCGGAAGCTCCGGATGCGCCTTTATGTAGTCCTCGCGCATGTTCATATACTCCGCAGAACCGGGAACGAACGGCGGCAGCCAATAGCGACGGATGTGCGGCGCGTCCTTGATAGGACCGTTTTTGTCGTAGTGATCGCCGTAGTCGTATTGAAGTATGCCGATATAGGACATCTCGTCAAGCAACTTTTGAAATTTCTCCTCTTCTCCCGGCTTGACCTTGCACAGTTTGAGCATTTGCTCGTAAGTGTACTTTTGGCGCACCTTCATCTTGAGCCCGACGTCCGCCATCTCGTCGGTGACGAGGCATCTGAGTCCCCAATACTCGGGATCGTCCGCAGTGACCTTGTGCCCTATGCGGTCGGTGATCTTTTGCGCAAGTTTGAGTATCTTCTTGCTTGGATTTGCTTCGCCCATATGTTCGGGCTTGAACTTTGTGCTCATTTCGGGCATATATTTTCCCTCCCCCTTATTTTTTTACCTGTTGCACGAGCCAATCGGCAAATTTGTCCACGCCTTCGCCCGTCAAAGCGCTGATCTCAATGACTTCCGCATTTGGATTGCGCATGGCGATATATTGTTTGCATCTGTTCAAATCAAAATCGAAATACTTTGCGACGTCGATCTTGTTTATCAAAACCAAATCGCACACCGAAAACATCAACGGATATTTCAACGGCTTGTCGTCCCCCTCAGGGACGGACAATATCATGCAATTTTTGCTCGCGCCCGTGTCAAACTCCGCAGGACACACGAGATTGCCGACGTTTTCGAGAATGCATAGGTCGATGTTTTCAAGGTCGAGCCCGCAAAGCCCCTGCCTCGTCATCTCGGCGTCAAGATGGCACATGCCGCCCGTGTGCAACTGTATAGACTGCACTCCCGTCGCCGCAAGGATCTTTTTTGCGTCCACGTCGGAGTCGATGTCCGCCTCCATCACCGCAACGCGCAACCTGTCTTTGAGCAAATTGATCGTCTTTATCAGCGTCGTCGTCTTGCCGCTGCCCGGCGAGGACATCAGGTTGAGCAAAAACACGCCCTTTGCCCTTAGCTCCTCTCTCAAGCGCGCGGCGTCCGCGTCGTTATCCGCAAAAACGCTCTTTTTGATCTCGATCACTTTAACTTCATCCATTTTCCCCCAATAAGCCTCCTTAGCGCCTTTTTCGGCCGTAATTTTTTGCATATTGATAAATATTATATTTTATATTAACAATATGCTATACTGATTTAAGGATACAACATATAAAGCTAAATGTCAATACCCGCTCAAAAACCGCGTATGCCCTCAGGACTTGCGTTTTGCAAGTCCTTATGAGGGCGGCGCGGTTTTTTCGCTGCTCCGCGCACGAAAATCTTAACGGCTCACAGATATCTCACATCTTAGATGTGGATATAGCTCGCCTAATTTTTGTGCTTGGGTGGCACTCGCTCTAAATTACCATTTGAAGTTAAACTCTCAGCCCGAACGGGGTTCTCGTTTTTCTTCATCAACTTGAGATAAATGGTAAAACCGCTCGGACACGGGGTCCCCATCAAAACAGCTTGCCTGTTTTTATGGGGTAAAATCGGGGTCCCCATCAAAACAGCTTGCCTGTTTTTATGGGGTAAAATCGGGGTCCCCAACAAATGAGCTTGCCTCGTTTGTTGGGGTTTGGACTGCGGTCGCCGCCGTTGCGGCTCCACCCCGTACATTAACCCACAAAAACATTGCATATTTTTGCGGGGGCCCCGAGACAGCAAGTTTCAATTGAGTTTCTCGGGCAAGGTCTAAGAACGCTCCGAATGAGTGTTCGTTGTGCTCAAGCAGGTCTTCGAATGAGTGCTCGTTGTATACCCCTCATGTCCATCGTCTGAGCGCGATAATTAGATGCAGTGCGCGAAAGAGGCGCTCGACAAGCCGCCTAATGCGCTGTTCGCACATGACAGGAGCAAATCTTCCTTATTCCCCTCATGTCCCTTGTCTGAGCGAATGTGAGCGTGAAGGACAAACAAAAAAGCCGTCAATGGCAAGCCTAATGTGCTATTCGCACATGACTTGTCGGTGACGGCTGTTTTGCGAACGGGGACGCACTTTCTCCTATCATGTCCATCGTCTGAGCTGCGATATTTGGCGTTAGACAAGGAAAAGCCCATTTTGCGACTGTCTAATGTACTTTTCGTACATGACAGGAGCAAAATGGGTTTTGACGATGTATCACGCCAAATAGCGCGCTCAGACGCGGGACATGTATTCGCCGGTGCGAGTATCTATTCTAATCGTATCCCCCTCGTTGACAAACATGGGCACCATGAGCTCGTAGCCGGTCTCGACGGTGGCGGGCTTGGTGGCGTTGGTGGCGGTGTTGCCGGCAACGGCGGGCTCGCAGACG
>CANQAA010000056.1 GCA_947589395.1 uncultured Clostridia bacterium
TGGGACTGTGCCCGTTCCTCGGCGTGTCAAAGAAGACGAACACCGCTACGGGTATGGGCGTGGCGGTCATCTTCGTGGGCGAGGATCTGGACGTGCTCATTGAGCTTTGCGACCGCATCCTCGTCATTTGCGGCGGCAAGGTCACGGGCGTCGTGAACGGAAGAGAAGCCGACAAGAACGAGATAGGACTTCTCATGACAAAGTCCGACAAAGAGACGGTGACAGAGGAAAATTCCGAAGGAGGTAATGCCAATGAAGCAGAATGATTCGGCAATCGCAAACAAGTTTTCCGCATTCGTCGGCAAATTCAAAATGGAGTCCCCGATCCACATTTCAAAGCGCATGGATATGCCAAAGTGGAAGGCGCTTCTCATCAAGGCGGGCGCGGTCGTGCTTGCGTTTTTCGTGTGCGCGATCATCACCGTCGCAGAAGGCGGCAATTTTGGCGGATTCTTTGTCGAAATGGGCAAGGGCAACTTCATGCAGTTGAGAAACTTCATCAATTTGCTCCAGGAAATGGCGATACTTCTCATCATCGCGCTTGCGGTGACTCCCGCCTTCAAGATGAAGTTCTGGAATATCGGCGCAGAGGGACAGGTGCTCATGGGCGGTCTCATGTGCGCGACCTGCATGTTCTATATCAAAGGCAGCGTGCCAAACGAAGCGCTCATCATCATCATGCTTTTGGCAAGCGTGGCGGGCGGCGCGATATGGGGCGTCATTCCCGCAATATTCAAGGCAAAGTGGAACACAAACGAGACGCTTTTCACCTTGATGATGAACTACATCGCGATAGGTCTTGTCGCCTACACCATCATGATTTGGGTGCCAAGCGGCTCGGCTGTGCTCGGCGTTTTGAGATACGGACAATTTCCGAGAGTGAACAATCAGCCGTACGTCATCAACATAATCGTCGTTGCGATCGTCACGGTGTTCATGTATATATACCTTCGCTTTTCAAAGCACGGCTATGAGCTGTCCGTCGTCGGAGAGTCGGTGAACACGGCAAAATATATAGGCATAAGCGTGCCGAAGGTCATCATTCGCACTATGTTGCTTTCGGGCGCGATCTGCGGCATAGCGGGTTGGTTGCTCGTGGGCGGCACAAGCTTTTCTATCACGACGGAGACTGCGGGCGGCAGAGGCTTCACGGCTATTTTGGTGAGCTGGCTCGGACAGTTCAATCCCATCTATATGGCGGTGATAGCCTTCCTCGTTGCGTTTTTGAAAAAGGGCGCGGCTCAGCTGTCAATGACTTACGGCTTGGGCGGCTCTTATCCCGATATAATCACGGGCGTGTTCTTCTTCATCGTCATCGCGAGCGAGTTCTTTGTCAACTACAGGGTCAAGTTTAACTTCCGCAAGGCAAAGAGCGAAGCCGTTGTAAGTGACGAGATCGCGCAAAGCGAACAGCTCGAAGAGCCGAGCGGAGTTCAAACGGAAGAGCAGACGGAAGTCGACGAGGAGGTGACAAAGTAATGTTTTGGGCATTTTTGAGAAGTTCGATCAGGTTCAGCACGGTATTTTTGTACGGCGCTACCGGTGAAATCATAACCGAAAAATCCGGTCACCTCAATTTGGGCATTCCCGGCATCATGTGCATGGGCGCGATAGGCGGCTGTCTTGGCATCCGTTCCTATCTCGACGGCTTGAACGGCGGGGCGATCAACGGTTTCTCGGTGGTGCTCGTCGGCATCATTTGCGCGTTTTTGTTCGCTATGCTCGGGGGCTTGATCTTCAGCTTTTTGACGGTCACGCTGAGATGCAATCAAAATGTCACGGGTCTTACCATCACCACATTCGGCGCGGGACTTATGAGCTTCATTCTCGGTTCTATGGATCGCACGGGCTTCAGCGACGTCAGCAAGGCGTTCACAAAGGGCTTTGTCAACGGGCAAAACCTCGATTGGTTCAGCAATTTGTTTTTGAACTACGGCACGCTCGTCTATCTTGCGATAATAATTGCGATCATCACTGCGATCGTCATCAAGAGGACGAGGGTAGGGCTCAACCTCCGCGCGGTGGGCGAAAATCCCGCTACGGCGGACGCGGCGGGCATAAGCGTTGGAAAGTATAGATACCTCGCAACGATGATAGGCTCGGGCATCGCGGGACTTGGCGGCTTGTTCTATATCTTCGACTATCTCGGCGGCAGCCTCGAGTATACGGTGGACACATACGGCTGGATCGCAGTGGCGCTGGTCATCTTCTCGATCTGGAAGCCGAATTGGAGCATTCTCGGCTCAATTCTCTTTGGCGCGCTGTATCTTGCGCCGAACTACCTGAACGTGGCGTTCAACCAAAAGGAGCTCATCAAGCTGTTGCCGTATTTGGTGACGATGGTGGTGCTCATCATCACAAGCGTCATCAACAGGCGTGAAAATCAACCGCCGGCGGCGCTTGGCGTGTCGTACTTCAGAGAAGAGCGATAGAAAAAGGCTTCGCGGCGTGGCAAATGTCACGCCGCTGTTTTTTTTATTGAGTAAAAACAATTTGAGTTATAAAAATCAGCCTACAAAACAAAATTTGCGTTTCGCGATTCAGTAGGCAAAATATTCTTTTACGTTTTCAAATTTTCCAATAAAAAAAGTGTCCCACGCTTGAGGGATTTGCCGACAAACATCATGCTTATGTTCACAAAATTTGCCGACAAAAAAATCCGCCGCGAGGCGGATGGGATAAGTCATTTTAGCTTGAAATTTGCATATGTATTGCAAAATTTTTACTTAAGTCGGCAAAAATGCGATAGATCAAGAGAAAAAACGCGTATATCAAACGCAAAAATCATTTGCCAAGTCTCAAGTCTTTTCCGCTCAGCTCAACATATAGAGACTGCGTCTTGCCGCACAGGCGGGAGTACACCCTCTCCCCGTAGCGATACATGATCCTGTCCGCGCTGAGGTTTGTTGTGACGATCGTGCAAAGTCCCGCCCGCCTTCTCTCGTCCAAAACGAGCAAAAGGTACTCTACGGTGACGTTTTTGAGCATTGGTTCAACGCCCAGATCGTCAATGACAAGAAGATCGCACCCCAAAACGTCCTCGAGCGCCGCATATTTTTCTTTCGCGGGGGAGGTGTGGCAGACAAGCATCTTCGAGTTGAACTCGTAGGCGGACAAAAACATGCACTCCAGCCCCCTCTCGACAGTTCTTCTTGCCACCGCGCTTGCGATCGAGCTCTTGCCCGTGCCCACGCCGCCGCTGAGCAACACGGTTTGCAACTTGACGTCGGGGAGCTTGTCTGCGTACGCCTGCATATACGCGTATACCTTTTTAAGCTCCTTGCGCTGCGTCTCGTCTTGCACGACTTTGAGGTTGTTATCCTCAAATGAAAACGGCGCGCGCTTTTCTATCTCTAAAAGCGAACTCAAACTTTTCACATACTCGTCAAAGACGCAATCGCACAGTTTGCCGCCCGATATGCCCTTGTCGTCGCACTTTTCGCAATATGGCTTCGCTTTGAAATCATCTTCGCAAAATCCGTGTTTTTTCAATGCGTTTTGATAGGATAAAAGCGCGTTTTGGACGCTTTCGTCGCCCGTGCCTTTCATCGCGGAGGAGAAGAGCGCGCTCATATATTTCGCATGGGAGGAGCTTATCTCTTCGATTTGAAACGCCTTGTCAAGTCTTGCTTTCGCCTCGTCAGCGCTTTTTTCGCTTCGCTTTCTCAAGGCGTCGAGCGCAATGCGTTTTGCCGTATCTTTTATCATACGTCCTCCTCGCTCAGACTGTCTATGCTCGTGGCGATGGACCTGAGCTCCTCCTTTGAATATTCCCGCTCGTCGAAGTTTTTCTCATGCGGTTTGTCGTTCACGCCGAACGCTTTTGCCGCCTCGAGAGTGGAGATGGAGTTCGCCTTGAAGTTAGCAAGAGTCTGATTGATGAACGCGACCGCGTATGGTTTGCCGTTTGCAAGTGAGGCGACGTACATGATGATCTCGTCGTCAAAGCCCCATTCCGCGCTCCAGGTGCGATAGAAGTCGCGATCCTTCACTGTGACGGCGCGGCTTTGCCCGCTCGCCTCCAGAATGCGCTTGATCTTTTCGTCCTGCTTTGCTTGGCTTATGAGATATTCGTCTATGCTGCTTGCGCTGAGCAAGCCGTTTTGATAGAACTTGTTAGCCACCGAGTTGAACCCCTCGAGCGAGCGCACGTTTGAGGTGAAGCAGTGATGCGCGAGCCTGATGAGCGCTTCCTTTTCAAACCCCTTTGCCAAAAGAGGCGCGATATAAACCTCGATCTCGTGCTCGAAGGACTCGTAGTACACACCCAAGTTTTTGTTGACGGCGATCGCGAGCTCTGCAAGGAAGTCCTTTCTTGCCTGCCAATCCTTCATCTCGTCCGCCGTGAATATGGACAGCTTGTAAAATTCGTTTAGGCGCGCGTCGAGTTTGAAGAAGGTCTTGCTCCCTTTGAGTGTCTTTGCGGCGGCGATGATCGCGTCCGGCTCGTACCCCCAACTGCGCTGCCACTTTTTGAGCATCTGCTTTTCCTCGAGCTCGGCAGAGCCCTTTCTGTTCAATGAGGAGAGCACCTGACGCAAAAGCTCGCTTTGATCTTCAAATTCGCTGAGCTTTTGTTCCACGTCCTGCAATGTGCGCGCCCCGTCCGCCACGAGGTTGCGCGCGACGGTGAGGATGTAGGGATAGCGCACGCTCTCGCCCTTGAGATTTATGCAATATTGCACGATCATCAGCATCGCGTCCTGACTCAGCTTGCTCTCGTCGAGGAACATATAATATTCGTTATATTCGTTTGGCGTGAGCATGCGCTCGTTGAACATCTGCTGAAGATGCGTGTTGAAGTCGTTCCACTTTTCGCCGCGATATTTTTTGGGAGGTTGCATGGACTTCTTTAAGCTGAGATATTCGACCTGAAGCGGCTCTTTTGAAATTATCCTCACAAGCCCGAGATCCTCAAAGAAGGAGTACGCGGACAAAATTTCGCTCACGGTCATGTCCAGCCTTTGGCTGAGCGCGGAAAGGGAGTTGTCGCTCGCGGGGTTCGCGCAAAGGTAAAGCCCTGTGAGATAAGTTTTTATCTGTTTTTCGTCGCAATAGGGAAGATACTCGTTTATGAACAAGTTGTCAACGAGGGTGAATGTTTCAAGAAGATAGTCGCTTGAAAATTTTGCGAAGCTCATAGTTACTCCCGTAGTTAAAAAGAATAACACAATTTTTTGTCGTTAGCAATAAAATTTTCAAAATATAATATAAGATGATGAAACGTATTTCGACGATTTAATGCGAGAGGATACAATTTTGTTGCTACGGCGCGGATTTGATGTTATAATCTTTTTATGAAGATCTGGGCGAAGCTATATGTGGGCGACAAGCTGAAAAAGAACGTCATCTATGAGGACGACAAGGCGCTTAGCGGCGCAAGCTATATCCATGCGCTGCAGGAGGTGAGCCACATGCTCGACATCGCCTCCCCCGTGAGTCTGCCCGCTCATTTCAAGCACTTCGAGCGCTTCAATCGCGCGAAATATCTTCCGAGAGACTTCGTTGAAGAAGTCGACTTCGACTCCTTCGTCCTCGAAAGGGTGATAGAGGACAAAAAGCCCAATCGCTATTTCTTCTGAGCAAAAAATATTTTCAAGAATAGCGTTTTTATTTCGTGAGCGGGTCATAAAGTTTGCGACTCGTTTTGTTTTCAGAATGAAAATCGCGCATTCTAAATATATTTTCTTATGCGAAGGGGCGAGAATGCTTTTGTTGTGGCGGCGATAATTTTGTGCATTGGGGCGACGCTCCTCATGTGCTTTATGTTTGACGGCGGCGCAATGCTCGCGGCGTTTTCAAAGGAGGAGAGCGAGAGCTTTTTTATGCTCGCGACAGGGCCGTACGAGGACTTGACGCTTGCAAGGACGACTTCAGACCTCATAAAAAGCAGGGGTGGCGCGGGATATGTTCTGAAAGAGGAGAGCTATGAGATAATCTACGCCGTCTACAAGGACAAAGCGCAGGGGGAGAGCGTGCTCAAAAAGCTCGAGGGCGAGGGAGCGTATTTGAAGCGCGTTGAAATTTCCGCTCCCAAGCTCAAGTGGGCAAAGGACAAGAGCGCTGTCGAGTTTGCGCTCGGCTACTTTCAGGGGACGTTTGACAAACTCTACGATCTTACAAACGAGCTGAACGCAAAAGAGGCGACGATCGAGGACGCGTCCATCGCCGTGAGCGCGTTAAAAGAAAGCCTTGTCGACTTCAAAAGCGAGGCGTACAAGAGACTTGAGGGGGAGACTGACGAGCGGGCGGCGGAGATAAAACTTGCCATCGTCACGGCTCTCGCGCTCGTTGAAAACATAGAGCTCACAAGGGGAGAAGTGAGAGCGACGTCGTCCATAAGATATCAGCTCGTTCAGCTCGCGCTAACAAAAAAGGCGCTCTATGACAGGCTGAATTGAGATATGCATTGAGTTTTTTTTGAAAAAAACCAAAGACAGGCGCGCGAAAAATGCGCGAAATAATCTGTTGAGAATTTTTCTTGCTATATCAAAAATATTAGTTTATAATAGATATATGGCTTACACATCGCTATACAGAAAATACCGTCCCGACACCTTTGACAAGGTCATCGGGCAGGATCACATCGTGAAAACGCTGACCAATCAGATAAAGAACGACAACGTCGGTCACGCGTACATTTTCACGGGGACGAGGGGCACTGGCAAGACGTCCGTCGCAAAGATCTTCGCAAAGGCGGTCAATTGTCTATCTCCCGTCAACGGTTCGCCGTGTCTCAAATGCGAGCACTGTCTGGAGCTCTCCTCAAGCGCCAACTTCGACGTCATAGAGCTCGACGCCGCTTCAAACAACTCCGTCGATCAAATCAGGGAGCTCACGGACAAGATAGGTTTTCCGCCCACCGTCGGGAGATACAAAGTGTATATCATCGACGAGGTGCACATGCTCTCGACCTCAGCGTTCAACGCGTTGCTCAAGACGCTTGAAGAGCCGCCCGCGCACGCCATCTTCATTTTGGCGACGACCGAGATACACAAGATCCCCGCGACGATACTCTCACGGTGCTTGAGGTTTGACTTCCGCCTCGTTCCGAGCAAGGTGATCGCGGATCGCATTCGCTTCATCTTTGACGATATAGGCGCAAAGTACGAGGACGAAGCGGTTGAACTCATCGCGGCCAATGGCAACGGGAGCGTCAGAGACGCGCTTTCCATCGCCGATATGTGCGTGAGCTATTGCGACAACAAGATAACTTACGACGGCGTGCTCGAGGTGCTTGGCGCGTCCGACCCGTCAAAGCTCAGAGCGCTCGCAAAGGACGTGCTCGAGGGCAACGCGGACGGGGCGCTGAAGAAGGTCGCCGAGCTCACGGAGCTTGGAAAGAGCATCCCAATTCTCGCAAAGGACCTTGCGGAGCTCATGCGCAACGTGCTCTACATCAAGCAGTGCAGCGACGCGTGGCGTCTTATCAGTCTTCCAAAGGGCGTCTTTGACGGGCTGAAGGAGCTTGCCGACGCCTATCCCGCTCAAAAGTGCCTGAACGTGATGAAGACGTTCTCGAAGCTCGAAGGGGAGCTGAGATATTCCTCTCAACACCGCATACTCTTTGAGGGCGCGATCGTCGAGGCTTGTCTGGACGTCGGAATGGGAGAGTCCGAACAGGCGGCGAGGATACTGAGGCTTGAAAAGACGCTCAATTCCCTGAAAAAATCGGGTTTTAACGTCCCGCCTGCGATTTTGGACGCAAAGCAGGTGTGGGTGCACATAGCGTCCGAGCTGATGAAGGAAGGGTTCAATTTGTTGGCGCTCGCGCTCAAAGACGCCGACAAGCAGATGAGCGACGAGGAGTTCGTCATCTACCTTCCCGACAGCGCGACGATGAAGATCGTCCAGGACAAAGTGAACAGGGACGCGCTCAATCGCGCGTTCGAAGCGACGGCGGAGGTCGGAGAACGAAAGCTCGTCCTCTTAGAGAAGCTCCGTCTTGACGAAAACAAAGTCTTGCCCTATCTCAAGGACATGTTCGACTCCACTCTCGAAGTGTTCAAGACAAAGGGCAGGCAAGAATAAACAAATTATCGGAGGCAACAAATTATGGGATATGGCGGCTATGGAGGCGGCAATATACAGCAATTGATGAAGCAAGCTCAGCAGATGCAAAAAAAGTTGCAGGAAGCTCAGGAAAAGCTTGCCGAAACCGAAGTCACCGGCACTGCGGGGGGCGGACTCGTTGAGGTGGTCATCACCGCCGACAAAACTCCCGTCAGCGTGAGCATAAAGCCGGAAGCGGTCGACCCGGACGACGTCGAAATGCTCGAGGATCTCGTCCTTGCGGCGCTCGGCGACGCGGTGAAAAAGGCGAACGACGAGACCGAAAA
>CANQAA010000057.1 GCA_947589395.1 uncultured Clostridia bacterium
TTTCGGTCGTGACGCTCGTCATCATGGCGGCGATCTTGGTCTATCTCGTCGTCGCGCAAAAGCAGACGATGTGGTTGAGGCTCCCCCTCATCTTCCTCGTGGGCGGGGGGATCGGCAACGTCATCGACAGGCTGCAGCTCGGCTACGTCCGCGACTTCGTGCAATTTTCCTTCTGGCCTGATTTTCCCGTTTTCAACGTGGCGGACAACTTTGTGACGATAGGGGCGTTTTGGCTCATCATAGTTTTGACCGTCATGCTCGTTCAGGAGGGCAGAAAAAATCAAAAGGAATTCGAAAGTCAAAAAAAGCCCGTCGAGGAAGGCGCAGACCCGCTTGACGCGCCAATAAATCTCAACCCAATGCTCGAGTCGAAAAACGATTTTGATTTCGAAGAGCCAAAAGAGCAAAATGATGAGACCAAGACCGACGAGGAGAGTGGCGAGGAGAAGGGCGAGGACGTATGACGGCGATATCTCAGGAAAAGTCGCGCCTTGACGTGTTCATATCAAAAAATTGGCAGGTGTCCCGTTCTCATGCAAAAAATGAAATAGAGAGCGGGCGCGTTTTTGTCAACGGCGTCGCAAGAAAAAAAGCGGGGTATGAGGTGAGCGAGGGCGATCTCGTGGAGTTCGAGCTTCCCGCGCCCAAGCCGCTTGAAAACGTCACGGCGGAAAATATCCCATTAGATATCGTATTTCAAGACGACAGCTTTGCCGTCATCAACAAGCCTAAGGGCATGGTTGTGCACCCGGCGAGCTCCTATCAAAAAAACGACACTCTCGTCAACGCGTTGCTCTTTTCTTTTAACTCGCTTAGCTCGATAAACGGCGTGATAAGGCCGGGCATAGTGCACAGGCTGGACAAGGACACCTCAGGTCTCATCGCCGTTGCAAAGACGGACGAGGCGCACCTCTCCCTTTCTAAGCAGATACAAAAAAAGACCGCGCGAAGAATATATATCGGGCTTTGCGACGGCAATTTCAAGACGATGAGCGGCAAAGTGGACGCGCCTATCGGCAGAAACAAAAAGGACAGAAAACGCATGGACGTCGTCGAGGGAGGGCGGAGCGCCGTCACGCGCTATAGAGTGATAGAGCAATTCAAAAATTGCGCGCTCGTGCTCTTTGAACTCGAAACGGGCAGGACGCATCAGATAAGGGTGCACATGAGCAGCATTCATCATCCGATCGTGGGAGACAAGGTGTACGGCGGCTCGCAAAAGCTGTTTGACAAGGGGCAGCTGTTGCATGCGACCGTACTCACGCTTGTTCATCCCGTGACGGGGGAGCAGATGACCTTTCGCGCTCCTTTGCCCGAATATTTCAAGGCGGTGTTAAGAGAAGTGAGAAAACAAAACAAATGAACGAAAAAGCGGTCTTCTGACCGCTTAATTTTTTTAAAGTCAGCTTTTTATCAAAAATTCCTTGTGGGGGTCGGGGTTCACGCGCAGCGTCTTGAAGTTGACGTAGACGACTTGCGCGGGATGTCCGCCCGGCTTGCGCTTGACATTGACGCGACGGGTGTAGTCCACGTCCGACGCCGCTCCCATAAAGCATGCCGCGATCTCCGCCGCGATTTTTATTACTTTTTCGGGCACGGACCTTCCTTCGCAGAGTATGACGACGTGGGGTCCGTGTTCGTTTTTGACGTGAAGCCAGATATCGCTCGAGCACGCCGTCTTGAAGGTGAGCTCGTCGTTTTGCAAGTTGTTTTTTCCTCGCAAGATCTCAAATCCGTCCACTTCGTAGATGTAAGGCGGCTCTTTTTGCTCCTTGCGCACCTTCGTCCCCGCCTTGCGCTTTCCGACTCCCAGCGCCTCGAGCTCCTCCTCTATGGGCGTGACGCTCGCCTCATACGGCAAACTTTCAAGCTCGCTTTCGATGGACATAACGTAGTTCTTCAGCTCCCTGTCCGAAGATAGTTTGCCTACGGTGAACTCCTTCGTGCGCTTGAGTTTGTTGTACTTTGCAAAATATGCCGCCGCGTTTTTGGAGGGGGAGAGGGTCGGGTCGAGCTTGATTTTCGCGCGCGTGCCGTCAAAGTAGTTTTCGCACTCGAGCGTCTCGTCCCCGCGTTTTATAAGATAGATGTTGCCTACAATGAGCTCCCCGTATATCCTGAACTTGTCCATAGACTCGCACTCATTTAAGCGTTCGACGTCCTGCGCGATGTTTTTGTCTATCCTCGCCAACAGCTTTTTGACTTGTGATGAGAGCGCCTTCAGCCTCGCGCGGTTGCGAATTTGAATGTCAATGTCCGTGTAAAGCGCGTCGTAGGCTTCGCTCATGAACGCGTAGCTTGTTGCCTCCCCAAGCGAGCGATATTGCATTGGGTAGACCTCGCCAAATTGAATGCAGGGTGCAAATTCCCGCATTTCGCGAAAACTTTTCAAGGCGGCTATAAGGCGTGAGAGTTGCTCGTCGCTTAGCGCCCCGTCGAGCGTCTGAGGCACTCCCGCGCGCAAGAGAAGCTCCGTCACCGTGTTGCCGCAAAAGCCCGAGATGTTGTTGAGAATATATCTGAAGAGGTCTCCGCCCTCAAACGCCGCAAGCTCCTTTTCGCCGCCGAGAAGATAGCTTATCTTTTGCTGCTTGACGGGGGCGTACTTCACGCCGCGCATGACGACGTGATCGCGCGCTATGTCGAGGGGAAGATGCTTGATCGCGTCGAGAATGATGAGGTTGGAGTCCGTGAACACGAGGTTTGAATATCTGTTCATGATCTCGGCAAAAAGATAATATTCCGCCTCGTCGCCCATCTCGTTTCTCGCCGAAAATTTCACATAGAGTATCCTGTCCGCGTTGTATATGCCTATCTCGCTTATCACGGCGACGGAGAGGTATTTTCTCAGCAGCATCAGCATGCCGGGCGCGACCTTCGGGGACGCCTTTTTCGTCGCGGTGAGATGAACTCGCGGCGCTTGGGCGTTGCAACTTGCAACGAGACACGCGTTTTTGCTCCTTGAGCGCAAAAAGAAGCGCAGCTCGTCGCATTCGGGCTGTTGGATCTTGTCTACTTTTGCTCCCTTGAGCTCTTTGTCAAGCTCGAGAGCGAGCGCTTTCAAGGAAAATAGGTCGCTTCCCATATTGAAAATCATTATATCATAGCGGCGCGGCTTTTACAACATATTATTTTCAACGCGTGGCGCGCTTTTTGATTTAAGAAACGCCCGGCGCTCGCGCATATTTGTTAAAAATTTTTTCATTCGCTCTTGCCAAATCAAAATCCGAAAATATTGTTGCAATTTTGCGCGCGTTATGTTATAATCTCATCTACTAATTATATATTGCTGTAAAAACAGACGATTCGGAGGATTTATGAACTATACCGTCCAAAAGCTCGAAAAGAGCCAAGTGAAGATCGATTGCGCAAACGACAAGGCCGCCCTTGACGCCGCCACAAATACCGCGTATATCAAGAACAAGAACAAATATAACGTGCCCGGCTTCAGAAAGGGTCACGCCCCGAGAAAGGTTATAGAGGGAATGTACGGCCCGGTGTTTTTCTCGGACGCCGTAAACGAACTCATCGACGCGGCGATCGACGAACTAAGCAAGACGGGAGAATTCGAATTTGTGTCCTTCGACAGCGTCGACGACGTTGACGTCACGGAGGACGGCGGGGTGAAATTCTCGCTCACAATGACAGTATATCCCGAAGTCAAACTCGGAGAGTACAAGGGTCTCGGCATTGAAAAGAAGGTCGAAAAGGTCACCGACGAGCAGGTCGACGCTTTCATCGCCAACGCTCAGCAAAAGCAGGTGCGCCGTGTGCCCGTCGAAGTCGCCGAAAACGGCAACGTCGTTTTGATCGATTTCGTCGGCAAAAAGGACGGGGTCGCGTTTGACGGCGGCAGCGCCAACGACTTCGAACTCACGCTCGGCTCAAACACTTTCATTCCCGGCTTTGAGGAGCAACTCGTCGGCGTGAAGGCGGGCGACGTGAAGGAAGTGAACGTCACTTTCCCCAAAGACTACTTCGAGAGCGCTCTCGCGGATCAACCCGTCGTTTTCACCTGCACCGTGAAGGACGTATACAAAAACGAGATACCCGAGCTCAACGACGACTTCGCAAAGGAAATTTCGGAGTTCGACACGTTTGAGGAGTATAAAGCCGACGTCGTCAAGACCCTCGAGCACGAGGCGGAACACGAGGCGGAGCATCAACTCGAGGAAGATCTGCTTCAAGCGATCGCCGACAAGACGGAGATGGACATCCCAAATTCTATGGTCGAGCGCGAGATAGACGACATAATCGAGGATTACTCCGAGCAATTGCAATATAGAGGGCTCTCCATAGACGACTATTTCAAACACACCAACACCACGATGGAGCAACTGCGCGAGACCTACAAGGACATGGCGGCAAGAAACATCAAGGTGCGCGCCTGCGTTGAGGAAATCGTCAAACGCGAAGAGGTCAAGGTCGAGCCCGAAGAGGTGGACAAGTTCATCGAGGAGCTCGCCGACGAGCAGGCGATGAGCGCCGAAGAGTACAAAAAGACCCTCAATCAAAACCAGATAGCGGGGATCGTCAATCACGTCCTCTTTGAAAAGCTCATGGATCTTTTGAAGAAGCTCAACCTCGAAAAGCCCAAAAAGACGACGAAAAAGAAAGCGGCTCCCGCCGAGCAAGCGGTAGAAGCGCCCGTCGAGGAAACAAAACCCGTCGAGGAAGCCGCTCCCGCAAAGAAGCCCGCGAGAAAGAAAAAGGTCGAGGCTGAAGGCGAGGAGAAAGCTCCCGCCGAAGAAAAAAAGCCCGCCCCCAAGAAAGCTCCCGCAAAAACGGCAAAAAAGACGGATAAAGCGCCAAAAGACGCAGAATAAAGCCCTTTGGCTTTGAGTAAAATAATATAGTGTAAACAGGAGATGAAATTATGATAAAAGATGAATTTACAATACCGTATATCGTTGAACAGACGGGCAGAGGCGAGAGGTCGTATGACATATACTCCCGCCTGCTCGAGGATAGGATAATATTTTTGACGGGCGAGATAACCGACATGATGGCAAACACCATCGTTGCCGAGCTTATCTATCTCGAGGGAAAGGACTCCTCAAAGGACATCAGCCTTTATATCAACAGTCCCGGCGGCTCCGTGAGCGCGGGATTTGCGATATACGACACGATGAACTACATCAAGTGCGACGTCTCGACGATATGCGTGGGCATGGCGGCGTCTATGGGAGCGTTTTTGCTCTCGTCAGGAGCTAAGGGCAAGAGATTTGCCTTGCCAAACGCCACGATCATGATCCATCAGCCTCTTGGCGGAACGCAGGGTCAGGCGAGCGATATCGCAATTCAGGCTAAGGAAATTTTGAAGACCAGAGAGCGTCTCAACAAGATCCTTGCTTCAAACACGGGTCAGGATCTTGCCAAGATCGAGATCGACACAGACAGGGACTTCTATATGTCCGCAGAGGAAGCTGAGGACTACGGACTCGTGGACAAGATCTTTTATACGAGAAATTAAAAAGAGGTAAAATGGACGGTTATAAAAGGGAACAGCGTTGTAGCTTTTGCGGAAAGTTCGCAGGCGAAGTCGAAAAGATAATATGCGCTCCAAACGGCGTCACGATCTGCAACGAGTGCATCGACGAGTGCGTGTATCTTTTGGGCAAGGACGAGCCCAAAGAGGAAAAGGGCATGAGTTTGCTCACTCCGAAGGAGATAAAGGAAAAGCTCGACGAATATATCATTGGTCAGGAGAGCGCAAAGAGAGTGCTCTCGGTTGCCGTGTACAATCATTATAAGCGCATAAGCGGCATGAGCAAGCCCTCCGACGACGTGGTCATCGAAAAGAGCAACGTTTTGCTCTTGGGACCGACGGGTTCGGGCAAGACGCTGCTTGCAAAGACGCTCGCGCAGATCCTCAACGTCCCGTTCGCCGTTGCGGACGCGACCACGCTCACCGAAGCGGGCTACGTCGGCGAGGACGTCGAAAACATCTTGCTCAAACTCATTCAAGCGGCAAACGGCGACCTCAAAAAGGCGGAAATGGGCATAGTTTATATCGACGAGATAGACAAGATCGCAAAAAAAGGCGAGAACGTGTCCATCACGCGCGACGTAAGCGGAGAGGGCGTGCAACAGGCTCTGCTCAAGATAATCGAGGGTACGGTGGCAAACGTGCCCCCTCAAGGCGGCAGAAAGCATCCCAATCAGGAGTGCTATCAGCTTGACACGACAAACATTCTGTTTTTGTGCGGCGGCGCATTTGTAGATCTCGACAAGATCGTCGACAACCGCAGGGACAGCTCCAAACTCGGCTTCGGCTCGGCCGTCAAGGGAACGACGGACTATCGCTACGACGAACTCATCGAGGCGCTTCAGCCCATAGACCTCATCAAATACGGCCTCATTCCGGAGTTTGTGGGCAGAGTGCCGATCGTCGTCGGGCTCAACGCGCTCGACGAGGACGCGCTCGTGAAGATATTGAGCGAGCCAAAGAATGCGCTCACAAAACAATATAAGTCTCAGTTCAAGATCGACGGCGTGGAGCTGGAGTTTGAAAACGACGCGTTGAGAGCGATTGCGGCAAAGGCGATTCAGCTCAACACGGGCGCAAGAGGGCTGAGGGCTATTTTGGAGGACGTGTTGCTCGATCTGATGTTCGAGATCCCCTCCGACAAGTCCATCAAGGAAGTCATCGTCACAAGAAGCGCCATCGAGAAAAAGGAAAAGCCCGTCGTCAAGCGGGAAGAGAAGATCGCATAACGGATATCTAAACGCATATTGCGGGGATATAACTCAAATTTTGGATCTCCAAAACAAAAACGACCGACGCGGTCGTTTTTGACTTTACGCGCCTCAAAAGATTGACAAACAAGTCGCGCGCAATATAAAATGGTCGTATAACTTTAGGAGGTGGAATATGATAAAACAAGCCAAATTCAAAATTTCGGTGGCGGAGGCGGAGAAGATACAAAATTACGGCGCGCCCGAGATCGCCATCGCGGGCAAGTCCAACGTAGGCAAATCCTCCTTCATCAACTTTTTGACGAACCAAAGCAAGCTTGCAAAGACGTCGTCCGCGCCCGGCCGCACTCGCCTCATCAACTATTTCGAGATAAACGGCGGGGAATATTATTTCGTCGATCTGCCCGGCTACGGCTACGCTAAGGTGGCGAAGGAAGAAAAGCAAAAGTGGGGAAGCCTCATCGAAGGGTATCTCGAGGCGAGCGAAAATCTCGTCAACGTGTTCGTGCTCGTGGACATAAGAAGAGAACCGAGCGACGACGACAGGATGTTGCTTGGCTATCTTTATCAATATTCCATTCCGTTCACGGTGATCGCAACAAAAGCGGACAAGCTCTCAAAGCAGGCGGCGAAGAAGTCTTTGCAGACTATCGCGGCGGGGCTCTCTATCGGAGTTGACAACATAATTGTCACCTCATCCGAAAAAAAGCTCGGAAAAGAAGAGGTCTTAAAGAGGATAGACCAACTTCTGAAAGGGGAGTGAAAACGCGAAAATTTTGCGTTGACCATTCCAAATTAGCATATTTTTGAGAATAGTATTACAAAAATCGGCTGAATTTAGAGCACTGTTTTCCAAATTCAGCCTATTTTTTTGTTTTTAACGGTGTAAATCAAATTTCCGTGACGAACACGAGTTTGTTTGAGACGAGATCGCAGGAAGTGAGAAAATAGTCTATCCCGCGCTTTGAAACTTTTTTGGTCGCGCGCACGCCTTTGCCGTGCAAATGACCGTATAGGGCAAACCTCACGCCGTACTTTTCAAGAAGAGAGGTGACCGCGCTCTCCCTGTAGTCCGCGTCAAACGGCGGATAATGAAGAAGCGCAACGAGCACGTCCCCCTCCCTCATCGAAGCCTTTGCGGCGGACAGGGAGAGATCGAGACGGTTGAGCTCGTTTTTGAAAATTTTCAAATCCGCGTCGGAGGAGTCGGACGAGGGCAAATTCCACCCCCTGCTTCCCGCAACGACGACGCGCCTACATTCGTCCTCGCGGGACTTTTGAGTTCTTGCGCGCTTGTCCTGAGCGCAAAACCGCTCCAAAACCTCGCCCTCATTCGAGACGAGAAAACAGTTGTTTTGCAAAAAGCGAAAGCCGGGCATATTCTCGCGCATCTTGCTCAAGGAGTTCCAATAGTAGTCGTGATTGCCTTTGCCGACGATCTTTATGCCTGGAAGTTTGCCAAGGAGCTCGAAATCCGCCTTTGCCTCGTCGACGGTCAT
>CANQAA010000058.1 GCA_947589395.1 uncultured Clostridia bacterium
GAAGACACCCCATCGGCAAGGGACTTCGCGAGCGACATCGCGGAGCAAATTTCATCCGACCCCTCCCTCAAAAAGCAGGGCGGCTGTCTTGAAAAGGCGTTCATGAGAGTGCTCGTTTCAAAATACCGTTCCCCCGACGAACTCATGCAAGACGGACAATTTTTGAACGACTATGTCTTTAACTCTGAGGCAGTGAAGAAGAAGGTGATAGGCGACTACCTTCGCGACATTGAAAAGCGCAATCCCCCAAAGACCATGCTCAGCGGAGGCATGCAGATCGTCGCTCCTTCACTCAAACCAAAGACCATCGACGAAGCCGGAAGAATGTTCCTCAAGGACAACAAATAAAAGGAGAATAATATGGTAACACTTCAAAGCGCCGACAAGGCGTTAAAAACATTTTATCTCGGCGTGCTCGCCGACCAGCTCAACGTGGGCGTCAACCCGCTGTTTGCAAAGATCGGTCAGACCACAGCCGACGTTTGGGGCAAAGAGGTCAAAAAGCTCGCGCCCTACGGCATCAACGGCGGAATAGGCTCGGGCGAGGAGAACGACGACTTGCCCAACAGCGGCGCGAACAACTACGCGCAATTCACGCTGACTCTAAAGAACCTCTACGGCAAGATCGAACTCTCGGACAAGGCGATACGCGCGTCCGAAAACAACGCGGGAGCGTTTGTCAACCTGCTCAACGCCGAGATGGAGGGCTTGCTCAAGGCGAGCAAATTCAACTTCGGAAGAATGCTTTACGGCGACGGCACGGGACTCATTGCTACCACCGTCGAAAACGTGGGAAGCACGAACGCGCAACTCACCGTCGACAGCGTGAATTGTCTGATGGAAGGCATGACCGTCGACGTCTACGAGAGCGGCGGGGAAAAGAACGCGACGATCTCCGGCTCGAGGATAATCTCCATCGACAGGGCGAACAAGGTGATCACGCTTTCAAAATCCAATTCCTCAAAGTGCGGCGCGGGCTGCAAAATCTACGTTCAAGGCTCAAAGGACAACGAGATCACCGGTCTCGAGGCGATTTTCGGCGACAGCGAGTATCTTTACGGACTCAAGCGCGCGGACTATTCCTTCCTCAAACCCTACGTCAGAACGATAGATTCCACGCTCGACGTCGAGGCGATACAGGACGCGATAGACGCCGTCGAAAAGGTGTCCGGCGGGCACATCGACTTCATCGTGACCTCGTATGAACTCAGAAAGCAATACGTCGACTTCCTCTCCAAAAACCGCGTCAACGTGGACTATATGACCCTCGACGGCGGATACAAAGCGGTCAGCTTCTCGGGCATTCCGATCATCGCGGACAGGTTCGTCAAAGAGGACACGATGTATTTGCTCAACAGCTCCGACTTCAAGCTGCATCAGCTCTGCGACTGGAGATGGCTCGAGGGCGAGAGCGGCAGCGTATTGCATCAGATCTCCTCGAAGGCGGGCTACAGCGCGACCCTCGTCAAGTACGCAGACCTGCTTTGCGAGCGTCCTATGGGACAGGCAAAGCTCGTGTTCACCGGGAAGCCCACGCCCGTCTACTATACCGTCAGCTTCGACACGAACGGCGGCACGGTCATTGAGGATCAGACGGTGATTCCCGGAGCGCACGCCGTGCAACCCATGACCCCCACAAAGCAGGGGTTCAGCTTCAGAGGGTGGCTATTTAACGGCGAGACTTTCAACTTCCTCACCACGCCTATCGACAAGGACATGACGATAGTTGCAAATTTCGAGTGATATGAGGCGGCTTGCGCGACTGCGCAAGCCGCAATATCAAAGGAGGAGCTATGACCGTAAAAGAAATCATCGGGGAATGCCTCTTGAGAATGGGGCGCAAAAACTTCCTTGAAAGCGAGACGTTAAGCGACGAAGAAAAGTCCGTGAAGGAGACTCTTATCGCCTCTTTGAACTCCGCGTATTTTGAGATAGCGACAGAGCATATGCCGTACATAAAGGACGAGAAGGTGAGAGCGAAAGACAAGACGATCTTCAATCGCGACCTCAAAAGCCCCATGCTATATCCTATATCTTTGAATCGCGAGGGGGCGAAGGCGAAATTCAAAATTTTTCACGACAGGCTCGAGACAGACTTTGACGGCGAGGCGGTCTTGAGATACGCCTACCCGCCCGAAAAACTCTCGGAGACGGATTCCATAGAGGATTCGAGAATGACCCTCGAGCTGCTCGTCGCGGGGACGCTAAGTAAATATTATTTTGCCATGCGCGCGTTCGATCTCGCTTCGAGCTACGATTCGGACTTCAGATATAAGCTCGCATATCTCAAATACAAGGGCAAAACTATGACGCTCGGGAGGGGTTGACGTGAAAAGAGTGAAACGCATTTCTTCCTCCGTGACGATAGGATTTAATGGACTCGTAAGCTCAAAAGACCCCTACGTCACGGATATGAGCAAGGCGACGCGCGCAAGGGGCTTTGCCTTTTCAAAGGGCGCGCTCACGGGAAAGATAGGAATTGACAAAGCCGTCAAATATAATGGCGCGGGCGAGTTTGAAGCGCTCAAGGCAAATCAGACCCTCAAGGACATCTTTCTTTTCAGGTTGAGGTCGGATGGCGAGGACGACTTTCAGCTCGTCGCGCAGACAAGCGACGGCGAGATCTTGAAAACGCCCCTCTTCAGGGAAGGCGGCTTCGAGAGCGTGGCGCAGATAGGAACGACGGGGGATATCACGGAGGCAAACATAAACCTCGACGGAAACGACTACCTTTTGCTCTGTTCAAAGGACAAAGATCTTCTCGTGCTCACAAAGTCCGCCGCGATGGTCAACTCCGAAGCCCCGCACTTTTCGACAGTCGCCGTCTACAACGAGCGCGTGTTCGGAGGCGTGGAGGGCGTTGAAAATCAGGTGTGGTTTTCGGACGACTTCGATCCCTTCAACTGGAAGGTCAGTCTCGCAGAAGCGGGATATCTCAACTTCAACGACGAGGGCGGGCGCGTGACGAAAGTGATCTCTATGCACGGCCACCTTTACATCTTCCGCGAATACGGCATATATCGGCTGACGGCGTACTCCGTGCAGAGCGAATTCATTTTGAAAAAGGTGATAAGCGACACCGGCATCATCTACGCGGGCTCTATCGAGGCGTGCGGGGACTGCGTCATCTTTTTTGCGGAAAAGGGGTTATTTTTGTTTGACGGCTACAACGTCAAGCGCGTGGCGAACGAGCTTCCCGAGATAAAGTGCGCAACGTCCGTCACCGCCGCGTATCTCAACGGCAACTATTATATGGCGGTCGGGCTCGAGGACGAAAAAAAGAACGATTGCGTCATCCGCTACGACGTGAGGCTTGACAGCATATCCATCCTTTTCGGCGTGGAAGTGACAAAGCTCAAGGCATTCAGAATGAACGCGGTCGACGACGTCGTCTGCCTCGTCAAAACGCCAAACGGAATGAGGCTGGGAAGGATGAGCGAGAGCGGCGCGATATTTGATGAGGCGACCGAGAAAACTTACGAAAGCCCGCCGATGACCGCGTATCCATCAAAGCTCAGATGCATAAGGAGCGCGACGTTCAAGTGCGACGGCGAAGCCACTTTTTTTGTCGTCATAGACGGCGTGAGCTTCTCATATCCCGTGAAGGGCAAGGGCGGCTTGCAGACCATTTTCATAGATAGGAGCGGCTATAACGTCCGCTTTGAAATTTCAAGCGGCGCGAGCAAGATAAGGATCACGCCGATAAGAGTGAGCGTCGACTATATCGACGTATAAGGAGAGTTATGAATATATCCGAAATCATATCCAAAATCGAGGAGCTCGAGATAAGGGTCGCAAGACTCGAACAACTTGCGCGCTCCTCGTCGAAAAAGGAGGCATAATGGCAAAGAGCGTTTGGGACGAGGTGAAGGACTTATTCAAGTCCGAAGAGCAAAAGGAGCGCGAAAAACAACAAAAACTCAGCGAGGCGAAGCAAAAAGAGAGCGACGTCATCGAAAAGCTCAAGCAACTTGACGAGGAGTATGTTGAGCCCGAAGTGGACGTGGACTCGCTTTTTCCCTATGAAAAGTTGGAGGAAAAACAGCCCGACGCCATGACGGACGAGGACATTCACATCAAGGCGGAAAAGGAACTCGAGGAGGAGCAAAAGGCAAAAAGAGACGAGCTCAACTCAAAATACGAGGACAAAAAGAGCAAGTATGACGACGACTACGAAAACGCGAAAAAGCGCTTGAAGGACGCGTATGAAAGCGCAAAAGGCAGGCGCGAGAGAGAGGTCGAAAACGCAAAGGACAGCGCGCTAAGAGGCGGCATTCAGCGAGGGAGCATACTTCCCGGCGAGATAGAAAAGGCCGAGCGCGACGAAAGAGACGACAAGCGCGTCGCCGATATGGAATACTCAACAAAGATAGACTCGCTTGACAAGACCATATCCGCGCTCGAGAGCGAAAGGCAACAAGCGATATCGGATCTTGACGAAGAGTACGCAAGAAAGCTTGAAAAGAGGATAGACGAGCTCACCCGCGAGCGAGACGACATCTTGAAAGAGACGGAGGACTACAACAACTCCGTCCGAAAAAAGAACGCCGAGATGGCAAAGGATAGGAACGACAAGATCTACGACTATCTCTCAAGCGAACAAAAAGCGAAAGAGGAGCGTGAAAAAAAGGGAATATTCGACGAGAAAAAACAGGAAAATTATCTCAAGCGCTACGAGATCGCCCGCGACTTTTATCTGTCGCTCTCGGAAGACATCGCCTACGACGCGCTCATGGCGTCGCCGGATATTCGCTATTATCTCGGTGAATATTATTTCAACAAGCTGAGTAAAGAGTTAAAGCCCAAGACGGAAAGAAAAGTCTACGTCTAAGGCAACTTGTAAACTTTATTTTCAGCGGTAAGTGCCAAAAAGCGGCGGAAAACCAAATTGTTTTTCGCCGCTTAAAAAATCAGTGCAACGAAATTTTATTTTTCTCGAATATTTGATTGCTAAATTTGTTGAAATTTGCTATAATCCGATTGTACCCATCTGGAGGAGATAATGTCACCTGATTTTTCGGTTTTTGGGGAAACGCCAAGCGCTCCCATCGCACTCATTGCAACACCCGGCGCAGAAGAACTCACAAATTTGATAGACAAACGCTTGATAGCGCTCTATAAGGAAAGTCATCTCGGAAAAAAACTTAAGACCGACACTTTCATTTTGCGTTCGGATTGCCCGCGATTCACAAACGGAGACGCAAAGGGCCTCATCTACGAGACGGTGAGAGGCAAGGATCTTTATATAATTTGCGATCCCGGCAATCACGGCGTGACCTACACCATGATGGGAAAGACCGTCCCTCTCACGCCCGACGAGCATTACGCGAATTTAAAGCGCATCATCTGCGCGTGCACGGGCAAGCCGAATCGCATCACGGTGATCATGCCCATGCTTTACGGCGGCAGGCAACATCGTCGCAACGCGAGGGAGTCTCTCGATTGCGCGATGATGCTTCAGGAGCTCGAGTCTATGGGCGTTGGCGACATCATCACCTTTGACGCGCACGATCCAAGAGTGCAAAACGCAGTGCCTTTTATGGGCTTTGACAACTACTTCCCGCACTATCAGATCCTCAAATCGCTCGTAAAGCGTTTTCCCGATATCAAACTCGACAAAAACTCGTTGATGATCATCTCTCCCGACGAGGGCGCAATGTCGCGCAACGTATATTACGCTTCCGTTTTGGGGTTGGATCTTGGCATGTTTTACAAGCGCAGGGACTACTCGACCATCGTCAACGGCAGAAATCCCATCATCGCGCACGAGTATATCGGCAGCCCCGTCATGGGCATGGACGTGTTCGTCGCGGACGACATGATCGCAACGGGCGACTCCATTTTGAAGCTCGCAAGAGAGGTCAAGGAAAAGGGCGCGAACAGGGTGTTCCTCGCGGCGACTTTCTCGCTGTTCACCGAAGGCGTGGAAAAATTTGACGCGGCGTACAAAGAGGGCGCGTTTGACGCGGTGCTTTCGACAAATCTCACATATCGCATTCCCGAACTCAAGAGCAGGGAGTGGTTTGTCGAGGCGGATATGTCGAAATATATCTCCTACATCATCGCCGCCGCAAACTTCAACGAGTCCGTCGCAAATCTGCTCGATCCGTCCATAAAGATGAGGGAGCTCGTGCAAAAGCACAGAGAGGAACAATGCTGATAAAGTGGTTGGGACATTCGAGCTTTTATATCGAGACCGAGCAGGGCACGAGAGTCGTCACCGACCCGTATAACTCCTATGTCGGCTTCAAAATGCCGAAGGTTTGCGCGGATATCGTGACGGTGAGTCACGCGCACAAGGACCACAACGCGACGTATCTCGTCGCGGGACAGACGAAAGTTTTGTCAAAAGAGGGGGCGTATGAAATTTTCGACCTCACCATCAAAGCTACAAAGAGTTTTCATGACGCAAAAAGCGGGGCGCTGAGAGGCGAAAACCTCATCTTCAGCTTTTTTGCGGACGGACAGTGCATAACTCACATGGGAGACATCGGCGAAGATCCCAAAAAGTTTGACTTTGACAAGATACCCAAGACTGATCTGTTGCTGATACCGGTCGGCGGAGTGTATACGATAGACTCAAAAGCCGCCAAAAAATACGTTGAGCGCATAGCCCCGAGAGCCGTCGCGCCAATGCATTACAAAGTCGAAAATCTGACTTTCGACCTCGAAGAGCCTCAAGGCATTTTCGCGGACGGAGAAAAAGTGAAAAGTCTCGATTTGACAAATCTCGACAAAAAAGTCTACATTTTCGAGTAATATTCGCAAAAAATAGGTTATACTGTAGGTTATACTGTATATATTATCAAAATTTCAGGAGTATTTATGCAAAAATTTACGACTAAAGAACTTAGCGCAATGGATATTTTCGCTTTGAGAGCGCTCGCTCGCGACGTCGGCGTGCCCGCTCCCACAAAGCACAACAAAGCCGAACTTGTCGACTTCGTGTACAAAATTTCAAACGGCTTGATCGATCCCCCCGTCGCCCCTCGAAGAGGCCGTCCCAAAAAGGTTGAAAAAACCGCTGAGGCGCAGGTAGGGAGAGATACGACGGAGCAGAGCGAGCAGTCCGAGCAGCAAACTCCCATAAAGATCGAGCCGCACAGACAGCCCGAGCGGCCGCAACGCTTCGACCCCAAATTCCGTCAACCCATGCGCCCGAAGAGGGACTATCCCGCAAATCTCAATGACAAGCCCGAGCCCGAAGGCGATCAGATTAGGGAAGGCTATCTTGAGATAAATCCGGACGGCTACGGCTTTTTGCGCGTTAAAAACGGCGAGTTCAACGAGATGGACGCCTACGTCAGCGCGCAGAAGATCAAGGCGTATTCCCTCCGTCGCGGCGACTATGTCAAGAGCTATTGCAAAGTCATTCAGGAGGGCAGACCCGCCGCTGTCACGCAGGTGGTGGCGATCAACGGCACGAGCCCTCAGGATATGGGCAAGCGCCCCAATTTTGACGAGATGGTCCCGATATATCCAAACGAAAGGCTTCGCCTCGAGCTCGTCGGACAGCCGAGAGAATATGCCACAAGATGCATTGACCTCGTATCTCCCATAGGCAAAGGGCAAAGGGGCATCATCGTCTCGCCGCCGAAAGCGGGCAAGACCACGCTGCTCAAGATGATCGCAAGCTCCATCGCGCAAAATTATCCCGACGTCGAACTCAAGGTCTTGCTCATCGACGAGCGCCCGGAGGAAGTCACGGATATGCAGCGCTCGATAAAGGGCGAAGTCGTGTACTCAACTTTCGACGAGCTTCCCGAGCACCACACCAAGACCGCCGAAATGATGCTTGACAGGGCAAAACGCCTCGTGGAAATGGGCAAGGACGTCGTCATCTTGCTTGACAGCCTCACAAGACTCGCGCGCGCGTACAACTTGACCATTCCGCCGACGGGCAGGACGCTTTCGGGCGGCATAGATCCCGGCGCATTGCACAGTCCTAAACGCTTTTTCGGCTCCGCGCGCAATATCGAAAACGGCGGCTCGCTGACCATCATAGCCACCGCGCTCATCGACACGGGCAGCCGTATGGACGACGTGGTCTACGAGGAGTTTAAAGGCACAGGCAATATGGAGATCCACCTTGATCGAAACCTCTCCGAAAAACGCATTTTCCCCGCGATCGACCTCGCCAAGAGCGGCACCCGCAAGGAGGAACTGCTGCTTACATCCGCCGAG
>CANQAA010000059.1 GCA_947589395.1 uncultured Clostridia bacterium
GCTCATATTGCTTTACTCACTTTTGACAATATTTATCATTTTCGCCTTTGCGGCGTCATGGTATATGAATATAAAAGGCAACTGGCTCGCCCAACAAGCGGAAGAGGCGAGACAAAAGCTGCCCACCACGCAGGACGACCTTCGCTCCTATGCGGACGAGCAATATCACAAGACATTGCTTTCCGTCCCCATGCTCGGCGTGTTTGTGTTCACCGTCTTGCCGATCATCTTTATGATCTTCGTCGCCTTCACAAACTACGACAAGGCGCACATGCCTCCGGGAAATTTGTTCACCTGGACGGGATTTGAAAACTTTCAGACGCTCTTCGGCACGGGCATCACTTCAAACAGTAAGTTGTTTGCCTACACGTTCAGGGAAGTGTTGCTGTGGACGATAATCTGGGCGTTTTTTGCGACGTTTTCCAACTACATCTTGGGAATGATCGTCGCAATACTCATAAACAAAAAGGGCATCAAGTTCAAAAAGTTGTGGAGGACGATCCTCGTCGTCACGGTCGCCGTGCCGCAATTTGTCTCGCTCATGCTCATGTCGCAGTTCTTGCAAGACTACGGTCTTTTCAACAACTTGCTTATGAATTGGGGGTTGATCTCATCGCCCATCAAGTTCCTTTCAGACCCGCTGCTTGCAAAGATAACGGTCATCGTGGTCAATATATGGATCGGCATTCCGTACAGCATGCTCATTTGCACGGGCATTTTGATGAACATTCCCGCCGACCTCTACGAATCCGCGAAGATCGATGGCGCAAGCCCCGTGAGAATGTATATGAAGATAACGCTTCCTTATATGCTCCATGTGACGACGCCCTATCTCATCACGCAATTCATCGGCAACTTGAACAACTTCAACGTCATCTTCCTGCTGACGGGAGGCGAACCGCTCGACCTCAACTTCCAATACGCGGGCAGGACGGACTTGCTCATCACCTGGCTTTATAAACTCACCGTCAACCAGTCGCAATACGGCATAGCGTCGGTCATCGGCATCATCACGTTCATCGTCGTGGCTGTGTTTTCGCTGATACTTTACAACAGGTCGGGCTCGGTAAAGAATGAGGAGGATTTCATGTAATGACAAAGGAGAGGAAATTTCGCAGCAAAAAAATGATGGAAAGGACGTCCAACGCCGTCGTTTATGCCATCCTCATCATAATATCCGTTGTTTGGCTCATACCGTTCGTGCTTTTGTTCATTCAATCGCTGAGCGGCGACATGGTTGGCTACTCGATCATGAGCGTCTTCCCCAAAAAGTGGACGTTTGACAACTACGTTCGCCTCTTTAAGGACACCATGTTCCCGACCTGGTACGGCAACACTTTCGCCGTGTCCATCGTCGTCATGGTCGTGCAGACCGTCATCGTGCTTGCAACGAGCTACGCTCTTAGCCGCATGCGCTTCAAATTGAGAAAGCCCCTAATGAATCTCATGCTCATTTTGGGCATGTTTCCCGGCTTCTTGTCCATGACGGCTGTATATTTCATCCTCAAGGAAATGGGGCTCACGCAAAACCTCATCGGACTCATGCTCGTCTACACGGCAAGCTCGGCAATGGGCTACTATATCTGCAAAGGGTTTTTCGACACCGTCCCCAAATCTTTGGACGAGGCGGCGCGAATCGACGGCGCAAACAGAGCGACGGTGTTTTTCAAGATCATTCTGCCGCTTGCAAAGCCCATCATCATCTACACGATACTCATGGCGTTCACGGCGCCGTGGGGAGAATATATGTTCTCGTCCTTCCTCATGCTCGGCGACCCAAGCAAGTTTACGGTCGCGGTCGGCATGAAGGAGTGGATAGGCAGGGAAATGGTCAATCAATATTTCGGCGTGTTCTGCGCGGCGGCTGTCGTGGTGTCCATTCCCATCGTGCTCCTCTTTATGTTCCTGCAACGCTATTACGTCGAAGGCGTGACAGGCGGTTCGGTCAAAGGCTGAGAGGAGGGTATATGAAACGCAAAAAACTGTTTGTAGCAAGCCTCCTTGCCGTGCTCATCGTCGTGTTCACGGCGTGCGCGTTCGTCGCGTGCAACAAGACGATTGATCTTCACTTGCTCGACGAGAACATCGTGGACGACATGTACGACAACTATTACGAGATCTTCACCTATTCCTACAAGGACACCGACGGCGACGGCATAGGCGATCTGAACGGCGTGAAGGAAAAATTGGACTATATCAGGGATATGGGCTACACCGCAATATGGCTCATGCCCATCCATCCCGCGCTCAGCTATCACGGCTATGACGTGCGCAACTACAAGGAGATCAGTCCCTTGCTCGGCACTATGGCGGACTTTGACGCGTTGCTCGCTTCGGCGCACGAAAAGGGGATAAAGATCATCCTCGATCTCGTCGTCAATCACACCTCGAGCGACCATAACTGGTTCACGAGTTGCATGGACGCGTATATCAGCGGCGACGCCGAGAGCAAATATCGCGAATATTACAACGTCGTCAACACGGCGGGCGGAACAAAGCCTGCGGGCTACGAGTATTATCGCAGCACGACCTACGCGTATGAGGCGCGCTTTACGGGCACGATGCCCGACCTCAATCTCGACAGCGAACTCGTGCGCGCGGAAATATCCGATATAATTGGTTTTTGGCTCGACAAGGGCGTGGACGGCTTCCGCCTCGACGCTTGCACGAGCTACTACACGGGGCGCAACGAGACGTCCGCAGAGTTTGTGAAGTGGATCAAGCAAGAGGCTGTCAAACACAACCCGAACGCCTATATCGTCGGCGAAGTTTGGGAAGGCGCGGGCTCGATCAGGGGCTTTTATAACAACAGCGCCGGCGACAGCTTCTTCTGGTTTCCCGCATCAACCGGCGGCACGAGCTTCATAGCGAACGTCGTGAACGCGGATCTTCCAAAGCCGTCGGACACATATTGGAACAATATGATCGAAATGCAGACTGCGGCGGGAGATCACATTGCCGCTCCCTTCCTTTGCAATCACGACACGGGACGCATCGCGGGCGCAATGTTCAGAATGGAAGACCGCGTGAAGTTCGCCTACGGGCTTGTGAGCATGATGACGGGCAACTTGTTCACATACTACGGCGACGAGATCGGCATGATAGGGTCTTTGAACGACCCCGACAAGCGCATAGGCATGCTGTGGGATTCAAAACAGACCGACATCACCGATCCCCCTCCCGGCAGCGGCACGCAGGAGTATATCTTTGACGGCGTCAAGGAGCAACAAGCCTCCGCAAACAGCATTTTGAACTACTACAAGCAGTGCAACAACGTCCGCAACGCTTTCCCCGCCATCATGCGCGGCACGCCCGAAAGGATCGCCTGCGACGACATGAAGATCCTCATCATGAAAAAACAGTGGCAAGGGCAAAGCGTCACCATCGTCATCAACTTTGCGCGCGAAGATAAGACCGTGTCCGTTCAAGGCGCGCTCAAAAAGGGAATTTGCGTCGAAGGAGCTGTCAAACAAAACGGCGACTCGCTCTCGATGCCCAAATATTCTATAGCTATATTAGCATAAAATAAGGAGAAATATTATGGCAAATCTGAGTTTGAAACACATCTACAAGGTGTATCCCAACGGAACAAAAGCCGTCAACGACTTCAACATGGACATCGCCGACAAGGAGTTTATCGTCTTCGTCGGGCCGTCCGGTTGCGGCAAATCCACCACGCTCAGGATGATCGCGGGCCTCGAGGACATCTCGGCGGGGGAGCTCTCGATCGGAGACGTCGTCGTCAACGATATGGAGCCGAAGGACAGGGACATCGCGATGGTTTTTCAAAATTACGCGCTCTATCCGCACATGACCGTATACGAAAACATGACGTTCGGGCTCAAAATGCGCAAAATTCCCGACGTCAAAAAGGACAAGGACGGCAATCCCATCCTTGACGCAAACGGCGAGCCCGTCACTTATATGCGCCACTACACGCGCGAGGAAATGCACGAGCGCGTCATTGCCGCAGCGCAGATCTTGGGCATAATGGATTATCTCGACAAAAAACCCAAAGAAATGTCGGGCGGACAACGCCAACGCGTGTCGCTCGGACGAGCTATCGTCAGAGAACCGAAAGTCATGTTGCTCGACGAGCCTCTAAGCAACCTCGACGCAAAGCTCCGCACGCAGATGAGAGCTGAAATTGCCAAACTTCACGCCCGCCTCAACACCACGTTCATCTACGTCACGCACGATCAGATCGAGGCTATGACGATGGGCACCCGCATCGTCGTCATGAAGGACGGCTTCGTGCAACAGATCGACACTCCCAAAAACTTGTATAACTATCCCGGCAACAAGTTCGTCGCGGGCTTCATCGGCACTCCGCAAATGAACTTCTTCGAGGGGACTCTCAAGAGATCTGGAGAGATGGTCGACATCGATTTCGCGTATTCCGACGCAAAGATCAGCGTTCCTTTCTCCTATTTCTACAAGACCCGCCCGGACTATCTCGACGGCAACACGACCGTCTACATCGGCTTGCGCGCGGAGGATATCTCCATCGACAAAAAGGACGTTGAGGCGTCTCAGGCGAAGATAAAAGTCAAAGTCTCCCACAAAGAGGAACTCGGCAACGAGACATTGCTTTACGGCGACATAAATATGGAAGGCGACGGCTATGTGGAAAGCTCCACTCGCGTCATCATCAAGTGTGACGAGGACACGGAGTTTCATGTGGGCGACGTCATCGAAGCAGCGCTCGATCTTGACCACATCCATCTCTTCGACAAGGAGACCGAGCTCACCATCATTCCGCGCATTCCCGAGTATAACTACGTCGATTGCGCGATCGCGGACGGCAAATTGACGTTTGCGGGCGCGACCGTCGAGCTTCCTTCCGCCGTGCAATGCAAAAACGGAAGCGGCGAGTTGCTCATTCCGACGGACGCCATGAGCGTTGCAGATGACGGCGTTCTCGCAAAAGTCGTCGGCTTTGAGGAGATCTCCGGCACGAAACTTTTGTGCGTGGAGATTGGCTCTCGTCGCTTCTATATGACTGTTGAAGATAAGATAGAGGCAGATAGCGTGCGCGTCAAGCTCGACATGAAGCGCCTCACGATCAATATGGACGGCGAGACCGTAGTCACCCCGATGGCACGCGCAATAAGATTCGACGGCAAGCTCGCCAAAGTCAAAGAAAAGAGGGAAGTGGAAGTCACAAAGCACACAAAAGAGGGCGACGTCACCGTAAACAAGCTCAAAAAAGTTGTGGACTTCAACCTCGTCATCGCGGGCGCTTCCTATCCCGCAAGCGACGCAGTAGCGCTCAAGCTCATCTCCACGCTCGGAGTCTCGCGCGCCTTCACAAAGGAGCTCATCTTCGAGTGCACGCCCTATGACGTCAAGCTCACGGACGAAGGGATCGAGGCGACTCTCAAAACCGTCCTCGACTACGGCTCGGAGCGCTTTGCGGTCTATTCCGTCGGCGACATCTCGGTCCCCGTCTATCTGCAAGATCAAGCGGGAGCTCCCGCATCGGCACACCTGTCTCCCGATCTTGACAAGATTGCCATAATCCAAAAAGATATGGACATCCGCCTTATCTGAGGATAACCTTCAAGCATTTTGCGCGACGCGATCATATCGCGTCGCGCTTTTATATGCAGTTCGAAACGGGTTCGACAGCAAGATTTGAAACGAATTTGACAGCGAATTTTCATGCAAGGGCAAAGCGCGAAAGCATTAAAAATATGGCGTTAAGGGGCATATTTTTGCGAAAATTCAAAAAATATGCCCCTTAACTTGCATTTTTGAAAAGTTTATGTTATTATGACTTCGATGTAAGGAGCAATATATGGAGTTGTTTGTAAGAGAAAAATATCTTAAGAAAATTCGCGGTTTTTACGACGATGTGGAAACCATCAAAATTATCACCGGAGTCAGGCGTTGCGGCAAGTCCTGCCTCATGGAGACCGTGCGAAGAGAGCTGATTGCTTTGGGAGTGGACGAGAGAAATATCATTTTCCTCGATCTTGACAAAAAAGGGTATCGCAAAATAAAAACAGCCGATGGGCTTGAGGAGCTGATAGATTCTTTTGCCGTAGCAAACGGCACGAAATACCTGTTCATCGACGAGGTGCAAAACGTCAAGGATTTTGAGGAGGTTGTCAACGGATATCGTTCCGAAGGCGAATATTCCATATTTCTAACCGGTTCAAATTCATATTTGTTGAGCGGCGAGCTTGCCACAAAACTCACGGGCAGATACGTTGAATTTGAGCTTTTCCCGTTGAGTTTTGACGAGTATCTTGAAATGAAAGCGTTTTATAACAAGCCCATGAACGCCAACTTGCTTGTCGAGCTCAACAATTATTTGCAAGAGGGCGGCTTTCCTAAAGTAATGCAATATGAAAATTTTGTCGACAAGCGCATATATATAAACGCCGTCATCGACGAGATCTTCGCAAAAGATATCAAAGCGAGGCTGAAGATACGCTATATGGAAGTTTTCAACAGCGTGCGCAATTTTGTGATAAACAATTTCGGCGCAACGTTCAGCATAAACAGCCTTCGAGACGCTCTCAAAAAAAACGGGATAGCAATCAAGCCGCAAACGCTCACAAGATATATTGAGGCGCTCGAGCAAGCCAAAATTTTGTATAAGTGCGACAGATTCGATTTGAGATCCAAAAGGGCGCTCATGGGAGAGAAGAAGTATTATCTTGCGGACACCTCGTTCTATTTTGCCCTGAACACGGACAATCGCATAAATTTCGGACCGGCGCTTGAAAACATGCTATATGTGTACGCGCGCAGCATGGACTATTCGGTGAGCGTAGGGCGCATAGGCAATTTGGAATGTGACTTTATATTGCGCGATAACGAGCTGAATTATGCCTACGTTCAGGTCGCGTATACGATCATTGACAAGGCGACGGAAGACAGGGAATATGCTCCGCTTGAAGCCATCAAGGACAGCTATCCGAAATATGTGCTCACGACAGATTATTTGCAGCAAAAAAGAGGCGGTATACAACATCTCAACGTTCTTGAGTTTATCAAGAACCATGCGAGGTTTTGATTTTGCAATTGTCAAGACCCGCGTTATATCGCGCTAAAAACGACCGATTAGATATACGAAAAAAACTGAAATGCTTTTGTCATAAAGGCTTCAAAACGATGAATTGATAATTCAAAATATACGATTAGATATATGAAATGCTCGCGAGCGTTGCCTTTTCAAGTTGTCTTGTGAGAATGAATTTATACACAAAATTGTTTGATACGTTTTGTGACAATTTATGCGATTAGATATCGGAAAAACGCATATGGTGTGTAAATTTTTTTTGGAGATATTGAAGATAACTTAATGCAGAGAAATTGGAACTTTTCAAGAGAAGTGAAGAGAATTTAATGAAGTTAAGTTGGAACTTTCGAAGAGATGTTTGGTCTTACGAAGAGGGGTTAATGAAAAAAAGTTTGGACTTTTTAAGAGAAGTGAGGCGAAGTTGAGACGACGAGAAATTTGTAATTCCAAATTATTTTGTGGAATAAATATTTTGTTTATTTTGCGAGAATACATTCCGTTTTGTTGTAGGAACGGTATAATATTTGCATAAAATTTTCGGAGAGAGCTATGAAAAAGTTTTTGATCGCACGCTGACGCTGTTATTCCGATGAAAAAAATCTCATATATTCACCTCATCTGCAAATCATATAGTCCGCATTCGTCACGTCGTCCCAAATGTCTTTGAGCAATTTGCCGCCTATATGCGCTTTTTGTTTGAATTCCTCGAAGTTGTCAAAGAATTGCCATCTGTCGGGATCTTTCTCAAAATATTCGCCCAATTCAATTTGTTCCGACCATAGCACCCCATAAAGCATGCCGTCGTATTCAAACTCCATTTCCTTGTAATATTTCAAGCCCGCGATAAAGTCATCCAAAGACGGTTTTAGCGGCAACCCTTGCGCGTAAAACGCTTTTGCCTTGTTGAATGACACCATATTCGGGTATGCGACAGTATCAGGATATTTAAGGCAAGTTTCACTTTGATGCCATCCGCAATGCTCGCAATCTCCATGCCCGAAGTTGTTCACATCCACAAGTTGCCCGCACACGGCGCAGGGTAT
>CANQAA010000060.1 GCA_947589395.1 uncultured Clostridia bacterium
GGGCGAGCCCACGCACTACTCGGTTTGCAAGCGAGATCCCCAACACACAAAAGTCGAGGGATGCGCGGGCTTGGTGACAAACGTTCCCGCCACCTGCCTCGAGGACGGCTACGCCGAGTTCGTCTGCGAATATTGCAAGCAAGACTACAAGGACAAGACCGTCGACAAGCTCGGTCACGACTTCAGCGGGGACTACATCGAGAGGCTCGTGAGCGACGAGGACGGAGCCGTCGGCGCGGATATGCAAGGCAAGCACAGGCACACCCACTATCAGGTCTGCAGAAGAGCGGATTGCGGCGTGGAAAAGAGCGAAGATTGTTCTCTCACGCTCCGTCCCGAGCTCACGCGCGAGGCAAATTGTTATCTCAGCGCCATGACGGTCGAGACGTGCGACAAATGCGGTAGCCGTCACGAGACAGTCACCGCTCCCGCGCTTGGGCACACTTGGGGAGATTATCAAAACGGCGGGCTTCGCGACAGGGTGTATCACTTCAGGCGTTGCACGGTCTGCAATGCGTACGATTACAGCGTGTATTGCACTTTCGAGACCGTCGTGCATCAACCCACTTGCGACGAGGAGGGCTACACGGAAAGAAGGTGCGTCACCTGCGGCTACGGCGTGCAGTCAAAACATCAACCCGCGCTCGGACACATCTGGGGAGGGTATGTATATTCGGGCGATCTTGAAGAGCACACCCACACGCGGGAGTGCTTAAGAGACGGTTGCGACGAAAAAGACGTCGGCGAGTGCGACATGGTCGAGTTTGACAAGGCGGCAACTTGCACGGCGGCGGGCGGAAGCGGCTACACCTGCAAATATTGCAAGGTCAACATAACCAAAAACGAGTATAAACAGCTCGATCACGAGTGGGTGATAATGAGCGGTCCGACAAACGACGTCACGCACACGAGAAAGTGCGCGAAGTGTATGACGACAGAGGCAGTCGAGCACAGCTACGACGAGGAGATCGTTCCCGCCGATTGCGAAAATCCCGGATACGAGAAGAAAACTTGCACGCTTTGCGCGCACGTTTACACCGTTCAAATCGCGGATCAGCTTGCCGTCGGACACAGCTGGATGGCGTGGGAGATAACCGACGCGCGCCACAAGAGCGAGTGCGTCACCTGCCACAAGATCGTCGACGAGGAGCACGTCTACGACAAGAGCAATCTGTGCGACCTTTGCGAGCACGACGGCATGGCCTATCTCCTTCAGGGCGACCACTACATCGTGAAGAGAAACTCCGCTCTCAACAAGGTGAAGAGCGTCATCATCAAGCCGTATCATAGCTCCATAGAAGACGGCGACGGCGTGCACCCCGTGACGGAAATAGACAGATACGCCTTTGAAAACTTCAGCTTGCTCGAAAGGGTGGAGTTGCCTTTCACTCTCGAGAAGATAGGCGCGGGCGCGTTCTATTGTTGCGCAAACCTCTTTGAAGTTTTCATCAACGAGGAGCTCGTCATTGAAAATCCCGAGGGGGAGGACGAAGTGCAAACGCACGTCGCGAGCTTGAAGCTCATTGACGAATACGCGTTTATGGAGGACAAGGCGCTAAAGAGCTTCGAAGCGCCGGCGTCCCTTGTCAAGATAGGCAGACTCGCGTTTTCGGGCTGCATAACTCTCACCGACATCACCATACCCGATACGGTCGAAGACATCGGCAGCAACGCTTTCAGAAACACCGGTTATATCGGCGACGAGGGCAAATGGCAGGACGATTGCTTGTATATCGGAATGCATCTTATTTCCGCAAGGCATCATTTCGACGAGAATGGAGAGGCGACGAACAAGCGCATAAACGTTAAGAGCGGCACGATCACGATCGCGGCGAGCGCGTTTGAAAATTGCAAGTATCTCGAGGTGGTCGAGCTGCCGAAAACTTTGAAGATAGTGGACGAAAACGCGTTTGCGGGGTGCGAAAACCTTGTCGAAGTCATCTTTGACGGCGAGCTTGAGGACTGGCTGAACATCCGCTTTGTCAACGACCTCTCAAGCCCCTTGCACTTCGCTTCGCGCTTGCATATCGACGAGCATCAAGAGAGGCTTGTCATTCCAAACGGCGTGACGAGGATCCCCGCCGGCACGTTCAGAAACACCGGAATAAAGGAAGTTGTCATTCCCGAAAGCGTCAAATATATCGGCGCAAACGCGTTTGCGGGTTGCACGGAGCTCTTGAGCGTATCCATCGAGGACAGCGTGATCTACATAGGCAAGGACGCGTTCAAAGACACCGCGTATATGAACGATCCCGTCAATTGGGACGAGAGCGGCGCGTTTTACGCGGGGCGTCACCTCATCTGCACGGACAGCTCGAAGATGAAGGGGACGTACAACATCAGGGCTAACACAGCGTCGATTTGCGCGGAGGCGTTTGCGGGTTGCAACGAGCTCGAGGCGATCGTGATCCCTGCGGGGGTCAAGAGGATAGGCGCGAACGTCGTCAAGGACTGCGCGAAGCTCAAATCCGTCGTGTTCGACGGAGCGGGGGAGTTCTTTGCAAATTCCCTTAGGCTCAACATCTCGAGGGTGCTCAACCGCGATCACGGATTGTCCAACGGCGAGGCGGGCGCGTCGCAGCTGAAAATTTACGACGGCGAGTGGGTGCTTTATTCCCTCTACGGCACATATTGAGAAAAAAACAAAATCGGACCGACTTTTTGTCGGTCCTTTATTTACCGTCGAATTTGACACCTGTATGCGATTATTTTTCAAAAAAGGTCAATTACGGGGGTCAAATTTTGATTTGCTCTAATTGCGAAAATCAGTTGTTTTGAGCGGCGTATTATGGTATAATTGTAAAAAAATTATATAAATTGGTGCTATATGGACATTATTGATGAACTGAGAGCGCGCGGACTTGTCAAACAGGTCGTGTTCGAAGAGGATCTGAAAAAGTTGCTTGCAAGCGGACCGCAATCCTTTTATATCGGCTTCGACCCGACGGCGGACAGCCTGCACGTCGGGCACTTCATGCAGATGATCGTGGCAAAGAGATTGCAGGACGCCGGACATCGTCCCATCATACTCATCGGCGGCGGCACGGCTATGGTCGGCGACCCGTCTGGCAGGACGGATATGCGCTCGATGATGACCAAAGAGACCATCGCCCACAACGTGGAGCGCTTCAAAAAGCAAATGTCGCGCTTCATTCGCTTCGAAGGGGAGAACGCGGCGATCCTCGTCAACAACGCGGATTGGCTTTTGGATCTCAATTACATCGACTTTTTGAGGGAGATAGGCGCGAGCTTTTCCGTCAACAGAATGCTCACTGCGGAGTGCTACAAGCAAAGGCTTGAGAAGGGGCTCACGTTTCTGGAGTTCAACTATATGCTCATGCAGTCTTACGACTTTTTGGTGCTCAATCGCAAGTACGGCTGCGTTTTGCAATGCGGAGGGGACGATCAGTGGTCAAACATGCTTTCGGGCGCGGACCTCATCCGTCGCAAGGAGGGAAAAGACGCGTTTGCGATAACATTTGCTTTGCTCACGACGAGCGAGGGCATCAAGATGGGCAAGACCGCAAAGGGCGCGGTTTGGCTGGATCCCGAAAAGACCTCGCCGTACGACTTCTTCCAATATTGGCGCAACATAGCGGACGAAGATGTCAACAAGGTGTTCAGATTTTTGACGTTTTTGCCCCTCGATGAGATAAACGAACTCACAAAATATAACGACGAGCGCATGAACAAGGCAAAAGAGAGGCTCGCCTATGAGCTCACCTTGCTCGTGCACGGCAAGGAGGAGGCGGACGGCGCGCTTCAAAAGGCGAGAGCGGCGTTTTCGGGAGACAGCGAGAACATGCCGTCGGCTACCGTTCCTCAGGGCATGAACTCCGTTGCGGAGATCCTCGTGCATGTGGCAAAAGTGCCCTCGAAGGGGGAGGCGAAGATCACGGATATTGCGGCGACGGTCGGCGAGGAGCAACTCGCGCGCGGCTTCGTGCTTCAAAAGGGCAAAAAGAACTTCTTCAAGGTGACGAGAGCGTAAGTTAAGGCGACGGCGGTCGCCTTTTACAATATGAAGAGTTTCATCTATATCGACGGGGAATTCGAATTTGAGCAGGAGATACGCCGCTCGAAGTTCATCACGACCTTAAAGGGCGAGGTGGACGCCTCAGAAGCGGAGGAGTTTTTGCGCGCCGTGAGAAAAAGATACGGCGACGCCACTCACAACTGCTTTGCGTACGTCGCGGACGAGCTTGGCAACGTGGCGAGGTTTTCGGACGACGGCGAGCCGTCGGGGACTGCGGGACAGCCCATCCTCGACGTCTTGAAAAAGCAGGAGCTCAAAAAGTCCATCGCCGTCGTGACGAGATATTTCGGCGGCATAAAACTCGGCGCGGGAGGGCTCGTTTCGGCGTACTCCTCAAGCGTTTCGGAAGCTCTGAAGCGAGCGAAAATATCAAAAAAAGCGGAGTGCAAAAGGGCGGATATCTTCGTGGACTACGCGCTCTCGTCCTCGCTCGACAAGCATATCAGAGAAAGCGGCGTCACCGTCGAGGAGATGAGCTATCTCGACGGCGTGAGCGCAAAGGTCTTTGTCCCCATAGACGACTACGACAAGTTTCTTGAAGGCGTCAACGAACTCTCGTTCGGAAGCGCAAAGATCTTGCGAAGCGACGAAGTCGCGTTCAAAAGGATAAATTGCGACCTGCATTGAGTTTTTGAGGTGAGTATGGAGTTTGAACTTGATGAAGCAAGAGCGAAAGAGGCGTTTGACAAGCTCGTCAAATATCTCGCCGTTGCTCCTCGCTCCGAGAAGGAGTGCAAGGAGAGGCTCTATCAAAAGGGCTATCACAAAGACGAGGTAGAGTTCGCGCTTGCAAAGGCGAAAAAATATCGCTATATCGACGACGAGGCGTACGTCAAAATTTTTCTCTCTCAATATACAAAAAAATACGGCCTCAAAAAGATAGCCTACAAACTTGCGACCGAAAAGGGGATATCAAAGGAGCTCATCGACCGCTACGTCGTTGATGAGGGTGACAGCGAGCTTGAAAAGTGCCGCGAATTTGCCGAGAAGTACATTCAAAAAAAGCAGATCGAGGGCAAAGCGGGCGCTGGCAAGGTGTCGCAATATCTCTATCAGCGTGGGTTTGAATATTCCGTCATCAACAAGGTCATATCCTCGCTTTTTGACGTGTACGAGGACTGAGAAAGTTATTTTCGGGGTTGAATATGTCAAATAGATTTGATATAATGAACTAAAGAGATATAATTTCGGAGGCAGACTATGAAAATCGAAATTTTCGGCAAAAACTATTCGCCAAGCGATTCCCTCAAGGCGATCACCGAGAAAAAGTGCGCCAAACTCGAGCGCAGGCTCGACGAGGACGCCGAGATCAACTTCACGGTGACCCTCGAAAACGGGGATTACACGACGGACCTTGTCGTCGTCACAAAGGGCATAACATACCGCGCGAGCGCCATGTCGGATTCGCCATTTGACAACATCGACATCGTCATTCCGCGCTTGCTTGGGCAGATGCGCAAGCAAAAGGACATCTGGGAGAAGGACAAAAAGGGTTCTCCCAACGAATACGACGAGGGCGAAGAGTGAAAGTCGGCATTTCGACGGCAACATTTTTTCTGAAAGAATTGACCGAGAATACTTTCTCGGTCATTCAACGCTGTAACGGAAAAACCGCAGAGGTCTTTTTGACGACCTACAGCGAGTACGAGCCGTCCTTTATAAAACTGTTGAACGAGAGGCGCGGGAGCTTGGAGATATATTCCGTGCACTCTTTGAACACGCAATTCGAGCCGCAACTCTTTAACGCCGCAGAGCGCACGCGGCGAGACGCGGAGGCGGTTTTTGAAAAGGTGCTCGAAGCGGGACGGGCGCTTCAGGCAAAAGTATATACCTTTCACGGGCTTTCGAGGCTTAAGCGCAACGCGTATTTCGACCCGAAAGTTGTGGGGACGCGCCTCGAGGAGCTTGGGGAAAAAGCCGAAACCTACGGCATAACGCTGTGTCTTGAAAACGTGCATTGGGCGACTTTCAACACTCCCGACTTCTTTTTGCAAGCCAAAAAATATTGCCCGTCCGTCGGCAGCGTGCTTGACATAAAGCAGGCTTGGCAGAGCGGCTACGACTGGAGGGAATATCTCGACGTCATGGGCAATACGCTAAAGAACGTGCACCTCAGCGACGTCACCAAAGACGAGAGAATAACTATGGTCGGCAAGGGCGTTTTCCCCTTTGAGGAGCTTATCGCGCGCCTAAGAGATATGGGCTACGACGGCCCTTTGATGATTGAGCAATATGCAAAAAACTACGAAAGCTACGACGAAGTTAAAATGAGCGTAGCTTATCTTGAAAATATACTCGGAGGTTTATATGGGTCTCAAATTTGACTTCAACAACATGATGGAAGCCTTCATCGGCGATGAGGGCATAAAGGAGAGCGAGATAGACGCGCTCGCTTTTAAGGCACAGGACGCCTATTCGTTTGTGGAAAAGCATCGCGGCACGGGCTGGCTTCAGTGGGCGGAGCTTCCTTACAATCAAGCGGACGTCGTAAAGGACATTCTCGAGACGGCGGCAAGAGTCAGGGCGGAGTTCAAAAACTTCGTGGTGCTCGGCATCGGCGGCAGCGCGCTCGGGCCTATGGCGGTCTTCAACGCGCTTTGTCATTTAAGACACAACGAGATAGCAAGCGAAAAGGGCTTGATGAAGTTTTATGTGGAGGACAACGTCGACCCCGAACGCATGGCGTCACTTCTTGACGTGATCGACGTCAAGGACACCGTTTTCAACGTCATAACAAAGAGCGGCGCGACGTCCGAGACCATGAGCCAATATCTCATCATCGTGGACATTTTGAAGAAAAAATGTGGCAAAAATTGGGCGAAACACATCATTGCGACTACGTCCGAGAGCAAGGGCAACCTCATCAAGCTCGCAAAGGAAGAGGGATTCAAAACCTTCTATATCCCAGACGGCGTGGGCGGCAGGTTCAGCGAACTTTGCCCGGTAGGACTTCTCCCGGCGGCGGCTCTCGGCATCGACATCATCGGGCTTTTGAGGGGCGCGAGCGTCATGGACAAGAGATGCAACGGCTCCGATCCGTACAGAAACCCCGCTCTTATGGCTGCCCTCACGCAATATATCGCGATAAACAAGGGCAAAAACATCTCCGTCATGATGCCTTATGCGGACTCCTTGAAGCTCATTGCGGACTGGTATTGCCAACTTTGGGGGGAGAGCTTGGGCAAGGCGAAGGACTTGGACGGCAACGTCGTGCACACGGGGCAGACTCCCGTCAAGTCGCTTGGCGTCACCGATCAGCACTCTCAGGTGCAGCTGTACACCGAAGGTCCGTATGACAAAGTGATAACCTTGATCGGCGTTGAGCGCTTCCGTCGCGACGTCGAGATAGCAAAGGGCGCGGAGGAATTCAAGGACGTCAACTTCCTTTGCGGACACACGATGAGCGAGCTCATCAACACGGAGCGCGTCGCGACGGAGTACGCACTCACGCGCTCAAAGCACATGAACAGGACGATCTTGCTTGACGAGATCAACGCCGAGACGCTTGGGGAACTTCTCATGTTCTTCCAGCTTGAGACCGCCTATTGCGGCAAGCTTCTCAACATCGACACGTTCAATCAACCGGGCGTCGAGGAGGGCAAAAACGCCACTTACGCGCTGTTTGGAAGAGAGGGCTACGAGGCAAAGCGCGCCGAGCTTGAAGCCGCGCCCAAAAAACAGAACAAATAGATAGTCGGACCCAAATTCGGGACATCAAATTTGCTATAGTGAG
>CANQAA010000061.1 GCA_947589395.1 uncultured Clostridia bacterium
AGCAGATCGCGGAAGCGGTGCTTGTCCATGAAAAGAAGCTGTCCCCGGAGCAGGTGAGAAAGCGGGTGACGGAGCTCAAATCCCTCATCATGACGCTGCATAGAGAGGGCATCGGCGTGATCTTGGACGTCGTTTTCAACCATACATACAAAAAGAAGGGCAACGCGCTCGACGTTTGCGCTCCCGACTATTACTACCGCATGGACGGCTCAAAGCCCGCCGACGGCTCGGGATGCGGCAATGAGACGCGCTCAGAGAGTCCGATGTTTTTCAAACTTATGGAGGATTGCGTCACTTATCTTGCAAAAAACTATCACGTCGACGGCTTCCGCTTTGACCTTATGGGCCTGCACGACGTGGATTGCATGAACCGCCTTCGCGCCTCTCTTGACGACCTCTACGAGGACGGGAGCGGCAAAAATATCCTGACCTACGGCGAGGGGTGGTATTGGCAGCCGCCGTTTGGCGTGAGCGGCGCGGACAAGAGACATATAGGATATCTGAACGAGCGGATCGGCATGTTCAACGACGTCACGCGGGACGGCTTGAGAGGAGGCAACAGCGAGGGCAAGGGCTACGTTCAGGGAAATCTTGCGGCTCTTGATGACGTGATGAGCGGCTTAAGCGGCGGGGCGTTCAAAAGTGCGGACTGCATCAAATTCAAAGCTCCCACGCAGCAGGTGCTTTACGCGGCGTGCCACGACAACTACACGCTCTTTGACAAGCTCTCTCTCACTTCAAACAAAAAAGACACGGTCAGAATGCAAAAAATGACCGCGTTCATGCTCATGTCGGGCGTCGGCATACCGTTTTTGCAGGCGGGCGAGGAGTTTTTGCGCACAAAAGGCATGGACGACAACTCCTACAAGTCCGGCGACGAAATCAACAAGCTGGATTGGAGCAGAATGTCAAAAAATTGGGGGATAGTGAATTATTATAGACAGCTCATCAAGATCAGACAGTCCAACAGAATATTCGAGGATCTGAACGCGGCAAAGGAGAGCTTTGAATTTCTCACCGCGCCGAGCGGAGCGGTCGCGTACAAGATCGGCGACGTCATATACGCCGTAAACAACACGGAAAACGACTTTGATTTGAACTTAACTGTCCCTCACGCCGTGCTTGCCGATATAGATAGAGCGGATATCGACGGGCTTGGCGTAGTGAGCGGCGCGGTCAAGGTCAAAGCGCACGGCGTGCTCGCCTTAAGAAGAGCGTGAAATTATAGCGTAAAAAGCAAAACAAAAAAAGGCTTGTTCTCAAGCCTTTTTTTGATATAAAGATTTGAAATTTTCAATGCAGGTGCGCATTTCAGCCCTTTTTCTTTGTGCCGTTCAAGTTCAAATTCACGCGCATGGCGTTCAATATCGCGATTATCGCGACCCCCACGTCGCCGAAAACCGCTATCCACATGTTCGTTATCCCAAGCGCGGAGAGCACGAGTATCGCGACTTTGACGGCGAGAGAGAAGACTATGTTTTCGTAGGCGACAGTCATGACCTTTTTCGCGAGCTTTTTTGAGAGGGGAAGGGAGCTTAGGTCGTCCTTCATGAACACCACGTCCGCCGCCTCTATCGCCGCGTCGCTGCCAACGCCGCCCATAGCTATGCCGATATCCGAGCGCATGAGCACGGGCGCGTCGTTTATGCCATCCCCGAGATAGGCGAGCACGTCTCCCTTTTTCTTTTGGGAGAGCATCTCTTCGACCTCTTGCACCTTGTCTTGAGGAAGAAGCGAAGATTTGTATTCATCGACGCCGAGCTTTGTCGCCACGTTGCGCGCAACGCTCTCACCGTCTCCCGTGAGCATCACGCTCTTTGCGCCCATAGCTTTGAGCTTGGATATCACGTCTTTCGAGTTGTCTTTGACGGCGTCCGCAATGAGTATGCCGCCCACAAACTCCCCGTTCTTTGCGACGTAAACGAGGGTCCCTACGTCTTGCGAGGGGGTGAAAGCCACGCCTTGCTCCCGCATGAGCTTTTCGTTTCCCACCGCGACGGTCATTTCCCCGTTTGAGGCGACGATCCCTTGTCCCGCGACGTTGGTCTTCGAAAGCGAAAGCGGGTCTTTGTCAAAGCGGTTGAAATACTCCCGCATGATGGATTTTGCGATAGGGTGAGAGAAGCCGTTTTCCGCGCAGGCGGCGAGGCGGATTATCTCGTCGCTCTCGTCTTGAGGAAATATCTTCACCACCTCGAAGTTGCCCTTTGTGAGAGTGCCCGTCTTGTCGAAAACGAATATGTTTGCCTTGCTAAGCTGCTCGATGAAGCTCGAACCCTTGATCAATATCCCTTTCTTTGAAAACGCGCCGATGCCCGAAAAGAAGGTGAGAGGAATTGATATGACCAGCGCGCAGGGGCAGGACACAACCAAAAAGCTGAGCGCGCGATATATCCAAATTTTCCAGTCCCCGCTGACCGCTCCGGGAATTATCGCAAGGAGCAGCGCCAAAGCGACGACGGTAGGAGTGTAATATTTTGCGAACTTTGAAATGAAGGATTCCGTTTTTGACTTCTTGTCGGAGGCGTTTTCGACGAGTTCGAGGATCTTTGACACGGTGCTGTCGTAAAAGGCGCGCTCCACTCTCACCGTTATATCGGAGTTGAGATTGACGGCGCCGCTTATCACGATATCGCCACATGATACGTCCTTTGGGACGGATTCCCCTGTCAATGCCTTCAGATCGAGCGCGGTTTCGCCCTCGACGCACACGCCGTCAAGCGGCAGGCGCTCTCCGGGAGATATGAGGATGAGATCGCCCACGTTCACCTCTTCGGGGGAGACGGTCCGCACGCCGTCCTCGCTCAAAAGATTTGCGTAGTCCGGGCGGATGTCCATCATCGAAGCGATGTCCTCCCTCGCCCTTCCCGTCGCGTAGCTCTGGAAAAATTCGCCCACCTGATAAAAGAGCAGCACCGCGCACGCCTCGTCGAAGCCTTCGAGCTCCTCGCCCGTGACGCCTTTGAAAATGGCGAGCCCAAACGCTCCGAGAGTTGCCACGAGCATGAGAAAGTTCTCGTCAAACACCTGCCCGTGAAGGATGTTCGAGACCGCCTTAAATATGACGTCGTAGCCTATCGCGATATATATTGCGAGATACACGGCGAGGGGAACGAGAAAGGAAAGTCTCCCGATAGACTTCGGCGCAAGCCCCACCGTTTTGTCGATGGAAAACGCGACGACAAATGCCAAAAGGCACACGACTATGCGCGCCAGATTTTTTGTTTGTTTTTTGCTAAGATGTCCCAACATAACGAAATTCGACCTTTATATTGCTATTTATGATAGATAAAACCCGATTTACGCTATCAACGAAAAATCGCGGTCGGCTTTTTTGCCCGCCTTTTCGATGTTTTTTATCACGCCTTCGAGATCGCCGTCTTCCATGTCGACCGTCAGCTTTTGCATGATGAAATTTATCTTTGCGCTTCTTATGCCTCTCACCTTTGAAATGTAATCCTCCGCCTTCATGGCGCATGTGGGGCAGTCTACCTCGATCTTGAATGTCTTTATCATATCAATCTCCTTTGATTGTTTATTTTATTGAACAAATGTTCAATTGATTTTCATAATTTAACAGGACGGCGTCCTGTTGTTACATTATATGCTATCTTTGCTCGTTGATGTGGGTGAGACCGCAGTCGAGGATCTGCACGACGTGATTGTCGTCGAGGCAATATTTGACCTCTTTGCCTATCTTGCTGCCCTTCACGAGCTTGGCGTTCCTTAGCACCCTCAACTGGTGGGAAACGGCGGATATGCTCATATTCAAAAGCTCCGCAAGTTCCGTGACGTACATGTCCTTGATGGCAAGACAGCTCATAATTTTTGCGCGGGTGGGGTCGCCGAACACCTTGAACAGCTCCGCAAGCCCGTAGACCGTTTCCTCGTCGGGAAGTTGATTTTTGATTTCGTCAAGCATAGTCGCCTCGCCGATATTATTTGAACACTTCTTCAAATGTTCAAGTTAAGTTTACTACGCCTCCTTCCTTTTGTCAACGGTTTTTTCAAAAATTTTGATATTATTTCGGCTTGAAGGAGAGAGAAGTTTGGGGTATAATGTGTTAAAAGCGAATATAATTTTTCGGAGGGCATATGAAGGTATTGTTGTTGAACGGCAGCTGCCACATGGGCGGTTGCACATTTACGGCGCTCGACGTCATTGCGAAAGAGCTTGAAAAAGAGGGCGTGCAGACGGAAATTTTTCAGATAGGCGCAAAGCCGATCGCGGATTGCGTCGGATGCGGCGGATGCGCGAGCAAAGGCCTGTGCGTGTTCGAGGACGGAGTGACAAACGAGTTTATCAAAAAGGCGGAGGCGGCGGACGGCATAGTTATTTCAAGCCCCGTCTATTTCGCTCATCCCGACGGCAGGGTGCAATGTTTGCTCGATCGCGCGTTTTATGCGGGAAGAAAGAGCTTCGAGCACAAGCCGTGCGCAATCGTTGCGTCCGCTCGCCGCGCGGGAACGACGGCGTCGCTTGACGCGCTCGCAAAATATCCGACCATCTCCCAAATGCCCGTCGTGAGCTCGACATATTGGTGTATGGTGCACGGCAATAGCCCAAGCGAGGTGCTAAAGGACAAGGAAGGGCTTCAGACCATGCGCAATCTTGCCAAAAACATGGCGTGGCTTTTGAAGTGTATCGAAGCGGGCAAAGAGCGGGGCATAACCCCGCCCGTCCCCGAAACCGGCGAAAAGACAAACTTCATAAGATGAACTTTATAAAACGAGATGAAATAAAAACCGCGTAATGCTCAAAACCCGCGCAATGTTCAAATTGCGCGGGTTTTGTGTTCGGTTATTTTACAGGTGTAAGATAAAACGAATAAAATTTCATATTTTGGTTATTTATTAAAGGAAAATTAAATTTTCCCCTTGATTGTTTTTATAATTATTGTTAAAATGTAAACAAGTTTGTGTATACATTTTGTATACAAATAAAATAAGGGAGCAATTATGGGAAAAAGTTCAGTTGCCGTCCAGGACGGCGAAGTGAAGAAGTCGTTTCTCCACAAGATCTTCGGCTCGACGCCGGGAGACGGAGAAATGCAACCTAAGGAAGGTCTTGCCTTCTCGATTTGCGGATTCGGACAAAACCTGATCTGCACGATCGTCGGCTCGTACCTCACGGTGTTCATGACCGACGCAATAGGTTTTGGCGCGATTTCCGTCGCGTTGCTCATGCTGTTTGCGCGTATCTATGACGCCGCAAACGACCCGATCATGGGTTCGATCGTCGACAGGACGAGGACAAGGTGGGGCAAATGCCGTCCTTACCTCAAGTGGATGGCGATCCCGATCATGTTGATGACGATATTGTGCTTCTTGCCGTGGTATCCAAACAATCCGGGCGGATTTGCGGCGGTCACTATCGTATATCTCATCTGGGGCATGGTGTACACGGTCGCGGACGTTCCGTATTGGGGATTGTCAACGGCAATGTCCAACGACACATACCGCAGAGGCAACATGTTGACGATCGCGCGTCTGTTCTGCACGCTGGGCGCAGGTCTTGTGACCATCATCGTCCCGATGATCACGTCAAACCTGACTGCGGGTACGACAAGCGACACCACGACGTATCAAAACCTAATCAACGCTATGGAGAGCATTCACCGCACGGTTGAGGGTATCCCCGCAAAGGAAAACGTCAATATGGTCGGCGTGCTTGCGAGCATAACCAACATCAACGAGTGGTTCGCGGGCTTGCAAGGCAAGATCTCCGCAGAGTTGATCGCGGCGTTTGACACCGCAAGAGAAGCCGTCACAAAGCTCAACCCCGAAATCATATCCGGCGTTCAGCTCACGGACGCGTTGGATCTTTCGATCGGCGCAACTCAGCAATCCTTGAGATACATCTACTTCGTGGCGGCAATAGTGTGCTGCGCGATCGCGCTCCCGCTGTTCTTTGTCGGCTTCAAGTATACCAAAGAGCGCAACCAGTCGCTCGAAGCTCCGCCTTCTTTGGGACACAACCTCAAGTTGTTGTTCAAGAACAAACCCCTCATGCTCATCGTGCTCTCCGGTATCGGCGGCGCGGCGAGAATGCTGTTCACCTACACGGGCGGCCTGTACTTTGCAAAATACGTCATGGCTGACGCGGGCTTCACGATCATTCCCGGCGTGTTCGAATTCAAGGGCGAGGCGCTTTACACAATCTTCACTATGGCGGTCGTGCCCGGCGGACTTGTTGCGTCCCTGCTCGTGCCCTTCTTCACGAGAAAGGTCGGAAAACGCAATACATATATCTGGTCTCACATCGTCGGCGGCATTGCGATGCTCATCGCGTTCATCGTCGGCATAACGACGGACAAGGGCAACTACACTCATGCCGCGACGATCGCGTGCCTCATCATCGCCCTCGTCGTCGCGGGCGTGCCGACGGGCTTTGGCAACATCATCACATACGCGATGATAGGCGACACGGTCGAATATCTCGAGCTCAAGACGGGCGAGAGAGCGGAGGGCATTTGCTTTGCGATGCAGACGCTCATCAACAAGGTCGGCATGGCGGTCGGCGCGTTCGTAGGCGTGCTCGCGTACTACTTTGCGGGCATCAAGAACAACAACGCGGCCGCTTTGACGGAAGGCAACAAGGATACGATGTGGATCATCCTCATGCTTGTTGCGGCGCTCAGCTTCTTCCTCACGGTCATCCCGCTCTTCTTCTATAAGTTCAACGAGAAGCAGCAGCAGGAGGCAGTTGCCGAGATCAAGGCGAGAAAGATAGCAAACGGCGAGCTCGAAGAGGAAACGACCCAAGCGGACGCGAACTTTGAGAGCGACTATGCCGCAGAGCCCATCTTCCCCAACGAGAACTCGGAGGAAGTTCCGATGACGAAGTCTGAGGCCCAAACCGCCCCCGAAGAGCCCGCTGAGGATACGCCGGGAGGCGACGAGTAAGTCTGACAATGCACCCCCGCAAGATCCTTGCGGGGGAAATAGGTAGGTTTATGCAGAAAAGCGAAACGGAAAATCTTGCCGGTTATTTGTTGCTATTCAACAAGATCGAGCAGGCATACGACGCGCACATGTCAAATGCGCTCAAGGAGTACGCTCTCACCCCAAACGAGATCATCGTGCTCAGCCTCGCGGACGGCAACACAACGGCAAGTCAGATAGCCCTTCTAAAGGATGTATCAAAAGCCCTCGTTTCAAGAAGCGTTAAACTCCTAAGGCAAAAGGGATATATTGTTTGCGAGCTTTCCCCGTCGGACAAGAGAGAGCAACGGCTCATTTTGACCCCCGACGGCGCTAAGCTCAAGGCAAAGATAATTGATGAAATGTCAAAATTTTCAAAGGCGGCTTTGAAGGGATTTGACGACGAGAGACAGGCTGCGCTGAGGCTGCTTTTGAAGTATATTCTGAAGAATATCGACGGAGGACGCTAATATGGCAGACTTTGACGAGGGCAATGTCTCAAAGGACATTTGTTCATCGATCAAGTATGTCGTCAAAAACTTCCCAAAACGCAACGCAGGTTCGGATGGGGAGAAAATGACGGCAGAATATTTCGCGCAAACTCTCGGCTCTTTAACGGACGACGTGAAAGAGGAGGAATTTACGCTGTATCCGTCCGCTCACATGAGTTGGACGGTCATCACCGCCGTTTGCGCGATCTTGGCGCTTGCGGCGTATTTCTTTTCGGCGGCGCTTGCGCTTTTCATCATGATAGTGGGGCTCGTCCCGTATATCGCGGAGTACGCGCTCATTCATAGGGC
>CANQAA010000062.1 GCA_947589395.1 uncultured Clostridia bacterium
ATCGTCATGCCCTTTGCCTTTCTCAGCTCATAGAGCTTCTCGACGTACGCGGGAACTCTGTCAGATGTCTTGGGGTCTGAAAATTTCACGCCAGCAAGGTCGATATTCGGGAAGTTTTTTCTCGCTTCGCTTTCGCTTCCGACGACGACCACGTTGCATACGCCCCTTTTGGTCAAGATCTCAGCCGCCTTCAGCGCCCTCTCGTCAAAGCCCTCCGCAAGCGCGATGGTCTTTTTCAAGGAACTTGCTCTTTGCATCAATTGTTCAACAAATTGCGTCATAGTGTCTCCTAAATTGCGTTTTTTGATTGATTTTAATTTCAAAATATATATAATTATAAATATACTCGAACCAAAAATCAAGAAAATGAGGAAGATATTTTGAAAATAACTGCGATCATTGCCGAATACAACCCGTTTCACAACGGACATCTCAAGCACATTCGCGCGGCAAAGCGCGAAACGAGCCCCGACGCTCTTGCCGTCATCATGAGCGGATCTTTCACTCAGCACGGCGATCCTTGCGTGACGGACAAGTTCACGCGGGCAAATTGGGCGATCGAAGCGGGCGCGGATATAGTGCTGGAACTCCCCACAGTCTACTCGCTGTCTACCGCGAAAAACTTTGCGGAGGGAGCGATCAAGACCCTCTCTATGTTCGACGAGTTCACCCTCTCCTTCGGCACGGAAGCGGACGAGCTTCAGGATCTGAATATGGCGGCGGAATTCATGAGCAGCGAGTCAAAAGATATGTCCAATCTTTTGAGGGGATATTTGAGCGAAGGCTACTCTGTCGCAAGATCCCGCACGATGGCGCTCGACGTTTTGCGTCCGGATATTTCGAACATGCTCCGCTCCCCAAACAACATCCTCGCTGTGGAATATATGAAAGCGGCGGCAAAGTACGAAGGCAAGATCTCCTTCCACTCCATTGCGCGAAAGCCCGACGACATGAAAAAGTATCTCTCTTCGAGCGAGATACGAAAAAGGATATATGCGGGCGAGGAGTGGCAGGCGTTCGTGCCCCCGTTCGTGAGCGTTGAAAAGCCCGCGAGCCTTGAAAAGTACAACGCGATATCCCTTTACGCGATGAAGTCCATGACGCCCGACAAGCTCGGCGAGCTTGCAAACGTCAGCGAGGGCATGGAAAACCGCATTTCCAACAGCGATTTCAACGATATGAGCGAGTTTTTGAGCCTGACCTCGAAGCGCTACACCCGCTCGACGATAAAGCGCATCGCCGCCTGCGCGACGGTCGGCGCGACAAAGGAGCTCTTCTCGCTCGCAAACGAGTCGAAACCCTACTGCACGCTGCTTGCGATCCGTCCCTCAAAAAAGAAGACGCTCTTGCCATTGCTCTCTCAAGCGGACGGCTATTTCTTTTTCAAGCACAGCGACTCAAAAAGCGACTGCCCCGTGCGTCCCCTCGTCGATCTCGACGAAAAGGCGTCGAAAATTTTGAAGCTCCTTGAAAGCTGAAACAGAGCTTGCGCATAAATATCAGTTTATGCAAAACGCATGCAAACTCAGTTTATAAAACCGCAAGAGACAAAATTCAACCGGTCATAAAAACCGCGAGCGACAAAAGTAGCTATAGCGCAAAAAACGCAAGCGAGCAAAAGTCGACGCGATCATAAAAAACGAAGCGGCGCAAGAAATTGCGCCGCAAATTTTACAAAAGTTTTACAATTTATCCCGAATTTTGGAATACTTTACTTCAATTTCAAAATTATTTTGAGGGCATAGTGGTCGCTCGCAAATTCCCCGTTGACCTTTTCGGCGAGAACGTGATAGAAGTCGACGTCGAATTTGTCCTTCAAGAGGAAGCAATAGTCGATCGCGCTGTCGCCGGACTTCTTGCCGTAGTTATGGTAGGTGTTGCGATTTTCTTCCGTCGTTTTTGCCACCTCTCTGCTGTCGTCAAAGCTCTCTATCGCCGCATTGTAGGTGTCGCTGCCGTAAAGCGCGTTCATGTCGCCAAGAAGCATCGAAGGCAGATCGCCAAGCTCCTTGATCTTGTCGAGCACGAGTTTTATGCCGTTGACTCTCGCAAGCTCGCTGACATGATCGAGATGAGTGTTGAAAACGGCAAACTCCTTGCCGTCGGACTTTTGCCTCAAGACGACGTAGGAGCAAACGCGCTTCATAGCGGCGCCCCAACCCTTTGACATTTTGTTTGGCGTAGGGCTCAGCCAAAAGCCGCCGTCGCTCACGAGTTCGAACTTTTTGAGGTTATAATATATGGGCGTGGCTTCGGAGAGCGCTCCCACTCCCCTATACTTTATCGTGTAGCCGTAGCCCTTCAGCGCGTTTTTCAAAAAGCCCTGATGAACGTGCGTCACTTCCTGAAAGCATATTATGTCCGGCTCGTTTTCGGCTATCTGCGATATAACTCGCGGCGCTCTTTCAAACCAGGTCTTTTCTCCCAAGTCCTCAGGAGAAATACAGCGGACGTTGAAGTTCATGACGGTGATATCATCCGTGACCTTTGCGTAAGATATGTCAAACGTCGCCTTTGGGTGCGCGTTGAAGTCCAAAATGTAAAATACGAAGCTCAAAAGCCCGAGTCCGATCAAAAGTATGACGCTCGCCACCGAGATCAAGGCGATCTTCGCCTTTTTTGAAAGCGGTTTTTTCATGATTTCCCCCAATAAAAAGCAAGCTCACGCCTGCTTCAAAGATTGCTTGTACTTGTCAGCCCACGCCTTCATCTCCTTTGCGTGCATGACGGCGTAGGGACTATAGTCGTTGCCGCCTATCAACCTCGCAAGCTCGTCGGAGTCGTCCTCAAGACGGGTGACGTGAGTGAGAGTTTTGCCCTTCTCGAGCGATTTTTGAATGAGATAATGATTGTCCGCCATAGCCGCAAGCGACGGCATGTGCGTGACGGCGACGACCTGACGGGAGCGGGATATGTTGCAAAGTTTTTGCGCGACGACAGCCGCGACGTTGCCGGATATGCCCGTGTCTATCTCGTCAAAGACCAAAGTGGCGATGCCGTCCACGCCCGCGAGAATGTTTTTGAGCGCGAGCATAAACCTCGACATTTCGCCGCCGGAGATGATCTTCGCAAGGGGCTTCAAAGGCTCGCCGACGTTTGGGGAGATCAAAAACTCCACGCTGTCCATGCCGAGCGACGAGATCTCGTCCGCGTCCTCAGTCCTTTTTATCTCGACCTTGAAGGTCGAGCCGCCCATAGACAGGTCCTTAAGCTCCCGCTGGATGTCCTTTTCAAACTTTCTCGCCTGCTTTTCCCTTAGTGCGGAGAGAGCTTTTGCGCCCTCGAGCAGCTCGTTTGCCGCGTCTTTTATGTCTCTTTCGAGTCTCTCGACCGTCTGATCCGCGCTTGAAAGCTCGTCGTATTCCCTCTTCGCGTCGTCGTAAAACGCCTTTAGCGCCTCATAGCTTCCGCCGTATTTGTGGGTGATGTTTCTCACGACTTCGAGGCGCGCCTCAGTCTGCTCGGCGGATCTGCTGTCAAACTCCGTGCTGTCAAGAAGCCCGCGCACGCTGTCGAGAATGTCCTCTATCTCGACCTTTGCGCCCTCGAGGCGGGAGACGAGCTCGTCAACGGACTCGTCGTACGCGGATATCGTGCTCAAAAGCGCCGCCGCGCTCTTAAGAGCCGCGCTCACGGAGGGTTCACCGTCCAAAGCTTCGGCGGATTCGGACAGCGCGGACAATATCTTTTCGGTGTTCCTTATCTTTTTGCGCCTGAGAAGGAGCTGTTCCTCCTCGCCTTCCTCGACGGACGCGCGCTCTATCTCCTCTATCTGATAGGACAGGACGTCAAGCCGCCTCTCCCTCTCGTCGGCGTTGCCAAAGCGGGCGTACTCCCTCTTCAAAGCGTGATATTTTGCGTGCAGGTCTTTCATCTTTTGCTTTGCCGCCTCGACGCTCTTCCCGCCCAAACTGTCAAGCAAAAGTATGTGATTCGAGGGCTTGAGCAAGGACTGGTGCTCGTGCTGACCGTGTATGTCGCAAAGAAGCTCCGTGAGCCCCTTCAGCATTGACAAAGTGACCCCTCTTCCGTTGATCCTGCACTCGTTTTTGCCGTCCACAGTCATCTTTCTTCTCAAAACGAGAACTTCCTCGCAATCGATCCCGATCGAGGACAGATACTCGCCGACGGTGGGCGTGAGATAGTTTTCAAAGGTTGCCTGAACGACGGCGAACTCCGCGCCGTAGCGAATGAGGGTCTTGTCCGCCCTCTCTCCCAAAACGAAATTGAGCGAGTCTATGATGATGGACTTGCCCGCGCCCGTTTCGCCGCTCAAAATGTTGAGCCCGTGCTGAAGCTCCAGCTCCAGCCTGTCGATGAGGGCGATGTTTTCAACAAAAAGCTCAGATAGCATTTCAGTTCAGCAAAGACATCAACCTTTCGTGCACTTTTTCCGTGTGATCCTCGTCGTCGACTGCGACGAAGATGGTGTTTTCGCCCGCGACCACGCCGAGAATCTCGGGTATGTTGAGCGTGTCGAGGAACTGCGCGGCGGGACCTGCGCTCGCCTCTTCGGTTTTGAGCACGATGAGATTGCCCGAACTATGTATCGAGACGATGGCGTCCTTGAACATATCAAGGAACTTGTCCGACGTCGATCTTTCCTTCACGGGCTGAACGGCGTACTTGTATCTTCTGCCGTCTGCGGTCAGAATTTTGATGATGCCCATGTTCTTGATGTCTCTCGAGACCGTAGCCTGAGTGACCTCAAAGCCGTCCTGCCTCAAAAAATCGACGAGGTCCTCCTGCGTGTCGATGTCGTGCTTTGAGATGATATCAAGGATCTTCAATTGTCTGTTTGCTCTCGACATATCTTCTCCCTCAAGACGAATGACGGGTGACGCCCCAGACATTCATCTTATGCATTAGTTTTTTATAAAATCCGTCGCTACGGGCGGAAACGAATTTCGCAAGCTCTTTGGATCTTTTCACCTGCAAGCTCATAGACGGACAGGCGCGAAACTCGACGGGTCTTCCGTCGATGGACACGCAAGCGCAATTTTCGCCCTGCAAGAGTATCTCTATCTCGGAGTCCGCCGACACGACGAGCGGGCGCGAGTGCAAGGAGTGCGCGCAGATGGGATTGATGATGACGGCGTCAAGCGTCGGGGCAAGCACGGGTCCTCCCGCCGAAAGCGAGTACGCCGTAGATCCCGTCGGCGTGGACAAGATCACGCCGTCCGCATGATAGCCGTCCACATAGCTCCCGTCGATATACAAGTCCAAAAACACGGGTCGAGCGCTCTGAGTCTTCAAAACGGCGTCGTTGAGCGCCCTGCCCTTGAACTCCCCGTTGAGATAGACGTCAAAGAGCATGCGCTCCTCTATCTTCATGTCAACGAGCGCCTTGACGACGAGCTCCGCGTTTGAGGCGTCAAGCTGCGTCAAAAATCCGAGATTGCCGAAATTGACGCCCAAGATGGGGACTTGCCTTCCCTCAAGCATGTTGACCGTTTCGAGCACGCTCCCGTCCCCGCCAAAGACCACGACAGCCTGCGCCTCGTTTGGGACTTCCTCCCCAAAGCGCACGCGCGCAACGTCAAAGCGTTTGGCGAGCCTTGCGAGAAGCTCTTCGGACTCGATAGAAATTTCGGGTTTTTCAATCACGGCGATCTTCATTTTTTACCTTCTTAAATATTATACATTGTTATATTGAACATTTCAAGCAAAAATGAATAAAATTTTATAAAAAATGCATATTTATAAACAAAATACGCATTCTTTGACAAAATACCCTCTGATTTTTGCAATTTTATTCACTATTTGTGCATAATTTGAGATGTCACATCGGCTTTTCGAGATATATGAGATACTCGACGTTTTTGTTTTCGTAGCGTATGGGAGCTTCTGTTTTCCCCAAAATTTCAAAGCCGAGCTTTGTTGCAAAGTCGCAAACGGAGTTCAGAGCAAAGAGTCTGTCCTTTTCGCTCGTGACTATCCCCTTTTTGTTCAGCGCCTTTTTTGAGAGCTCGAATTGCGGCTTGACAAGAAGCGCCGCGCGCCCTCCGCACTTCAGAACTCTGAAGACCTCGCCCAAAATCAACTTGAGGGAGATGAAGCTGACGTCCGAACAGCAAAAGTCGAATTTTTCCGTCAACTTTTGAGGAAGCTCCCTCGCGTTCGCCCGCAAAAACTTGACGCGGGGGTCGCGCCTTACGCTATCAATGAGAGCGCACTCCGCGACGTCGACGGCGAGCACTTCTTTTGCGCCCCGCCTCAGCATGCAATCCGTAAATCCGCCGTTTGAGCAGCCGATGTCTATCGCGCTAAGGCCGCTTAGGTCAATTGAGAACTCCTCTACGGCTTTTTCGAGCTTGTATGCGCCTTGAGAGGCGAAATTTTCGTCGCTTTCTATCTTTACTTCGTCGCTCTCATTGACGTCAAAAGACGGCTTGTCAACCGTTTTGTCGTTCACGCTGACCCTGCCGCACTTTATCAGATTTTCGGAATACGTCCTCGAGCGAAGACAAAATTTTTGTTGCAAAAATACGTCCAGCCTCATTTCTTTTCGTCCTTTGAGGCTTCTTTTTTTTGCTTTTGTTTTTTGCGTATCTTGCGCTCGTCGCTGTTGAAAACGGCAACGAGTCTTGCCACGAACATCACGAAGTCCTTTGAGTTTTCGATCGCGATGTTCTTCATGAAAGCCTTCCCTCCTATCGTGAGGGCGGAAACGATCGCGGATATGACGATCGAAAGCCACTTTTGCGCGTCCGTCTCGAGCATGAGAGTGATCTTGAGCACGATCGCCGCCGAGCACGCGCCCGAGATGATGCCGAAGATGTCCCCGATGACGTCGTTGCAGATGCTCGACACGGTGCCGCTGTTTTTGACGAGCCACATCGCCGTTTTTGCGCCGTAGATCTTGCGAGACGCCATTGAGATTATGGGAGTCGGGTCGCAAGACGTGACCGCAACGCCTATCGCGTCAAAAAGTATGCTCGCCAAAATCAAAAACGCGAGCAACAGCAAAATGATGACGATATGATCCGCCTCAGCCGTAAGCTCGCTCAAAAAACTGAAAAAAGCCGCAAGCGCGAGGGATATGACAGCCGCCTTTATCCACCACACGTTGCGCTTCTTTTTCTTTTTTGCGTCCTTTTTCTTTTGGGACGCGGTTATTTTTTGAATGCACACTTTGCCTTTGCCGTCAACGTCAAAACCCGCCTCTTGGGCGTCGTCGTTTCGTTGATCGTCGCTTTTTTGATCCTCTTGCAAAGCAGCACCTACTTTTCATTATTGGTGGCAACAGCTTAGGTAAACCTTGCGCCTTAGGTTCGGTAGGATTTCCCTGTATAGCAACCCGTCGTCGCCGTCCGGGAGGTTTCCGATTGCGCCATACACCTTTTGCAAGAAACCGAATCGCCACTTAGAGCACACTATAATCCCCAAGCCGTCTACAAGAACAGTCTAGAAGTTTTCCTTGACAGATATCAACCGACCTTATCTTCT
>CANQAA010000063.1 GCA_947589395.1 uncultured Clostridia bacterium
CGTTCAAGTCTTGCTGCGAAAAAAGCGAAAATCCTACTAAATAGTAGGATTTTCGATGGTGGAAGTAGTAAGACTCGCCTTTCAGCGGAGCGGGAGAGCGTGCTCTCGGAAGCGGAGCGTGCAGTGCGACCATAGGTCGCAACATCGCAAAGCGATGACGCAAATTGATCGTCCAATTTGCGCGTTCAAGTCTTGCTGCGAAAAAAGCGAAAATCCTACTAAATAGTAGGATTTTCGATGGTGGAAGTAGTAAGACTCGCCTTTCAGCGGAGCGGGAGAGCGTGCTCTCGGAAGCGGAGCGTGCAGTGCGACCATAGGTCGCAACATCGCAAAGCGATGACGCAAATTGATCGTCCAATTTGCGCGTTCAAGTCTTGCTGCGAAAAAAGCGAAAATCCTACTAAATAGTAGGATTTTCGATGGTGGAAGTAGTAAGACTCGAACTTGCGACCCCCTGCTTGTAAGGCAGGTGCTCTAACCAACTGAGCTATACTTCCTTAAAATAACCGCTTAAAGCGGTTATTTTGTGGTGACCCTACCGAGGTTCGAACTCGGGTTACCGCCGTGAAAGGGCGATGTCTTAACCACTTGACCATAGGGCCGAAACGAATATAGTTTGCGCAAAACCTTTATGATTTGCGCGAGGGATTTTAGAACGATGTTCATGCTTGCATGGATACATCGGCTAAAAGACCTCACAAAACACGAAGTGTTGCGCAAATTATTGAGTTGACGCCCTATGGAAGGAAGCGAAGCGCACCTACCATAGGGGGCATATCGTTCAGTTTCCTTATACAGTCGTTCCATGCCGTTGAAATGCACGCTGCGAGCCAGATGGAACGGACTGTACGATGAAACTTTGGTAGCGGCGATCGGATTCGAACCAATGACCTGCCGGGTATGAACCGGCCGCTATAACCAACTAAGCTACGCCGCCTCGTCGCAATTGCCAACGGGATTCGTCTTTTCCTTCCGTCAAAGCCTGCATCCCAAGTCAATTGCTCCTCTCTCTGTTCAAACAATCTCCGGCTATCAGTATAACTTCCGTTGTAAACTCTCTCGTCAGTCCCGCCGATATTGTTTTCACAGAATTTGCGCCTCTCGGCGCTTATCTTTATATTGCCAACGGGATTCGTCTTTTCCTTCCGTCAAAGCCTGCATCCCAAGTCAATTGCTCCTCTCTCTGTTCAAACAATCTCCGGCTATCAGTATAACTTCCGTTGTAAACTCTCTCGTCAGTCCCGCCGATATTGTTTTCACAGAATTTGCGCCTCTCGGCGCTTATCTTTATATTGCCAACGGGATTCGTCTTTTCCTTCCGTCAAAGCCTGCATCCCAAGTCAATTGCTCTTGAGCTCAAACTCAACCGAGCTTTTTTAGTAAGGCTTTGCTTAATGCAAAGCCTTACCAGTGGTTGCGGGGGAAGGACTTGAACCTACGACCTTCGGGTTATGAGCCCGATGAGCTACCGACTGCTCCACCCCGCGTCATCAATGCTTGACTATTTTATGCTATAAGCGCACAAATGTCAAGCGTATTGAAGCAATTTTTTTGTTAAAGTTGAAGCGCGGGGCGTCAAATTCCCCTTGCGCTTATGACGCGGGCTGATCCTTGCCAATCGGCGCTTTGTGCTGATAACCTTGCCGCCTTAATGAGCGTCGTCTTGACGGCATCGTAAAACAGTCGTCGCCTTCAACGACGAGGGATTTGTCAAGGACGCTTCGCGCAACAAAAAAAACGATCGATTTTCCCGCCGCCTTGCACGTCTTTGATTTGACGATTTCGTCGTGTTGCGCAAGCCTATTTCGAGCCGTATTCAAATTTATCGCAAATTGTTGAGCGCTTGAGCGTGGCCGTCTAAAGCTATGAAACTATCAGCAAACAGTGAGAAATTTCACATTAAAATCAACAAAACTATTATAAAAATCGGCGAAATTTATAATAGTTTTGGTTTGAGTTTTCCAAAATAACGGGTTTTTGCGCGTTATAATTGAGCTTTTATTAAGTGCGCGCGAGTTGTGCTTTGAATGAGCACTTGTTATCCATTCGGGCAGCTCTCTACCCCCCCCCACAAAAGCACAAAGTATTTTGCGGGGTAAGACTTAGGGCGGCATTGAGCGGATAATAAGAGCTCTTTTGCGTGCTTGAACACAACGAGAACTCGTTCAAAGTGAGAAGCCGTCTTTATAAAAATATTCCTACGGTTTGGCAAATTGCCAAGCCGTAGGAATGCTGTGATCGATTGGATCTGCTTGTCAAATAAGCGATTTAACAGTTATTTGATCGGCTGAATATGTAGTCGCCGAATTATTTGCTGATCACGATCGCGAGGTTGTAGAGTTGTCTGTCGAAGTCCTTCGGGAGGCTGAGCGCTTCGATGATGGTGGTGTCGTAGATGTCGCCGCCGCGAATGCCGACCACTCTGCCCGACTGCCCGCACTCGATGAGCTCGACGGCGCGCTGTCCCATCCTTGCGGCGAGGACTCTGTCCGACATGGTGGGAATGCCTCCCCTTTGCATATAGCCGAGCGCCATATGGTTGACCGTTCTGCCCGTTGACGCCGCCACTTTTTGCATGAGCTCGTCCTTGAGATAGTTTTTGCCTTCCGCGAGCAAAATGATGGTCGAGGTCTTGCCCTTGTCGAAGCCGCGCTTGACGCTTGCCGCGATCTCGTCCACGTCGGCGGGAGCTTCGGGGACGATGACGTATTCCGCGCCGCCCGCCACAGCGGAGTTGAGCGCGATGTTGCCGCAATCTCTTCCCATGACTTCCAAAATCATTATTCTGTCGTGGGATGTTATTGTGTCTCTCAGCTTCAAAATGGCGTCTATTACGGTGTTGCAGGCGGTGTCGAAGCCGATGGTGGAGTCCGTGTATCCCATGTCGTTGTCAATCGTGCCGGGAACGCCGATGACGTTGAGGTCGGTGAACTCGTGCAGATCCTGCGCGCCCCTGAAAGAGCCGTCTCCGCCGATGACGATGAGATTGTCGATGCCCTTGTCCAAGAGGTTTTGAGCCGCCTTTGTGAACACCTCGTGCTCCTTGAACTCCGGGCAACGCGACGTGCGAAGAATCGTTCCGCCGGCGTGCACGCTGTTTGAAACTGCGCCGTACGGCATCAAAAAGATCTCGTCGTTGATGAGTCCCTTGTAGCCGTGCTTCACGCCGTACATTTCAAAGCCGTGATAGAGCCCGTATCTGACGACCGTCCTTATGCACGCATTCATGCCGGACGCGTCGCCGCCGCTTGTCAAAACTGCCAATTTTTTGCATGTACCCTTTTTCATATATTGCCTCTCAAAATTTATTTTTCAAATGACAAAAGTCATTTCACTATATATTTTATCCTGTCCTCGCCGAGCAACTCTTTGAGCCGCGAGACGAACTCGTCCGAGAACTTCACTCTCTTTGGAAACTCCACGACCTTGTTCGTGCCGCTTATCTGCGCCCTGACTCGAGTGTCGCCCTCGAACATCGAGATGAGCTGAAGCAGCATATTTTTTTGCTGAATGTTTGAGATGAGCACATAAAGTATGCCCTCGCTCACCTTTTTCTCCTCGACGGGCTGAGGCTCGCGGGAGTTTTCCCAAAGTTCGATGGAGTCCACGACGATCTTGGGCTCGTTCTCGAAGCTTAAATCGAGCTTGCCCGTTATCTTCAGCGGCGCGTCCCCCTCAAGAAGGTAGCCGTACTTTTCAAACGTGCGCGAGAACATGGAGTACGCGATAGTGCCCATCTTGTCCTCGAACTCGCCCGTCGCGAACTTTTGCTGTCTTTTGGTCAACTTTTTCTCAAACGAGGTAACTATTGCGCCGAATTTGACCGCCTTGCCGTCGTAGCTCATGTCGAGCGCGATGTCCGTGTTGCCGTTTTCGTCCTGCTCTTCGGCGTAAAGCATGCTCGTGTCGAAGTTGAACTCGTGCCTTGTGTCCTCATAATCCTCGAGCGGGTGTCCCGTGATGTACATCCCGAGCACATCCTTTTCAAACGAGAGCCGCTGAGATTTGATATATTCGGGAAGCTCGCTGTATCTTATCTCCTCTTCCTCGATGAGGTCGTCGAATAGGGAGAGTTGCCCGTTGAGTTTGTTCTTTCTGTCGCTGTCGACGGCGTCCATGATGCGCTCGTAGGAAGCCATGAGCGTGGAACGCGTCTTGTTGAAGCTGTCAAACGCGCCGCCCTTGATCAAGCTCTCGACCATGCGCTTGTTGATCTGGCCGCTGCAACGCGCAAACAGGTCGCGGATATCCTTGAAAGACCCGTTTTTGCTTCTCTCCTCAAGGATGAACTCAACAGCCTTTTCGCCGACGTTTTTGATGCCCATGAGCCCATATCTGACGTCGTTGCCGTCGATTGAAAAGAGCTTTTGGGAGCGGTTGATGTCGGGAGGCAAAATTTTCACGCCCGAGCGGTTGAGATAGTTGATGTAGTGCTTGACCTCTTTTGCGTCCGTGATCCTGTTGTTGACGACCGCGACGATGAAGTGCGTGGGATAGTAGCATCTTAAGTACGCCGTCTGATACGTCAAAAACGTGTACGCCGCCGCGTGGGACTTGTTGAAGGCGTACTCCGCAAACTTCATGATCTGATCGAAGAGGTGGTTTGCGACCTCCTCGCTCACGCCGTTTGCGATCGCGCCCGGCACTTTCTTTTTGGTCTTGTCGCCCTTTAGAACGCCGCCGTAGAGGAAGATCTTTCTTTGCTGCTCGAGGATGTCCTTTTTCTTTTTGGAGACCGCGCGGCGCATGATGTCCGCTCCTCCGAACGAAAAGCCCGCGAGCTTTTGCGCGATCTGCATGACCTGCTCCTGATAGACGATGCAGCCGTAGGTCTTTTCGAGGATATCCTTGAGAAGCGGATGCGCGTACTTGACCCCTTGCGGATTTTTCTTGCCGCTCAAAAATTGGTCGATGAACTGCATGGGACCGGGCCTGAAAAGGGCTATTCCCGCGATGACGTCCTCAAGACAATCCGGCTGAAGCTGCGTCATGAACCTCGCCATGCCTGCGGATTCGAGTTGGAAGATCGCCTCGCAATCCCCCGACGAGATGAGCTCGAACACCTTTTTGTCCTCGTAGCCGAGCTTGTTGAAGTCCAGTTCAACGCCCTTGTCGAGCTTGATGAGTTTGAGCGCCTCGTCAATGTCCGTCAAGGTCTTGAGCCCCAAAAAGTCCATTTTCAAAAGCCCGATGTCCTCGACCATGTTCTTGTCGAATTGCGTCGTGATGACGTCGCCGTTTCTTGAGAGCGCGACGTGATCGACGATGGGGTCCCGGCAGATGACCACGCCCGCCGCGTGCATCGAGGTCTGTCGAGGCAGGTTTTCAAGGCGTATAGCCATGTCGATGACCGCCTTTGCCGCCTCGTTGGATTCGTATATGTTTTTGAAGTCCTCGTTATAAGAGCTCGTGCCGGGAGTGAGCACCTGAGTGAGCAAGACTTTGCCGTTTGGGATCTCCTTCACCCACTGCGCCGCCTCGTTATATGGAATGTCCATCACCCTCGCGACGTCCTTGACGACCGCCTTCGCGCTCATTTTGGAATACGCGATGATCTGCGAGACCTTGTCTTTGCCGTATTTGTTCACGCAATAATCGATTATCTCCTGCCGTCTCACATAGCAGAAGTCCACGTCGAAGTCCGGCATGGACACCCTCTCTTTCGAGAGGAATCTTTCAAACAGCAGCTCGTATTTCAGCGGTTCGATGTCCGTTATGTCTATGCAATACGCGACGATGCTTCCGCAGCCGCTTCCCCTTCCCGGTCCGACGGGAATGCCCATCTTTTTTGCGGCGTGAACGTAGTCCCAAACGACGAGGAAGTAGCCGTCAAAGCCGCAATCGTGAATGACGCCGAGCTCATATTCCAGCCTGTTTTTTATCTCTTCGGTTATCTCGCCGTACTTGCGCTTTGCTCCCTCAAACGCGAGGTCGCGCAAATATTGCTCCTCGTTTCTTCCCCGCATATCCTCGTTTTCGTAGATGGGGATGATGTGCTCTTCGGATTTTGTGACGAAAAACTCGCTGTCGCACTTGTCGGCGATCTCGCGGGTGGAAGTTATCGCCTCCTCGCAATCCTTGAAGAGCTCCGCCATTTCGTCGCCCGTCTTGAGATAGCTCTCGTTCGTTGTAAAGCGGGGAGAGGTTTTTTCGTCCGAGATCCTGCAGCCGAGAGTGATGCACATCATGGCGTCCTGCATGTCGGCGTCCTCTTTTTCGATGTAGTGCACGTCGTTTGTGGCGACGACCTTGACGCCTATCTCGCGCGCAAGTCTCTTGAGGTCGGGCAATATCCTCTTCTCTTCGGGGAGGGAGTGGTCCTGAAGCTCGATATAAAAGTCTCCGGGCGCGAACATATCCCTCATCTCGATCGCCGTCTTCTTTGCCTCCTCGTATCTTCCCTGACTGAGGAGTTTGGGAATTTTGCCCGCAAGGCAGGCGCTAAGACAGATCAACCCCTCGCTGTGCTCTTTGACGTGTTTCATGTCGATTCTCGGCTTCATATAGTAGCCGTCAACGAACGCGAGGGAGCTGAGCAGCATCAAATTTTGATATCCAGTCTTGTTTTTTGCAAGCAGAATGAGGTGATAGCGTTGCTTGAGGACTTCCGGCGTTTTGACGTACATGTCCTCCGCGACGTAAAATTCCTCGCCGATGATGGGTTTTATGCCGTCCGAGCGCAGGACGCTGACAAAGCTGTGCACGCCGTACATGTTGCCGTGATCGGTTATTGCGACGGCGTCCATGCCTCTGTCTTTCAATGCCTGAGAGAGCGGGTGTATCTTTTTGGTCTTGTTGGGATCTTTTTTTGTGGGGTCGTTGTCGTCGACGCCGTCGGGATCCGCGATCTCCTGAAGAATACGCACCGCTCCGTCGAGCAGGCTGTACTCGGTATGTAAATGAAGATGAACAAAATCAGTCATTTTTCTCTCCGATAAGTTTTGCTTTACTCCTCGCTTGCGATTTCAAGCAGGCGGCGGAACCTGTGATTGAGACAGCTCTTGCTCACGTCGAGCTCTTGAGCCAGCTCGTTCAAAGTTCCTTTTGGGTTTTGCATTCTCGCCATTGCCGCTTCCTTCAAAGGCGCGGGAAGGTCGTCGAATTTGTTTTCCGAAATGAGTTTTTGTATCGCAAGGATGCACTTTGTGGACGCGGCGATGGTCTTGTCGAGGTTTGCCATGTCGCAGATGACGGCGCGATTGAGGCTGTTTGAGGCCTGTCGCTCGTCAATGATCTCCTTGAGTTTCAGCGCGCTGTTTGCAAGTCTCATCTTTGCAAGAATGGACAATATCTCCTCCGAATCCTTGACGTATATGAGTCGCCTGTCCCCTCTTGCGCTCATTCTCGTGTTGATCCTGAGGTCGCTCAAAATTTCCATGACGTCGTCTAAATAAAGGTCGCTATCCAAGCTGAGCTCAAAGTGATAACCCGCCTTTTTTTC
>CANQAA010000064.1 GCA_947589395.1 uncultured Clostridia bacterium
GGCGACGCCGAGATCCGCTTCGATATAGACGTTTTTGTCCTCAGCTATTTTTGCATTTCCTATGCCCCTCGAGACGTGCGTCAGGGGCGGCGAAGCGCCCAAAAAGAGAAGGGCGGCGAAGCGCCCACAAGCGCCGGTGCCCGCAAAGCGGAAGCAAGGCGCAACCCGCGTTGCACAGCAACGCACCCGGCTCGGCTCGCCGAGCCTTTAAGGCAAAGCTCACGCTTTGCGTGAGCAAAACCAGCTCACGCAACGCGCGAGCTGCGCTCTACCGCGCCCACACGGCCGTAGCGCGACATCAGGCTTCCGCCAAGCGCGCAATCGACCGCCTCCCCGCCGCGTCTCCTCGCGCCTCACATAGGCCCAAACCACCACTGCCGACTGCAAAATCGCGATATTTTGAGGGGCGGGCAGGGTATAGTATTGAGGGGATGAGAACTTTTATGTTCTCAAATATGTTACAAAAAAAGAGACGTCGATTTCAAACGACGCTTAAAATGAATTTTTTTGCATTTATTAAAACTTATTAAGCGAGCGAACGAAAAATTATCTCAAACTTCAGTCAATCTCGCGCTTTTGGTTCTCTCGCTTTCAAAGCGAGTCGGCGCCGACGAGGCTATGTTCGCGGGTGGACTCGCGCTCGCAATAGAAGCTCATATCGCCGTTTTTGGTCACGGTGAAAACGATCGTGCCGTTGAGGTCGGTGCGGTAGATGAAGCTCATGGAGCGCAAGCGATCGAGAGCCGCCTGGCGCGGGTGGTCGTAGGAGTTGCCGTTTCCGCAGCTGATGACGGCGTACTCGCAGGTGACCGCGCGTAAAAACTCCGTGAGGGAAGAGGTTTCCGCGCCGTGATGCGCCACTTTGAGCACGTCGCAATCGACGCCGTAGCCCAAGCGCTTGGCAATGATGGGTTCGTTTAAGGAATTGCTGTCGCCTGTGAACACGACGCGTCTGTTTTTGTAGGTGAGTATGCCGACGGGAGAGACCGCGTTGAGCGAGAGCGCGTCGCTCAAGTGCGTTGACTCATAATACGCCTTTGTGGGGCAGTAGAAGGTCAGGTCGTAGCCGTCGCCGGAGATGACGACGTGGTTGGACGAGGAGTTTTGGTCCATATTGATGATGATCTCGCAATTTTGCTCGCTGAGCGCCGCGACGAAGAAGTTCGCGTACGCGTTTGTGGTGACGACGTCCTCGTCCGTGAACAGGGCGAGTTTTGCTTTGTCAAGTTGCGAAATTTGCCCGCGAAGTTTTTCCGCCTCGCTGCCTTTGCCGTCCGGAGCGGCGAGGATGTTGGGCATGTAAATGTGCTCAATTTGATACCTGTATACGATTTCATCCAAATACGAGACGTGGTCCATGTCCGTGTGGGTGAGCATGAGATGGTTGATGACGTCGTCGTCGCTGAAGGGCGCGAGGTAGTCGACCGCGCGGGACTGCATGGACTCGGACGTGTTCGCGCTGGCGCGAGTTGAGCCGCAATCTATCACCATATCCTCGCCGTCCGGGAACTGGATATAGATGAAGTCGCCCTGCCCGATGTCGATGAAGTGGACCTTGAGGTCGCCCGGTTTCCACTGCGATGAGGCGGAGTACAGCGGATCGCCGTGCAAGAGCCTGTTCCATTGCTCGGGGAAGGCAAAACGAAAGATAACGACGGCGATCGCCACCACAAGGACGAGAGCGACCGCCGCGATGATCACCGCTTTTGGATTGCGCCTGTACGCGCGTCTCACAGCACTTTTTCTCATGAGAACATTATATACTTTCAAATGAAGTTTGGCAACAAAAAAGTGGGCGTTGAGAGCACAACAAACAAAAAAGCAAGTTTAACTTGAGTTTTAGACAGATAAAGTGTGTATTTATGTAAATCAATATTAAAAAACAAGTTTCTTGTCAGGGGTTAGCTCGCTTAAAGTTTTAGTTTGATAAAAATTTTTGACCTGAAATAGGTGCTCGTTTACAATCCCCTCAGTCTGCGACAGCGTTTACGCTGCGCAGCCAGCTCCCCTTTGGGATCCCCAACAAATTGCTCTGCCGATTTGTTGGGGTAAGACTTAGGGCGGCCTCGATTTGAGGCTGCTGAAAAACCGCCAAGCAACCGCGTTGAAGCAAACTTTGATGGGAGTTAAGAGAAAGTAGAAGTTTTTTGAAATAAGCCATTTCTGCTTGAGAAATTTTGAAAAAAATAAAGCTAATTATCCAACTTTGCTTAAATAGAGAACACGCTCTATACTTCCACATAAGGCCGCCCTTATGGGGTCCCCGCAAAAATACTTTGTGTTTTTGTGGGGTAGAGTTAGGGGGCTGTCGACAGGCTGAGGGGATTGTAAAAAAACTAAAACCTATCAAGCGAGCGAACGGCAACTGATATTAAACAACAGTGGGTCTCGCGCGTCATGTTCTCTCGCTTTCAAAGCGAGGCAAGCGAGCGAACGGCAACATATAATCTAATTGTCGCCGTCTCGCGCTTTCGTGGTCAAACCTTCAAGGTTTGAGTTTGAGCGGAAGGCGGTTTTGAAGGAGAGGATGGAGTAGTCCGTGCCACGCGCGCGACAGATGATGTGGATGAGCAAGATGAGCAGGCTTGCGAGAATTATGCCGCAAAATACGCCTGCGGTGTCGATGCCGACGTCGTTCCAGCTCGCCCAGCGCCCGCTCGTGAAAATGGGCATCTGGAACACTTCCGATAAAAGGGCGGTCAAAAATCCGAGCACGGGAGAGAGTATGGCGTAGAGCCAGCGGGGTTTGACGAGGAAGAACAGGCTGACCGCTATGCCGCCGCCCAGCACCAAAAACAGCCCGAAATGCCCGATGATCTTGCGCACGAACAGCTTGAAGTTGGTGTAGATGACGACTTTTACGTCGATTTCGGCATATATGTCAGGGTCAGACGCCAGGCTCGCACGCAAGCGGATCTTGCCGAGCTTTTTTGGAATGACGACGCCGCTTTTTGAGACGGTCGCGTCGCCCTTGACGACGGTCCAGACGACGTCGTTGAGATAGGTCGTGTCGCCAAAGACTTTGAAGGTCACGCGCTCGTCAAGCGCAATGCGTTTGCCACCCAAAATGGTGATAGAGGCGGGCTTTTGCTCCTCGACGACGACGCGAACGACCGCATTGCAGTTTTTGTTGAACACGGATTCGAGCCGTATATACGCGACCCCTGCGCGCTTGGCGGCAAACTCGGCGACTGTCTTTGTGACAGCCGAGATCGAGCCGTCCTCGCAGACGATCTGACGCTTGACGGTGTGAAGGCTCAAATCTCCTTCGGGTCGCACGGAGCGGATGAGATCGAGAACGGAGTATTGCTCGCCGACGATCGCGGTCATCTCTTCGTCGCAATCGAAGGAGGCGGGAAGGACAAAATTCGGGTTCTCGTCGACGGCGACGTCAACGTCGAGGGCGTAGGACTCGTTTGCGGAGTAGACGAAATGCACGACGGTATTGCCGGGTTTGAGCGCCGCAAAATGCGTGCCGTCGAAAAACAGGACGGAGTTGTCGCGCACGGTCACCTTGAGCGTGTTCATGGGGACATCCGCGCCATATTGGTCGGCGACGACGATCTTGCCCACGTCCCCTTGCTTGAAGGCGGGGAGAGATTTGAGCTTGAGGGTGTTGAGCGCTTCGGGCTTTTTGCCGTAGCAGACGAAAGTTTGCACGTCGCGAATGTCCGGGTTGCTCGTCAAAAAGCAGGTGATCTGTGCCTCGCCTTCCGCAAGAAAGCGGAGCTTGCCGTCAGAAGTCACTTCAATGACGGATGGGACGGAGGAGACAAATTGCACGGCAGTGTCCTCGCAGCCTTCGGGGTAAAATGTGACGGAGGGGGCGAGAGCGTCGCCGATATATTTGTTTGCGGGCTTGAGCTTGAGGCTTTTGGTCTCGATGGGGGTCTGCTCCGTGCCTTCGATCTTGTCTATCGTGTCCGCAACGGCGGCGGATTGTTTGGCGCTCTCCTCGCCGGGAGTCAGGGATTCGGCAAGGATCACGACGGCAAGCGCAATGGTCAAAAAGAAAACGACAAGCGCAAAAACGCGAAGCGCGTTAAGACGCCTGAAACGACTCTTTTGATCTGAAACGCCTTTTGACTTTGCCATATTCCCCCTCAAAATGCAAAATCGCCAAAAATTTTACAACTGTATGTTAAATGATATCATAAGAACTGCAAAATGTAAACCTGCATTGAATAATTTTCGGTAAAAATTAATTTGAAATATTCGAGACGGCATTAAGAATGGGAAGCGGGCATAGACTTTGATATGAAAGTGGTTTTGGTGGGCGCGCTCGGAAAGATGGGCAAGTGCGTGAGACGCGAGCTTGAAAAAAGGCATGTGAAAGTCCTGCCCTTAGACAAAAAATCGGAGAGCGAAAGGGGCAATGGGGAAAGCGGGCAATGCGCAGAACAAGATGTTTTTGCGCACGATTTAACAGTTTATCACTCGTTTTCTGAGATAGACGAGACAGTTGACGCAGTGATGGACTTTTCGTCGCGGGACAGTCTCGAGGGCGTTTTGAAGTTTGCAAAAAAGAAAAATATCCCAGCCGTCTTGGGCACTACGGGCTACGGCGAGAGCGAAATGAACATGATAGCGTCGGCGGCAGAGGATATAGCTGTATTTCAAGCGAGCAACATGTCGTTTGGGGCGTACAAGTTTATCGAGCTTGCAAAGAGCGTCGCGAGGGCGCTGAAGTACGCCGAAGTCGAGATAATCGAGACCCATCACAGCGGCAAAAAGGACGTGCCGAGCGGGACGGCTTTGGAGATAGCAAACGCGATCCGAGTGGTTCGGGGAGGAGAGATCGTGACGGGTAGAAGCGGCGAGCGAAAGCGGGGCGAGATCGCGATAAGTTCGTTGCGCATAGGCGAGGATTGCGGCACGCACGAGGTGATCTTTGACACGGCTTATCAGCGCATAAGTCTCAAGCACGTCTCGAAGTCCCGCGAGATGTACGCCGTTGGCGCATGTAACGCCCTGCAATTTATTTTGAAAAAAGAAAAGGGGCTGTTCGGTCTCGAGGACTTGGCAAAAGGGGAGTGAAATGTGAGTTTCGAAGTGAGTTTTATCCGCTCGATTTATCATTGCAAAACGAGCGGGATTTTAATATAATTTTATTGTAATAATGATTATATAATAGTATATATAATGTGACAAAAGGCGCATTCAGAAATCGACGTTTTCGGGGGATTTTGTCGAGGATATTTTTGATTTTCCTTGCTATAATGAACGCGTAGTTCATTTGAAGGAGGCAAAAAAGATGAATACGGACAAAATTTATGCGGAGCATATCGCAAACGAATATGCGCCAAAAGAAACGACAAAGGTCAAGCAATTGAAAAAACTTGACAACAAGGCAAAACTGCCGGCGAACGTCTTTGGCTATACGTTCGGCATCGCAAGCGCGCTCGTGCTGGGCGTCGGCATGTGTCTTGCTATGAAGGTTATCGGCTCGGGGCTGGGCGGAATGATCGCGGGGATCGTCATAGGCGTGATCGGGATCGTCGGCTGCGCGGTGAACTATCCGCTTTATGGCAAATTGCTTGCAAAGGGCAAGGCAAAGTATGGCTCGGACATAATGAGGCTCGCAAAAGAGATAAGCGAAGAGGAGTAAAAAATTGGGAGCTATGAACAGATCCGAAAGCAAATATTACAACACCGCGCGGCTTTTCAATCAGGCGCTCATAGAACTTTTGAACAAAAAGAGTTTTGAGTTCATCACGATCAACGAGCTGTGCAAAAAAGCGGGCGTCAACCGCTCGACGTTCTATTTGCATTACGACAATGTCGCGGATCTGCTTTATGAGACGATAGACAATCTGAACAAAGAATTTTTCGCTTGTTTTGCCGAAGAGGATAAGGACATAATGAAGAAGCTCGCGGGCAAGCAAAAAGAGGACTTGATATTGATTACGCCGAGATATCTCATGCCCTACCTCAATCATGTCAAAAACAACAAGCTCGTGTATGAAGTTTCCGCAAAATATCCCGTGCTTATGAAATCGAACGAGAAATACAAGGATCTTCAGACAAAGATACTCTTTCCGATTTTCAAAAGCTTCGGCATAGACGACAAGGAGAGCAAATATATCTCGGCATACTACATCAACGGAGTCTACGCCATCATCGACGAGTGGATAAAGGGCGGTTGCGTCGAGGACGAGAGCGACGTTTGCAACCTCATAATAAAATGCGTTAGACCTCTCTGATCTGACGCCATTCAAGAGCATAAGGTAAGCGAGACCAAAAAGCTAATGCCCACTTTATGCTCTTTTTTTCGCTTCATTCAAAAAAGAGCAAGCTTGCCCAAGTCGATAGTTCGAGCCCACTTGCAATGTAACCATTTGAGAAAAAAACTGTGCTGTGCACAGTTGACATTTTCACGCAAAACGGCAAACGCATGCGAGCGTGCGCGCGATATATAAGGATGGATATAAGGAGGCAAGCCGGTGTGAGCCCCGACCCACCTTATGCTCTTTTTTTCACTGCGTTCAAAAAAGAGCAAGCCGCCTTGCCCGTTAGTCCAAGCCCACTCACAAATAGAAAAAGCCTCGAAGGAACGAGGCTTTTGGTAGTTGCGAGTGGACTCGTAGCGCGCTTGCGCGCGTAATAGCGAAGCGTCAGCACCGAGAAGGTGGTTCGCCCGCCGCAGGCGGGGCTTGTGAAACAAGCCAAGCCCACTCACAAATAGAAAAAGCCTCGAAGGAACGAGGCTTTTGGTAGTTGCGAGTGGACTCGTAGCGCGCTTGCGCGCGTAATAGCGAAGCGTCAGCACCGAGAAGGTGGTTCGCCCGCCGCAGGCGGGGCTTGTGAAACAAGCCAAGCCCACTCACAAATAGAAAAAGCCTCGAAGGAACGAGGCTTTTGGTAGTTGCGAGTGGACTCGAACCACCGACCCCCACCTTATCAGGGTGGTGCTCTAACCGACTGAGCTACGCAACTATATGGTGGAGATACACGGATTCGAACCGAGGACCTCCTGAATGCAAATCAGGCGCTCTACCAACTGAGCTATACCCCCGCAGTGCTATAAGATAATAGCACTATATATTGGGTTTGTCAAATGTTTTTTTCAATTTGGCAAAAACGCCGAAAAAAATCCCCGCAGAGGGGGATTTGAATTTTTTCTCACAAATATTGTCTTAGCGTCTTGATGCACTTGTCGTAATACTTCATGAGTTCGTTTGCGATCGGTGGGACGTCCACGCCGTCTCGAGCGAGTTCGTTGAGGCACTTTTGGACGCTTTCGATGCCCATATTGTAGCCGTCTATCAACATGCTGCTGATGTGAGAGGGGCTGTTGTCGATCCCCGCGTTCATCTTGACTCCCGCCTTGAGCATCAT
>CANQAA010000065.1 GCA_947589395.1 uncultured Clostridia bacterium
ATGACGTCCTGAGTGATGGGTACGCTTCCCGTTCCCGTGCCTGCCACGCCGTTTGCGTCCGTGTAGCTTATCTGCACAGGTATGGACACCGTGACGGTCACCCTTGAAAGACCGGGTCTGTCGGAGATGGGAGTTATCTGAAGCGAAGTTATCGTGCCCACCTGCGACGTTGAGCTTCCGCCCGTGAAGGTCAAAGGCAGAGTGTAGTTTGAGGGAGTGGGGTTTGAGATCGTGACGGCGCTGTCTATGCTTGTTTGCAGCATACAGGCGTCAAAGATCTTTGTGGTTTGCACGCACACCCTCTCGCAAAGTCCGTTCATTGGGTTGCCGTTGATGCTTCCCGGACCTGAGGAATTTTGAGAATTATTATTGCAAAAAGACATCTTTTTACCTCCTTTTTGTATCAATGTATGTTTGAGGGCGGATAATGTTGCAAGCAAGCGAATTTTATGGGGCAGCGGCGGAAAAATGATGGCGTGGGTCGAGTAAGACCAAAACGAAACGATCGAGGAAGAGGGGAAGCAAAACGGGAACACAATAAGCGAGAGCGATATGAGAAAAAAAAGAGAAACGAAATTTGCGGGTGAGTGAGGACGAGAGGAGGAAGGGAAGAGGAAGAATGTGAAAAATAATTAACAAGTAAACAATACTCAAAAAATATTTTTTGAAAAATTTCCAAATTTTGTCAAAATTTTCAGTAATAAGTAGTAAATCGCGAGTGGATGAAAATGGTTAAAAGTGGTTGACAGAACGACTTCGCGATGATATAATAACTTGCGTAAGGTGAAAAGTATCCTTCAAGAGGTGTGAAATGCCGGTCATTGGTTCGTACAGATATTCGCTTGACGACAAGCACAGGGTGAGGCTTCCGCAGCGCTCCAACGAGACGCTGGGGGCAACTCCCGTTATGTCTGCGGGCGTGGGCGGAAGAGTGAACATCATGTCGTTTGAGATGTTCTTGAAGCAGCACCCTCAATTTGAAAATCCCGACCTCTACAACGAGGAGAAGCAGGATGTGTCCACAGAGCTCTTCGACAAGGTGTTCTGGCTCGAGCCGGACTCTCAGGGAAGAGTGGTCATCCCTCAAAAGATCATCGACTTTTTCGGGATCGAAAACGAGGTGGTGTTTGTGGGCAAGCTCAGCTACATCGAGATGTGGCCTGCAAAGGATTACGACGCTCGTGAAGAGCTCATCAACAAAAACAATTTGAGCGTCATGCTCAAAAAGCTCAGCGAGGAGCTCAACGCCTGAGGTCGATGAATGGAATTTTTTCACATCCCCGTGTTGCTTGACGAATGCATCGAAAATCTGAACGTAAAGAGCGACGGCATATATGTTGACGGCACGGTCGGCTTTGCGGGGCACTCGACGGAGATCGCAAAGAGGCTGAATGAGGGAAGACTCATTGCGATCGACAAGGACGAGGACGCGCTCATTGCGGCGGGAGAAAGACTTGCTCCTTTCAAGGACAAGGTGACCCTGCTGCACGACGACTTCAAAAATATGACCTCAGACCTCGACGCGCTTGGCATAGACAAGGTGGACGGCGTCCTGTTGGATCTTGGGGTGAGCAGCTATCAACTTGACAACCCCGAGCGCGGCTTCAGCTATATGAAGGACGCCCCGCTCGACATGAGAATGGACAAAAATCAATATCTGACCGCGTTCAACATCGTAAATGAGTACGGAGTCGGCGAACTGACGAAGATATTGTATGAGTACGGAGAAGAGAAACTTGCGCGCCGCATTGCTCAGAACATCGTCAAGGCAAGAGAAAGCCAAACGATCTCGACCACGTTGCAGCTCGCAAAGATAGTTGAAATGAGTTATCCGCCGCATACGCGCTTCAAGTTCGGACATCCGGCGAAAAGAACGTTTCAGGCGATCAGAATAGCGGTAAACGACGAATTGACGAATTTGAAAGAGTGCATATTGGCGTCGGCAAGAAGGCTGAAAAGCGGCGGGCGCATGGAGGTCATCTCCTTTCACTCGCTCGAGGACAGGATCGTCAAGACCGCGTTCAGAGAACTCAGCGTCGATTGCATCTGCCCAAAGGACTTTCCGGTGTGCGTGTGCGATCATCATAGAGAGGGGAACCTCGTGAACTCGAAACCTATCGAGGCAACAAATGAAGAACTTGAGAGAAATCCGAGAGCAAAGAGCGCAAAATTGAGAGTATTCGAAAAAATCTGAAGAAAGTCCTATGGACGCAAAAGCGGCAATCTAATGGGAGAGATCGCCGACGTATGAGGAGATAACAATGATAAAGATAGAAGACGTTTTGCCAAAGGAACAACAGGAGAACACCGAAGCCGGTTTTCCGACATACGACGCTTTCAGGTCGAGGAACGCCTCGCCTCAATATATAGAGAATGAACGTCAAAACTCAATGTACGAGCCGCCTGTGAGACCGTTTGTAGCTCCGAAATCGGGGGAGTACAGAGACCAGTACGCCATGAGAGACTACATCGTGAACGAGCCAAAGCCGAGCGAGCCTCGCGCGGAGGAAGGTTACGGCGCTCCTCAATACAACAACTTTTATGAGTTCAACGCGTATTCTAAGGACACAAAGTCCCCCGAGCAGCTCATGAGGATGTTGGATTCGAGCGCGTCCGAGCAGAATATGAGACAGGACTCTCTTGACACTAGCGCGTACAAGCCCGCCATCCCGAGCTACTCCGAGCAGCCCCAAAAGGCGAAAAAGCGCGTTGACCTCAAGGGCAAGATAATTGCGGTGTTGTATGCGGCGTTTGCTGTTGCGATCGTCACATTAATCGCGGTCAACGCAAGCAAGATCAACTCGGGAAAAGCGGTCGTGCCCTCCTCGAGCGTGCAGATCGTGACGGAGCAACTTGCCAAATAATATCCCATCAGACGACCTGTTTCGGCGTGTAAATGCGCCCGTCGAAGCGTGAATGAATATTTGAGGTCGTCGGGAAATATTATTTGAGCATGAGAAAAAATCATAGCTTAACTATCAACGAATATAACCCAACAAAAAGACTTCCGGCAGTTATCCTGCTGGTCGTCTTTTTATTTTCGGCGGTTTTTTTGAAGATGATCGCCGTCATCGTCGTGGACGGCAAGGGCTTGCAGACGAGAGCCATGAGTCAGTGGCTCAGAGACCTTCCAACAGACGCCGCGAGGGGGAGCATCCTCGACAGAAACGGCGTGGAGCTTGCAAGCACGTCCACGAGATACAACCTGTTCGTGCGCCCAAACGCCGCCCCCGAAAAGCAAAAGATAGCGGAGCTGTTTTCAGGGATATTCGGCTTCGACTGTGACTCCGTCCTCGAAAAAATTTCAAAAAGGACTTCCGAAGTGACCGTCGCAAAGGGCGTGACAAAGGAGCAGATGTTGAAGGTCTTTGAAAGCGGACTTGAGGGGATATACTATTCCGAAGACAACCTGCGCTATTATCCGTACGGCGATTTTATGACGCAGGTGCTGGGTTTTTGCAGCAGCGACGGCTTCGGACAGACGGGGATAGAGGCGTACTACGACAAATATCTCACGGGCGTGGACGGCAAGTTGCTTTCCGAGACGGACCTCGTGGGCAGGGGGATAGAGGGGAGCGGAACATACTATCTTCCGTCCATTCGCGGCTTCGACATCGTGACCACCCTCGATTGTTCCGTGCAAAAGATAGTGGACGGGGCGATAGCTTCCGCCGTCGCGCAGTTTTCCCCGAAGGCTGCGGCGTGCATAGTCATGGACTACAACACGGGCGCGATCCTGGCTTTGAGCGAATATCCCTCTTTCGATCTCAACGCCGTCCCGCGAGACGACCTTGCCTCGCTTTTTTCAAGCTCTAAAAGCAACGTCGTCTCCTCCGTGTACGAGCCGGGCTCTACCTTCAAAATTCTGACCGCAGCGGCGGCGCTCGACATGGGCGCGGTGAGCGTTTCGGACAGGTTTTTCTGCGCGGGATCACGCCTTGTCGACGGCAAAAAGATACGCTGTTGGAAGGCGAAGGGGCACGGTTCGATAGACTTCGGCGAGGGGGTGGAAGGCAGCTGCAACTGCGTGTTTATGGACTGCGCCCTCCGACTTGGAACGGACAGATTTTACGACTATCTCGAGGGCTTTGGGCTGACGAAAAAGACGGGCGTGGACATGACGGGGGAAACTTCCGGCATATTTATTTCGCGCGACGCGGTAAAGAGCGTGGACCTTGCGAGGATCGGCTTTGGGCAGGCTGTCGCCGTGACCCCGATAGGGCTTGTGGGCGCGACTTCCGCCGTCATGAACGGAGGGCTCAAAGTGACCCCGCATCTCGTGCAGTACGCAAAGAGCAACGGCAAAGTCGTGAACGCGTTCGATTTTGAGAGCGGAAAGCGGGTGATTTCCGCCTCGACTTCCTCGACGATGAGGGAACTTTTGAAGAGGGTGGTCACGTCGGGTAGCGGCAAGGGCGCGTATGTGCCGGGCTATGAGGTCGCGGGCAAGACGGGCACGGCGCAAAAGTACGAAAACGGGCAGATCGCGCAAGGCAAATATATCTCGTCCTTTCTCGGGTTTTCTTTGACGGAGGGCGCGCCTGTTGCGGTGCTTCTCATCGTCGACGAGCCGAAGGGATATATGTATTACGGGTCTCTCGTCGCCGCGCCGCTCGTGGGGCAGATCTTCGAGGGCGTGTTCGACTATCTTGCGATCGAGCCCAAGTTCAACGGCGAGGAAAAGGATATCGTGGGTGAAAAATTCCCTTTGCCGAATTTCGAAGGAATGAGCTTGAGCGAGGCGAAGCGCAAACTCGAAGAACTGGGGCTTTATTTCGAGACGGACGGCGAGGGGAGCGTCGTCAAGGGGCAATATCCGCTTGCGGGGGTGAGCGTGGACAAGCGCAACGCGGTCTTGCTGCTCACATAATTTCCGTTGAAAACTGTTTTTGCCGAACGAGGTCTAAATTTGCGAGTGGGTTGATTCTTCACTTCCGACTATTTATTATAGCTATATCAAATTGTTTCGGAGGCTTAAGATGGAACTCAAAAAATTGCTCGACGGCGTGGAAATTGTCGACTTCAACGTCGATATGTCTTTGGACGTCAATGAGATAAAGATCAACTCCGCTGAGGTCAAGGCGGGGGATATGTTCGTATGCATGAAGGGCACAAACGACGACGCGACGAGATATGTGAAAGACATCACCGTTCCCTTCGTCGCGGTAAGCGAAAAAAAGCTCGATGGCGCAAGCTACGTTCAAGTGAAGGACGCGAGGCTTGCGTATTCGAAGATTTGCAACAACAGGTTTTTGCATCCGCTCGACGACGTGAAGCTCGTGAGCGTCATTGGCACAAACGGCAAGACGTCGACCGCGAGCTATATATGTCAGATCTTGACTTATGCGGGGATAAAGTGCGGGCTGATAGGCACGAGCGGACACTTCATAGACGGAGAAAAAGTGGGGCAGAGCCTCACCACTCCCGACCCGTACGAGTTTTTCGAGTTGCTCTTCAAGATGAGGGCAAAGGGGTGCGAAGTCGTCGTCAGCGAGCTCTCCGCCCACGCGATATATTGGAAAAAGCTCGCCGCAGTCAAGTCGGACTTCGCTGTGTTCACAAACCTCTCCCAAGATCATCTGGACTTTTTCAAGACGTACGAGGAATATAAGCGCGTGAAAGTGGGCTACTTTTCCCCCGAAAACGCCAAGTGCGCGATCGTAAACGTGGACGACCCCGCAGGACGGGAGATACTCAAGAGGGCGGAAGAGAGCAAAATGCACGTCATAGCGTACGGGCTCGAAAACCCTGCGGACTGCTTCGCCGTGAAAGTGCGAGAGGGCATGGACGGCATAAGTTTTGTCGCCAATTTCAAGGACGAGATCATGGAGATACGCTCCCGCCTTTTCGGGGAATTCAACGTGTATAACCTGCTTTCGGCAATAACGGTCGCGGCGGCGATGGGAGTGGAGTGTCGCACCATCGAAAAAGCCGCGCTCAAGGTCAGAGCGGTGAAGGGCAGGTTCAGCATTTTGCGCTCGGACAAGGGGACGATCATCATAGACTTCGCTCACACTCCGGAGGGGCTCAAAAACGTGCTGTCTGCGGCGCGAACTCTCACAAAGTCCCGTCTCATCACGGTGTTCGGCTGCGGGGGCGAGAGGGACGCGTTGAAGCGGCGGATCATGGGCGAGGTCGCGTCCAAATACAGCGACAGCATCGTGCTCACGTCCGACAATCCGCGCGGGGAAGAGCCCGAAGAGATAATAAAGCAGATAGAGCAAGGAGTGTGCATAAAGGACGTGAAATGCATACCCGAGCGCAGCGACGCGATAAGATACGCCATCTCGGGAATGGATGAGGGCGACACCCTCGTGATCGCGGGCAAGGGGGACGAAAATTATCTTGAAGTGAGCGGCAAAAAGATCCCGTACAGCGATTTTGACGTCGTGTCGAGGTACGTCAAGTGAAGAGCGATCTTGTCAAATTGCTTTTGATCTTCGTCGCGTCCGCGCTCATGTCGGCGGCGGTCGGACATCCCGTGATAAAGCTCATGCGCTCCTTAAAAGCCAAGCAGACCGTGCTCGGCTACGTCCGTCAACACGAGCAAAAAAACGGCACTCCCACGATGGGCGGGTTCATCTTCCTATTTCCCGTCGCGGTATTTTCGCTCGTCTTTCACACGACCTTTTCGCTTGTGGCGCTCGCTCTCACTCTCGGCTTTTGCGTGCTCGGGTTTTTGGACGACTTCATCAAGATCAAGTTTTCGAGAAATCTCGGGCTCAAACCATATCAGAAGATAATCGGGCAGTTGGGGCTGAGTATCGCGGCGGGATTTTTTGCGTATCGTTCCCGCTTTATCGGCGGGGGGATAGAGCTTCCCCTCACGCCGCTTGCGCTCGACCTGAAGTGGGGGATAATTCCCGTCGCGGCGTTTCTTTATATAGCGACGACAAACTCCGTCAATCTGACGGACGGGCTGGACGGGCTTGCGGGCTACACGTCCGTTTCGTACTTTTTGTGCTTTTTTGCGGTGACTTTTCTTGCCGCGTATGACGCTAAAGACTTGGACGCGGCGTATTTTGAGGAGTTGATATCCCTGTCGGCTTTTTG
>CANQAA010000066.1 GCA_947589395.1 uncultured Clostridia bacterium
TACAAATAGTATATGACGGTTGCGCCCGTCTGTCTCACTATGCGGCGCTCGGTCCCCTCCTTGCTGTTGACTGCGACAAGCTCCCAAATGAGCTCTGACGGATCGGTGAGATCGCTCTCGTCGGTCAGATCTTGAAAAGCCTTGACGGGCATGGAGAAATAGTCAACTTGTCCCTCGCCTTTGCCGTAGTCGCTGTGCTTTGCGAACACGCGCACTTGTTGATAGCCCTTGTATACGTCGTCAGCAACGTTCATGTTGAAGCCGACAAACTCCACGCGACTGACGTTGATGCGGTTCGCTCTCAGCGTGAGAGAGCTCTCGCCGCAATGCAAAGTGATATTATCGCCCGCGAAATGTAGCTTGCCAAGCTCCACCGCGATCTTGATGACGCGCGCGCTTGAAGCGGTCATGTAGGTCGCCTTCCATTCGTCGTTTTCGTCAACGTCTTCGGGCAAGTCGATCTGAAAGTACTGCTCTATCTCGTTCTTCTCAAAGCCTACGAGTTGCTCCTCGCCGTCGCCGAGCGAAAGTTCAGGCACGTTAAGACAGAAGTTGAACGCGCCTTGCATGGTCTTGGGGAACGTGACCTCATAGGTTTTGCCAAACGCCATCGGGTCGAGCTCGACGAGCTCTTTGCCCGCGTTATATTCAACCGTGACGTCGCCAAAGGCAAGCGTGCTGAGCGCGAGCTTTGTGAGTTTGACGTCGAGCGTCGCCTTGCCGCCTTCGGTCTTGACGTGCAACGTGTGCGCGCCAACCGTCAATTCGGAAATTTGAATGCTTGCTCTTCTGTAAGTCCCATCGGTCGTGAAATTGTGCCACTCAGCCTCCTCATCGAACTTGTAAAGAACGTCGATGGCAGTTATGTCATCGTTTCCATCGAGGCGGCTTATCGTCGCAGCGAACGTTAAATCTTTGAGGAAGGTCTTGTAGGTCGTAGCGCCGTCAAGCGTCTTTTCGCCGAACTCCACCTTGAGCGCGTCCGCAAGCGAGGCGACCGTGAAGGAGAGCTTTGTTTCAAACACTTTGCCGTCGACCTTCAATGTCGCGCCATCAATCGTTCCGCTCTTTTTTGCCGTCAACATCACGCTGAATTCGTCGCTGTCAATGCGCTCGAGACTCACGTCAAAATTGCCGTCAACGCCCGAAAGTGCAATATGCTTTGCAAAATCCTGCGGATCGGAAGGAAGTTCGAAGTCTTCGGGAGAGAGCGAAGTTATCTTGACGTTGAAGGTCAAACTCTCGCCCAAGTCCTCAAACGAGAAGGACTTGTTGTCCTCGCCAACCGCCTTTTCGTCCGCCGTGACCTCAAGAGTCGCCCCCGCGAGCAGCTTGCCGCGCGTGGTGTGCACGGTGCGGGTGGAAGCCGTCACGTTGGGATAGTTGTCGGGTTGCTTGTCCTTGCCGAGCGCGTCGTAATATTCCTGCGCTTCGGCGTCGTAGTCAATGGAGACCGAAAGCGTCTCATCGTCCTTTGCAAAGTCGAGATGAGCCGAGTACACGAGCTTGCCGTCCACGCTCTCCTCTTCGACCATTGTCGCATTCTCTCCGTTGATGGTCATGGTCTTGCCGATCATATAGTCCTTTGTGACGCCGTCGCCGTCCCCGTAAGCCGCGAGCACGACCTTGAAGTCAAGCGCATCTTTGGAGATCGTGTAGTCCTCAGAAATGGGCTCGCCGTTCGTCTTTGTGAAGGAGACGTTGCCGACTTCGATGGGCAAATCGATGTAAATTTTGACCACAGCATTGTATGCGCCAAAGTCCGGATCTGCCGCCGCACGCGCCACGCCCGCTTGAGGAATGGGCACAAACTTGATCGCTACGAGCGCAAAACCGCCTCTTCCTAATATCGGCTTGATCTCGTTGGTTTCGGGGTCGACCGTGACGATCGCGTCATCCGCGCCCTCGGCGCTCTCGCCGCCTTCGAGGATATCATAAACGGGCTCCGTCCCTTCGGGCACGGTCATGCTGACCACGCTGCCCACGACGGTCTTGTTGAACACGATCTCGATTTCCTGCGCGGGTGCGCCCTCCTCAGGAGGCGCGATCTCGATCGTGGGAGTTTCGGGAACGGGCTTGGTGTAGGTCACGTCGATGCTGCCCAAAGTCGCGCCGTCAACGCCGACCTTGAACGTGACTTTGCCGCCCTCATCCACGTTGAAGATGAGCTCGTCGCCGTCAGTGATGTTCGCAATGCCCGCCTCGTCCTCGAGAGAATACGTCAGCTTGTCCGTGTGGTTGGCGGGATAAGGCAAGACGCCCAGGCTGCCCTTCGTGTCGTCGCTCGCCAAGTCTATCTCGTTGATGTTGAAGGAGTGAAGCGTCGAAAGTCCGATGGACTCGACCGCGTTGTTGTTGTAGTAGAAAGACACGCTTTGCGTCTTGCGCGTTATCGTCACAGTGCACTTTGCGTTGCCCTCTTTGACCTCGTGTGCTTCAAGATCGTAAAGCCTGACCTTGAGCGTGACTTCGATGTCCCCAAGTTCAACCGTCTCGGCAACGTCGTCGAGCAAAGTGAATTTTTGCGTGTAACGATCAAAGGAAAGTATGCCCGGCTTGTCGAACTCCGCGCTCAAGACCTCTCTGTGCGTGTTGGGAAGCGTGGAGGCAAACGTTATGTCAAGCTCCTCGCCCTTGAACTCGTCGTAGTCGAACGTATACGCCGAATCGCCAAATTGCATATCCGTGAAAAATCCGTCCGTGCAGTTGTAATCCACTTGGGTCGTGCAAGACCCGTCGCGGTCGGTCGCAGTCGCGGTTATCGTCACAAAACCTTCCTTTTTGAAGGTTATCGCGCCGGTCTCGTTCACGGTCGCAACGGACTCGTCTGAGGACGAATACGAAAGCGTGTAAGTCGCGTCGGCGGGCATGGGAACGATCTCTGGAAATTGCGCTTCCCTGAGAGCCGTGTTGAAAATTTTCGCGCCACCCTTTGGGGATATGCTCCTGATGTGCTCGCGGCAGATGACCTCGATGGAGTCGGAAACTTCCGGCTTGTCAACGGATGTCGCCGTGATGACGACGGGCTCGCTCGACGCGCCGTGACACGTTATCTCGCCAAGAGGCGTCACCGAAAGCACGTCGGGATTTGACGAGCTCCAATTTATGTCCTGATTGTTCGCGCCCGAAGGCAAAACTCTCACGTTCAGCTTGACGGGATCGTCCCCGTTATACAGCTCGAAATCGAAATCCTCGTCGGCGGGAATTATGTCCACAAAGTGGACGGAATTGTCCGTGACGATGACTCTGAGCTCGGACTTCGCCGCAACGTTTTCCTTGCTCGTCACCGAAACGGAGGTCTCGCCGAAATATTTTGCCGTGACGACGCCGCTTTCGTCGATCGTGACGACGGACTCGTCTCCGCTCTCGAAAATGAGTTCGCGGTTGTTTGCCTTCAAGGGCAGAACGTTCACTTCCAACTTTTTGACGGGCGGCGCTTGCTCGTCTTTCATGACAAGTATGACCGTCTCGTTATCAACGAACTCGACCGATTCGACATAGATGTGAGTGACCAAGCTCAGGATCGCGCCGCTGACAAGCAAAATCGCAAGTATGAGCAACGGCAACAAAATTATCGTTGATACCATCAATTTTTTCATTGTACCTTACTCCCCTTCTTAGATTTCGATATTTTTGTATTTCTTATCCGCTGTGAAGGCGAATATCAATATATTGACGAGCGCGTACAACGCGCCCACGCCCGCGCACACGATGTACGCGTACAAAGCGCCGTTGTCAAACTTGCGCGGGAAGATGATGCTGCATGCGCCCAAACCCGCAGCGATCACAAGTCCGATCAAAAGCATGTAGGTGATGTTGATCTCCTCCGTCTCGCCGTTCGCCTTTGGCTTGAGATTGGGATTGGCAAGGTTGAGGTTCACGCCGTTGAACACAAGCCCCACCGCAAGCAAAAATTGCGAAAGCACTATCACGCCAAGTTCCTTAAGGCTGACGAAGTCAAGCGCCCAAAGCACCACCGCGCTGATGATGAGAGCAACCACGCTCACAAGCACGTTGAGCACGCTCTTGATAAGAAGCTGCTTTCTGAAGCCCACCGGCACGAGCTTGGTGATGTAAAAGTTTTTGCCCTCCACGCTCAAAATCGTGCCCGTAAACGAGCATATCATCGCCATGAACACCGCGATGACCAAAACCGACACGCCGAAGTTGATGCCCTTGCCTATCTGCGCCTCGCCGACCATAGACACGAGCCTGTGGCACAAAAACACCATCACGGGAGTGGATATCGCAACGCCCAGATAGAAGTACGAATACGTCTTTGTGCGCAAGATCTCGCGGAAGGTATAGCGCCATATCGCGCGGGCGCTGCCGTAGTTGTCGAGCGTCGTCACGCGCTTGTAGCCGCCAAAGCCGTTTTCCAACGCCTTGTTGCGGATGTCGCTGCAAACTATCCTCGCGATCGCAACGCCGATCGCCGTGAGAACCGCGCTGAAGACGACCGTCACGCCCAAGCCGACGAGGAAGTTTTTGAAAAAGATCACGTTCGCAAGATAAACGGCGGGGTTATATTTGCTATCAAGCCCCGTGAGAATTTTGTCCCATATCTCGAGCGTGCCCGTCTCCCAATCCCTGTGGATGAAAAAGTCCGCAAGCACGTTGAGGATATAGTAATACAAAACGAAGCATCCCACCAAAAAGACGACGAATATGATGAGCCTCAAGACGCCGTGCTTTGACAAAAGTTGACTGATATAAACGATCGGGATAGCCAAAAACACCGACACCGCAAACGGGACCATCGGCAAAAGCACCGCGCCGAGAATAATGCCCACGATATATAATGCCGAGATGCAATGCATCGCAACTCCGTACGCTATCATGATGGGCAAAAGCAATATCGTCGCGTATATTGTAAGATCAATGTAGTTCAAAATCAAATAGCCCATAAAGAGCTTGAAGGGACTGAGCGGAAAACGCGCCGTTATCATCATGTCGGCGGGTTTATAAAGCCTCGTCACCTGCATGCCCGTCGCGACGACGGTGAGGGCTATCATAATGATCGTGATATAAAGTTGCGACAGCTTTTTTGCGTCCACGCTCATGCTCGCCTTGAGCACGAACGTCAGCGCCCACACGAGAGCGAGTGCCACCGCGATCGCAAGACACGACGCGACCGCCGTCATGATCGCGCTCTTTTTGTCGTTGTTACGGTTGAAACCCCACTTCAGCTTGAGCTGTAAACGAATAAACTCATTCATAGCGTGCGTCCTCGTTGAGTTCCATATAGTATCTATCCAAATCGAAGTCCCTGTATTCGTTCAGATCGACGATGTCTACAAGCTCTCCTTTTCTTATTAATATGACCTTGTCGCAAGTTTTGCGCACGACTTCGAGGTTGTGAGACGAGAAAATGACCGAGTGATTTTCGTCAGCATAGCTGCGGATAAAACGACAAAGCGTCATCATGGTCTGATGATCGAGTCCGACCATAGGCTCGTCCAGTATCCACAGCTTGGGATGATGCACGAGCGCGCCCAAAATACATATTTTTTGTCTCATGCCGTGCGAGTAGCCCGCGATCTGCATATCGAGCGCATGGTCGATCTCAAACAGCTTTGCGAGTTTGTTGGTCACAAAGCGCTTGTTCTTGCCGCATGCGCCGTAGAGACTGCCCATATAGTTGATGTACTCTCTTCCGGTCAGCTTTTCGTAGACAGAGTGATCGTCCGGGACGTAACCGACGAGGCGCTTTGCTTTTTCGGGTTGCTTTTGAATGTCAAAACCGCCGATCGTGATCTTGCCTTCCTCAAAGGGCAAAACGCCGATGACGCTCTTGATGATCGTGGATTTGCCCGCGCCGTTGCTTCCGACCAGACCGACCACTTCGCCGGGCTCGACCGTGAAGTTGATGTGACGAGCGGAATAGTTTTGATTGTTGCGATACTTCTTTGAAAAATCTTTAACTTCAAGCATAGCAGTATCCCATTGCGACGCCGTGCGCACGGCAGTCATGTTGATGGTTGTACCTCCCGATTTTTTTCTATGTATTTTTTTGAGCGCAAGCGCCCTTTGAACGTAGGTTAGCAAAATCTATGCCAAAATGCAACTGTTCTCGCGCACTTTCCCTCGCCGAAGGCGAATTATGTCGGATTTTGCGAATTTTTGTTTTCGGATAATAAATTTTTCTTTATTTTATCCGATATTTTTGCCCTCCCGCAGCCCGAAAATCACGCGAAAATTCCGACTACAAGCACATAATTTTTTATGTACGCCTAAAATATATCAAACAACATTGTCAAAGTCAACTTAATTTATCTTAAGATTACTTAAGATAGGAAATTTTCGGCAGTATTTTTCATCGTTAGCATACGTCTTTTGAAAAATAATATCCCAAAGTCAAAAACGGACGCTTTCCGTCCTTGTGTTGAAATTGCATAATCGGCATTTTAACATATCAAAACAAACTTATAAAGCACTTATATTGCGAAAATACGACAGACGATGTCGCGGTTGAAAGATAATATTTTTTCGTTGGCATTTTTGTTGAAATCCTCGTTCGCGTTGGCAAATCGCGATACATTTGTTTTTCCCGTGTGCATGACCTGAAATTCTAAGTCGACGATCTTGTCGGGCGAGACCTTCAAAAACCGTATCGCGTACTTGATGTAGACCTCGACGGGATTGCCTATGAGTGAATGACTGCCGTGTCACACTCCGTCCGCATACGAGCACTTGATATGCAAAAATCTCACGCCTTGTTTGTCTGCACTATCACGCCGGCCGCTAAAAACTGTCCACCGGACACTTTTCTTAACGCGGCGTTCGATTCCCTATTTCCGGTTGATGCCATAAAAACAAACCTATCTTGAAATGATTCAAGATAGGTTTGTTTTGGTACGCTTGCATGGTAAGCAGTAAAATAAAAATACCCTTGACCGGGCATTTTTATTTTGCTGGTACGCCATTTGATAACAAATCCGAACCCTCGATTTCCTCTAAGGAGATACGAAGTGTGCCGTCCTTGTAGTTGCAAGTGATGAGAGCGTAGTCGTCGTAGAGGTAGATTGCGTTCACGAAGGCATC
>CANQAA010000067.1 GCA_947589395.1 uncultured Clostridia bacterium
ACCTACACGGACGCGGAGGGGCGCACCCTCTACGACTTTGCAACGGGCAGCGCGGTCAGCTATGAGTCTCCCCGCCGCTACGTCGAGATCACCCGCTACGATTGCGCGGGCAAGCTCGGCGAGGGCATGACGAGCTCTCTTGTTGCTACGTCTTCTTTAGCGAAACTCAAGAGCAGTCACATCGTCTCGGGCACGGACGAATGGGACGCGGAAGCGGACAAGCTCATGAGCGAATATAAGGCGGCAAAGGAAAAGGGCGACGAGGCGCTCGTGAACGAAAAATGGGCGGCTCTTGTGGCAGCGTATCCGTCATATCTTGCGTACATGATCAAGTATGACGACCTGAACAGCTACAACTATAACGAATACATCAGCAAGGACATCTACGCCATTTTGGTGGACAGGGTCATCGACCACTTCCTCACCGACGACCTCTTTAAGGGGCTTGGCAAGACTGTCGGCGACATGATAAGAAACATTGATAGCGACACGGTAAACTTGGTGCTCGGGATGCTGTTCGGCGATAAAGAAACGCTCGCGGGCATGCTCGAATATGCGATCGACACTGCCCTATTCAACCTCTATCCCGACACAGACGAGGACGGAGTGGGCAACTATCTTTACACTCACCCAAACGGCGTCACAGACTCTTATAACGGCATAAAGGACTATTTGCTTGCCATCGTCAACGACCTCATCTTCGGCGTCAAGGGTTACACGGACGAGGACGACTTCATGCTGTTTGGCGACTCGAGCATAAAAAGCGAGGTCAATCCCGCAAACGCGGGCAAGATGTGCTTGCGCGATATGGCGAGCTTCATCATGGAGGCGCACACCGTAGGCGTGGAGATCGCGCTTGGCGACAGCTTCGATGACTACGACGCGAAGTACACCGAAAAGGCGTTCGGCGAGGACGAGGAGTTCGGCTTCAAAAACCCGCTCGACAAGACCTACAGAAAGCGCATGCTCGCGGCGGTCAGGGACGCGCACGATCAGCTCATTTCCGGCAAATTTGCCGACGACCTCTTCAACGCGCTGCTCGATCCCCTCTTTGTCAACGAAAATTCCCTTATCAAAACATTGCTCGATCGCTCGTTCGACTTCACGGACGCGGTCGAAAAGGAATATCTTGCGGAATATGAGTTCGACAGATTGCAAAATATCTTTGGCACTACGTTGCCTTCACTGCTTGCGCCGAGCGCAAACGGCGAGCCTTCTCAGCTCATATCCTTGCTTGAAGGACTTCTCAAAACAAAGATCGACATTCCTCAAAACTTCAGCATTCCGTCGTTTGACATGACGGACTTCTCTCTCGGCGCACTGATCAACGCGCTCGTGCCCATCGTCAAGCCGCTTGTCGCGAACATGCTCGGCTTCGGGCTCGTGGGAGACGACCTCGTGTCCATTTTGAACAACGCGATCGCAGGCTATATCACTGACAGCTTCAAGGTCGGGCTGGGCGGCATCGCGGACAACATCGTCATGGCGTACGCGACGGACGTCTACCCCGATATGTCCGACTTTTTGCACCCCGAGACCCCTTACGATCTGCAGCCTCACGAGGGCTATGAGTTTGGCGGCAAAAAGCTCTCCTATCTTTCCACGCTCAACGAGGCTTCAAGAGTGGGAGCGGACTTCAACGCGGCAACTCAGCTCAACGGCAGAGTTCCCTCAAGGCTCACCGCAAACTTCGACACCGTGAGCGGCGAGGACACATATACATTCAAATTTTACACTGCGGAGGACGTGTACGCGACCTTCAAGTTCGCAACAGACGAAGAGCTTCACTGGAACGAAGTGACCACTTCAAAAGCGAAGGCGGACGCGCGCGCGGACTATTTCGACAGCGATAGCTACGATACGTTCGACGGCGTCGAGGTCGATATGCTCACTCAAACGGTGCCCGCCTACGTCCCCCTCATCGACTTGGGACTTGCCGCTCTCACTCACGGCGAGATATCATATGAGGACGAGGACGGAAACGAGATCCCCTTTAAGTACGGCGATCGCGACAACAGCCCCAAAAACAGCGTAATTTACTACAACGTGACCACCGTCACGGTCAGCGGGCTCGAACCGGGCAGGACGTACTACTATGACCTCGAGGGCAGCTACGTCGCCTCAAACGGCGAGACGGCGCGCTTCTCGTACGTCGACTTTGCAAAACTCAAGGGCTACGACAAGGACTACTACACCTTCACGACCGCAAAGGACGCCAAAGAGAGCGAGTTCGAGTTTTTGACCATCGCGGACATTCAGGGCATGATACAAGGCATGTACGACGACAGCTACAAGGCGGTCAGCGCGCTCTTAAAAGACGAGCGCACAAAGAACTTCGACTTCGTGCTCAACGCGGGCGATATGGTCGACAACGGCAAAAACTTCAGTCAATGGGAGATGGCGCTCGACACATATCAAAACCTGTTTGCAAACACCTCGCAATTCTTTGCGGCGGGCAACCACGAGGACGGCAAAAACGCGTTTGCGACCTACTTCAATTACACCCTTCCCACAGACGAGGAAGGCGATGCGCTGCAAGCGGACATCACGGACGGCGCGTTCTACTCTTTCGACTACGCAAACTCCCACTTCACGGTGCTCAACACAAACGATCTGAGCACGAACGGACTCGGCGAAGTTCAGCTCGCATGGCTTGAAAACGACTTGAAAAACGCCGCCGAAAAGCAATGGAGATTCGTGCTCATGCACAAGAGCATTTTCAGCGGCGGCTCGCACTCGAAGGACGCGGAAGTCATCGCGATGCGCACTCAGCTCGTGCCCCTCTTCAAACGGTACAACGTGAACATAGTCTTTGGCGGACACGACCACACCTACACCGTCACCAACCTCGTCAAAGAGGACGGCAAGGTCGAGGCGGGCTATAGCTTCGACAACCTGCGCTACGCGGGCGACGGCGTGCTCTACGTCACGCTCGGCACGCTCGGCACAAAGTTCTACGAGTACTCCGCCGGCAAGGAAGTCACCTCAAAGTTCAACCCATCCTCGAGCATAATGCACACGCTCGACTCGCAAACCTTCGGCAAGGTGAAGGTCACCGAAAACGAGATCGTGTTCACGGGCTACTACTACGACCGCGAGACGGACTCCTTGAAGGTCATCGGCAAGCCCATCAACCTGACAACGAACAGCAACCTCATCTATGCATCCGACGTCATTTTCTGGGCGGTGATCGCGTTTGTTGCGCTCATCATCATCGGCGTTATCGTGACGATCATCGTGACGTCCGTCCTCGTAAGACGCATCCTCAACGGCACAAGGTGACAAACAAGTAAATGTCAACGATCAAACAATCAAAAGACGCGAGGCAAGCAAACTTGCCTCGCGTCTCATATATTCGCGCAACATAATTAATTTTCCCTCAAATTGCCAACCTGTATGAGTTTTTCGCGGAGGAAAGGTGCACTGCTACATACAAAAAAGTCTGCTCTTCTCAAGCGGTCGCAATCAATAGCTGCCCTCGAGATCTGAAGTTTTGAACAATGGGTCGTCAAAGAAATCAAACAAAGTTATACCAAGCGCTTGACACAAATCAAGCAACGTTCTCGTGCCGGGATTTTTGCTCTTTCCATAAAAGATACATCTCACGGTAGCCGAAGGCAAGCCCGCCATCGTCGCCAACTTGTTGGGCGTGATATTGCGCTCCTCACACAAATCGTAAATTCTTTTTGTGATCGCTTCCTCTAATTTCATCTCTACCTGAAGATATATCTCTTATAGTCTAACAAAAAATTTTTAGAAATATGAGAGATATATCTCTGTTTTTGTGCTATAATATGACCAAAGGTAATAACTATGCATAAAACAGCATTCATCGGGCACAGAATAATTCACAACAAACACCTCTTCGAAAAGTTGATACGCGCCATACAGAATCAAATTGATTATGGCTGTAGGTTTTTTACAATGGGTTCGCACGGCGATTATGACAATCTTGCTCTCTTAGCATGCCGAAATGCTAAAAAACAATATCCGGATTTGCAAATCGAAGTTGTTATAACAAGTCTCAACGCTATAAGCAATAAGGACTCAAACGGAAACATGTACTCTGATGTCTCAACGATTATGTTTGATATCGAAAATGCATATTACAAGCAAAAAATCACTTTGAGTAATAAAAAAATGATCGATTCATCCGATACGCTAATATGTTACGTCGATGAAAAATCTTATATGAGTGGAGCGAAAACCACTCTACTCTACGCAAAAAAGAAGGGGCTTAACATAATAAACTTGTATGATGAAGAAGATGAGATGTTATATAAAGAATCAAATGAAAAGTTGGAAGAAATGTTAAAAAACAACAAAAAAATCTATAATTAAATAAGAGCGTAACGACAGTATTTTTTTGCTCATATTGATAGTTTATCATCATAAATCAGAATTTTAACATTGAAATCTGAAATTAAACACGCGTTATTATGTTTCAACCAATTGGTCGTCGTTTATAAGTACGCCCTAAATGAGTGAAATCATATCATGCTCTACTTATTCCAAAAATAACCGTATCATAAAAAGCGGCTTGGCACTCGCCAAGCCGCTTTTTGCTTGTCTCAATATTTGCTTCTCGGAACGTAAGACGTGTGCAACACATGGTGCGCAATGTCGCTGTTGGGAGCGCCGAAGAATTCCTCGTAGACCTGCTTGATGGCGGGATTCTCGTGGGACTTTCTGAGCTTCATCTTGCTGTCCGCGTCGTAGATCGAGCCTGCGCGGATGGCGCGGATGTCGTAGTTGTTGCGCTCAAACGCGCTCTTGATGGGCTGTCCGCCGCCGTTCACGCAACCGCCGGGACAGGACATGATCTCGATGAAATCGTAAGGCGCGGTGCCGGCTCTGACCATATCCATGATCTTTCTTGCGTTCGCAAGCCCGGACGCAACTGCCACGCGGACGGTCTTGTCGCCGATCTTGTAGGTGGCTTCCTTGATGCCTTCGGTCCCTCTGACCTCTTTGAAGTCCACTTTCTTTGAGGACTTGCCCGTCACAAGCTCGCTGACCGTGCGCAGCGCGGCTTCCATAACGCCGCCCGTCGCGCCGAAGATCAAGCCTGCGCCGGAATAGATGCCGAGAGGTGCGTCGAACGTCTCTTCGGGAAGCTCGTTGAACAAAATGCCCGCGCCTCTTATGAGCTTTGCAAGCTCTCTTGTTGTGAGCGCGAAGTCTATGTCGTACTCCCCTACCGCGTTTTGATTGTTCCTGCGCTTTTCAAACTTCTTTGCGGTGCAAGGCATGACAGTCACGACGACCATATCCTTTGGATCTATGCCCAACTTTTGCGCATAGTACGTCTTGCAGGTCGCGCCGAACATCTGTTGAGGAGACTTGCAGGTGGAGAGGTGGTCGAGCTGATCCGGGAAGTTGTGCTCGCAGAACTTGACCCATGCGGGCGAACAGCTTGTGATCATGGGCAGCACGCCGCCGTTTTGCACTCTGTTCAAAAACTCCGTGCCCTCCTCCATTATCGTGAGGTCCGCGCCGAAGTTGATGTCAAACACGTCGTCAAAGCCCAGCCTGCGCATTGCCGCGACCATCTTGCCCTCGACGTTTGTGCCGATGGGTGAGCCAAATTCCTCGCCCAAGCCCACGCGCACGGAGGGAGCCGCCGCGATGATGACTCTCTTTGTGGGATCGGCGATCGCCTTGAGCACGCCTTCGGTCTCGTCCACTTCGGTGAGAGCGCCTGTGGGGCAAGCGACGATGCACTGTCCGCATCCGACGCACGCCGTGTCGCCGAGAGGCTTTTCAAACGCGCAAGCGATGTGGGTGTCAAAACCTCTGCCGTTTGCGCCGATGACCGCGACGGATTGATATTCCTTGCAAACTGCCACGCAACGACGGCAAAGCACGCACTTGGAGTTGTCGCGGATGAGATACGGGGTGCTGGCGTCTATCTTCGCTTCGCTCTTCACGCCCTCGTATTTATGCGCGGAGCAACCGAGCTCCAAAGAGAGCCTTTGAAGCTCGCAATTGTTGTTGCGAACGCAGCTCAAGCAGTCCTTGTTGTGGTTTGAGAGCAACAGCTCTACGGTCGCTTTTCTGGACTGTCTGACCTTTTCGGTGTTGGTGAACACCTCCATGCCCTCGTTCACGGGATATACGCACGCCGCCACAAGGCTTCTTGCGCCCTTGACTTCGCAAACGCAGACGCGGCAAGCGCCGATTTCGTTGACGCCTTTCAGATAGCATAGAGTCGGGATCTTCACGCCCGCCGCCTTTGCGGCTTCGATGATCGTTGAGCCTTCCTCAACCTGTACGGGGATATTGTTTATCTTTACGTTTACCAATGCCATATTACACCTCGATTATTCTTTGATGATTGCGCCAAAGCGGCAGGTCGCGATGCACTGTCCGCACTTGATGCACTTGTTCTGGTCGATTTCGAACTTCTTTTTGATCTCGCCGCTTATCGCGCTCACGGGGCACTTTCTCGAGCAAGCCGAGCAGCCCTTGCAGGCGTCGGTGATCTTGTACTGAATGAGATCCTTGCACACATGAGCCGGGCAACGACGCTCCTTGATGTGCGCTTCGTACTCGTCGCGGAAATAGCGCAACGTCGAGAGCACCGGGTTGGGAGCGGTCTGACCAAGTCCGCACAGCGAATTGTTCTTTATGTAGTAGCACAGTTGCTCCATATCGTCAAGATCCTGAAGCGTCGCCTGACCTTTTGTGATCTTGTCGAGATACTCGAGCAATCTGCGGTTTCCTATGCGGCAGGGAGTGCACTTTCCGCAGCTCTCGTCCACCGTGAACTCAAGGAAGAACTTCGCGATGTCGACCATGCAGTTGTCCTCGTCCATGACGATCATGCCGCCCGAGCCCATCATAGAGCCTATCGCGATGAGGTTGTCGTAGTCGATCGGCACGTCAAAGTGCTCTGCAGGGATGCAGCCGCCGGAAGGACCGCCCGTTTGAGCCGCCTTGAACTTCTTGCCGTTCGGGCAGCCGCCGCCGATGTCCTCGATGATCTCTCTGAGCGTCGTGCCCATCGGGATC
>CANQAA010000068.1 GCA_947589395.1 uncultured Clostridia bacterium
GAGGTTGCAAAGCTGCTTGCCCGCGTCGCTCGCGACGGGATAGCGCATGTCGGTGATGCGGTTGTTTTTGTCCTTCGAAATGATGATCTTGCGAGGATTGGTGTCGTCCGTGTTGTAAGTGAGCACGGTGATATCCGCTCCCTTTGCGATGTGGAAGTCCTCCACCGCCTCGAAGTCTATGTTGAAGGCGATATTGGTGTTTGCGATGATGACGTACTCCTCGTTGCTTTCCATCATATAGCCGCGAAGGGTGTAAAGCGCCTCTATCTTGCCCTTGTACACCTCGTGCGCGCTGTTGAACACGAAGGGCGGGAACACCGTGATGCCGCTGTTTTTGCGGTTGAGGTCCCAGTCTCTGCCCATGCGGATGTGGTCCATGAGGGAGTTATAGTTGCTCCTCGTGACGATGCCGATGGTGGTGACGTTTGCGTTGACGAGGTTTGAAAGCGCAAAATCTATGAGACGATATCTGCCTCCGAAAGGCAGCGACGCCGTCGTGCGATGAATGGTGAGGTCGTTGAGGTGATTTTCGGCGTCAGACGTGAACAAAACGCTCATGGTATGATTTTTCATAGTTTCCCTCCTATCATTTCATTTGCGCCGACGACCGAGTTTTCGGGCAGACGGCAGCCGGGTCCGACGACGCTGATCTTCCACTCGCCGGGCTTGCACATGTCGAGCGTCTCGCCGACCATTGAGTTTTTGCCGACGACCGCGTCCCAGCCGATGATGGAATATCTGACGTCCGCGCCCTCCTCTATTACCGCGCCGGGCATGATTATGGACGCCTCGACGTACGCGCCCTCTCCGATGAGCACGGAGTGGGAGATCACGCTGTTTTTGACCGTGCCCTTGACCACAGTGCCTTCGGAGATGAAGCAGTTGCTCACCTTGCCGGACGGGGTGATGAACTGAGGCGGCTCGGCGTTGTTGCGGGCATATATTTTCCACTTGTCGTCGTCGAGATTGAGCTGATCGCCGTGAAGGATGTCCATGTTCGCCTCCCAAAGCGAGGAGATCGTGCCGACGTCCTTCCAATAGCCGTCAAATTGATATGCGAACAGCTTCTCCCCCGCGTCCAACATCTTTGGGATTATATTTTTTCCAAAGTCGTTTTCGGAGTTCTTGTCGTTTTCGTCGTCTATGAGATAGCGGCGAAGCTTGGACCAGGTGAAGATGTAGATGCCCATAGACGCCTTCGTGCTTTTGGGATTTTTGGGCTTCTCCTCAAACTCCTCTATCTGCTTCGAGCCCTTTTTCAAATTGAGTATGCCAAAGCGGCTCGCCTCCTCGATGGGCACGTCGCGCACGGCGATGGTGCAGTCCGCCCCCAACCTCTTGTGCTCCGAAAGCATGACGCTGTAGTCCATCTTGTAGATGTGGTCACCGCTCAGAATCGCCACATAATCCGGCTCATAGTTGTCGATAAAGTCTATATTTTGATAAATGGCGTTCGCCGTGCCCTTGTACCACTCGCCCGATTTCGCGCCCATATAAGGCGGCAAAACGTATATGCCGCCGCTGAGCCGGTCGAGGTCCCACGGCTGGCCGTTGCCGATATATTGGTGCAACTCAAACGGACGATATTGCGTGAGCACGCCTATCGTATCTATTCCGCTGTTGATACTGTTGGAAAGAGGAAAGTCGATTATCCTGTACTTCGCGCCGAACGGAACGGCGGGCTTTGCGACGTTTTGGGTGAGCACCCCGAGCCTCGTGCCCTGTCCGCCCGCGAGAAGCATGGCGATGCATTCCTTCTTTTTGTTTTTGCTCATATCAATCCTCCTTGTTATATTCGGGTTTCAAAAACATAACCGAGTTTTTCGGTATGTTGACCTTGATCGAATACGGATAGCCGTGCGAGGGCTTTGAGGACGCCCTGAAGGACGGCCTTCTCTCCTCCTCTCCGCCGTACTTTTTGAGCGCGGAGAACAGATCCGCCTTGTACGTCACATATTCCGGCACGCCCATGACGTACTTGAGCCTCTCGACGGGCGAGAAGTTGACAACGCATATGACGTACTCCCCGTCGGCGGCGCGGCGAATGAAAGAGACGACGTTTTGCGTGTTGTCGTCAACTACGATCCACTTGAAGCCTTCGTAGCTCGCGTCAAGCTGCCACATCGCCTTGTTTTCGAGATAAAATGCGTTCAGATCCTTCATGAACTTTCTGAAAGTGCGATGGCGAGGATAGTCAAGCAAGAACCAATCGAGCTGCTCGGAGTAGTTCCACTCCACAAATTGAGCGAACTCGTTGCCCATGAAGTTGAGCTTTTTGCCGGGATGCCCCATCATAAAGCCGTAATACGCCTTCAAGCCCTCGAACTTCTGGTCGTAGTCGCCGGGCGCTTTGTTGATCATGCTGCGCTTGCCGTGCACGACCTCGTCGTGAGAGATGGGAAGAATATAGTTTTCGCTGTACGCGTAAGTTATCGCAAAGGTCAGGTTGTTGTGATTGTCCTTTCTGAAGAAGGGGTCGAGGGAGAGATAGTGCAAGGTGTCGTTCATCCAACCCATGTTCCACTTGAAGCTGAAGCCCAGCCCTCCGTCGTAGGCGGGTTTTGTTATCATGGGATAGGCGGTGGACTCCTCCGCGATCGTGACGGCGCCGTGATATTTGCTGAGGATCGCGGTGTTCATCTGTTTCAAAAAGTCCTTCGCCTCGAGGTTGTAGTTGCCGCCGTATTGATTGGGGACCCACTCTCCTTCCTTTCTGCCGTAGTCGAGATAGAGCATGCTCGCGACCGCGTCGCAACGGATGCCGTCAATGTGATACATGTCAAACCAGAACATCGCGGCGGAGATCAAAAAGGACTTGACCTCGTTTTTGCCGAAGTCGTAGACCATCGTGCCCCACTCCTTGTGCTCCGCCTTGCGCGGGTCGGCGTACTCGTAAAGCGGCGTGCCGTCAAACAGCCTCAGCCCTTGCGCGTCGCGGGGGAAGTGCGCGAGCACCCAGTCGAGAATGACGCCGATCCCCGCCCTGTGACAACGATCGATGAGCTCCATTAGGTCCTTTGGCGTGCCGTAGCGCGAAGTGGGAGCAAACAGCCCCGTCACCTGATAGCCCCAGCTGCCGTCGAAGGGATATTCCGTCAAAGGCATGAACTCGATGTGCGTGTAGCCCATCTTTTTGACGTACGGAATGAGTTCGTCCGCCATCGCCCTGTAGTTGAACACGTTGCCGTCGGCGTACTTTTTCCAGCTGCCGAAGTGGAGCTCATAGATGTTCATCGGGCTGCCGTAGGGGTTGAACGTCGTCCTGTCCGTCATCCACTTTTTGTCCTTCCAATGGTAGCCGCCTATGTCGTAGAGCTTGGAAGCGTTTGCGGGAGCGGTCTCAAAATGCAAACCGTAGGGGTCGCACTTGAGTTCGACGTTTCCGTTTGCGTCGGTTATCGCATATTTATATTTGTCGTATTGCTGAAGATGAGGGATAAAGGTCATCCATATGCCGTCGTCCGTGACTTCCATCGGGTTGGCGGCGGCGTTCCAATCGTTGAAATCGCCAACGACCGAGACCGTCCGCGCGTTGGGCGCCCAAACCGTGAAGTTCCACCCGTCAACGCCGTCCTCAGTCCCCCGAGACGGAGAAAACATCTTGTATGCCTGATAATTTGTGCCTTCATGAAACAAATAGCTTGCGTAGCTATCCTTGACTCTTGCCATTTTTGCCTCGCCTGCGCGAAAAAATTTATTTTATATATTGTATCAAATTACGCTATCAATAACAACGATTTTTAACAAATTTTATGAAATTTGACAAAACTTAAAATTTTTCCGTTGCAAATTTTGCAAATTTGTCAAAAATTTTCACAAAATCCACAAATTGCGCTTTTGAAATTTCCACATTTCCCGCCTATGAATTTTTTAACGAAAAATAATTTTTTGCACCTATTCCGCCCGAAAACAAAAATCAATCGGGGCTATCCCCACGCCCTCAAAACGCTTTTTGCGTTAACGCTTAACGCAAAAGCGTTAGTTTGAATAGCGAAAAAACCGCGCAAGCATTCGCGCGGTTTTTGACCGTGATTTATCGCAAACGTCATTCTATCCTTATCAAAATCTCTTTGCGGTTTTCAAAGACGGAATAATATTCGAAGCCGATATCTTTGAGCATGGCGCTGACCTCTTCAAAGCGCGCCGCGATCTCTCCCCTGTGGCTGTCGCCGCCGTAGGTGACCTTCCTGCCGCCGAGAGCGAAATATCTCTCGATGACGTCGCGGGGCGGGTTGACGTCGTGATGGCAATTTATCTCGAGCGCCTTGCCCTTTTCTATTATCTTTTTGAGGATCGCGTCAAACTTGTCGGCAAAGTCCGCATATCTCAAGGTCTTGTCCTTGTACGGCGCGCCGTGCGTTATATAGCCGATGTGCGCGACGACGTCGTAGTCGTAGGGGGCGTCAAGGCTTCTCAAAACCGCGTCGAGATAGTCGCCGTATGCCCTTTGCTTGCTCTTGAAAAAGAAGTAATTGCGAAAGTAAGTCTCCTGCCCGTTCACGCTGTGCACGGAGTTTATCACGCAATCGAAGGGATATTTTTCTAAGGTCTCTTGGCACTTTTTTATCGCCTTTTCGCTGTCGCTGTAGGCGGCTTCTATGCCGAAAAGCAAATGCAGGTCGCTCTTTTTGTCCTCTTCAAGCTCCGCCTTTGCCGCTTTGAACTCGGCGTATAACTTTTCGGGCTTGATGGAGGAATACGGCACGACGCTCCTTGCTCCGCCGTAGTCGAGGTCGAAGTCAAAATGGTCGGATATCAAAAGATATTTCACTCCCTTTTCTTTTGCGATACGAACAAGCTCGCTTATCGCGAGCTTGCCGTCGTGTGAATTTTTGGAATGACAGTGCATGTCGAGATAGGTCATTCGAGCACCGCCTTTATCCTTCTTACGCCTGCGGAGGAACTCTGCTCCTTGATTATCCTGAACTTGCCGAGCTCGCCCGTGCGCTTTGCGTGAGGACCGCCGCAGATCTCCTTTGAAAAGCCGATCGTATACACCTTTACGACCTCGCCGTAGCGGCTCGAGAACACGCCGACCGCGCCTTGCGCCTTTGCCTCGTCCACAGTCATCTCCTCGAGCTTGACGGGAACGTCGAGCGCGATCTGCTCGTTGACGAGTTTTTCGACGGCTCTCAACTCCTCTTCGGTCAACGGACGCGGGAAGTTGAAGTCAAAGCGGAGACGCTCGGAGGTTATGTTGCTGCCCTTTTGCTGAATGTTGTCGTCGTGAAGCACCTTCTTAAGAGCCGCGTTCAAAAGGTGCGTCGCGCTGTGCAATCTCGCCGTCAACTCGCCGCCGTCGGCAAGTCCGCCCTTGAACTTTTGCTCCGCGCCCGCCTTGCTGAGCGCCTGATGCTCCTCGAACGCCTTGTCGTAGCCCGCGCGATCGAGCTCGAAGCCCTTTTCCTTTGCAAGTTCCGCCGTCATCTCGATGGGGAAGCCGAACGTGTCGTAAAGCCTGAAAGCCGTCTTGCCGGGAAAGACCGTCATGCCTTCGGGCAGGTGCGAGACGACCTTGTCGAACTCTTTAAGTCCCTGCTCTATGGTCTTTGCGAACTTTGCGGATTCCTTTTCAAGCTCGCTTACGATCTTTTCCTCGTTGGTCTTGATATAAGGATACGCGTTCTTGTACTTTTCAACGAAGAGCCTTGCAAGCTCGATGAGGGCGTGGTCGCTTATCTCAAGCGTGCGGCAATATCTCATGGCGCGCCTTATAAGTCTTCTGAGCACATAGCCCTGATCGACGTTCGAGGGAGTCACGCCCTTTTCGTCGCCGATGAGGAAGGTCGCCGTCCTCGTGTGGTCCGCGATTATGCGCATTGCGGCGGTGATCTTTTCGTCCTCGCCGTACTTTTTGCCGCTGAGCTTCTCAAGTCTTTCTATCGCAAAGTTGAAGAGATCTGTCTCATAGACGGAATTCAATCCGTTCAAAATGCACAGCATCCTCTCAAAGCCCATGCCCTGATCGACGTTCTTTTGCGCGAGGGGCGAGAAGCTGCCGTCCGCGTTCTTGAAGTATTGCATGAACACGTTGTTGCCGATCTCGAGATACTTTCCGCAGTCGCAGGCGGGGGAACAGTCCTCGCTGCACTTGGGCTTGTCGAGCTCGATGAACATCTCCGTGTCGGGACCGCAAGGACCGGTCACGCCGGCAGGTCCCCACCAATTGTGCTTTTTGTCGAGGAAGAATATCCTGTCTTCGGGCACGCCGAGCGATTTCCACACTTCGGCGCTCTCGTCGTCGCGGGGACAGGTCTCGTCGCCCTTGAACACGGTCACGGCGAACTTGTCTTTGTCAAACTCCAGCTTGTCGATGAGCAGTTCGTACGCCCACTTGATCGCGTCCTTTTTGAAGTAGTCCCCGAGCGACCAGCTGCCGAGCATCTCAAAGAACGTGCAGTGCGAGGCGTCGCCCACTTCGTCGATGTCCCCCGTTCTCACGCAGATCTGCACGTCCGTGAGGCGCTTGCCCGCAGGATGCTTTTCGCCGAGCAGATATGGCACGAGCGGATGCATTCCCGCAGTCGTAAACAGCACCGTAGGGTCGTTTTCGGGAATGAGCGAGGCGGAGTCGATGACGGCGTGCGCCTTTTGATGATAGAAGTCGAGATAGAGGTCTCTTAGTTGTTCCGACGTAAGTTTTTTCATAATATACCTTCAATTGTCCTTATATTTTTCTTGGCGTGAGCTCGATCCCGTCTTCTTCGAGCGTATGTTTGAACTCGTCCGGGAAGCGTTCCTCCGCTATCGCGCTCGTGAACATGAACTTTGTCACGCCCTCAAACGAGATCGCGGCGACGTTCTGCACGTTGTTTTTGGAAACGTTGAGGTTGACGGCGACTTCCTTCACCCCGAGCCCCTCTAACTCGACGTTGCCGAGATTGCTGAAGATGACCGTCTGGCGAGAGCGCATAAAGAGCCTTCCCACTTTTGCGAAAAACGTCTTGAGAAAAAGCGGCGTCGCGTT
>CANQAA010000069.1 GCA_947589395.1 uncultured Clostridia bacterium
CCGTTCGGGCAGCCGCCGCCGATGTCCTCGATGATCTCTCTCAGCGTCGTGCCCATCGGGATCTCCACAAGACCCGTGTTTGTGATCTTGCCGCCGAGCGCAAAGACCTTCGTGCCCTTTGACTTCTCTGTTCCCATAGACGCGAACCAATCCGCGCCCTTGAGGATGATCTGGCAAATGTTTGCGTACGTCTCGACGTTGTTGAGGATGGTGGGCTTTTGGAAGAGTCCCTTCACGGCAGGGAACGGAGGACGGGGACGAGGCTCGCCGCGATGTCCCTCGATGGAGGTCATGAGCGCCGTCTCTTCGCCGCACACGAACGCGCCCGAACCGAGCTTGAGCTCTATGTCGAACTTGAATCCCGTGCCGAGAATGTCGTCGCCGAGCAAACCGTACTCTCTGGATTGAGCGATGGCTATTCTCAAGCGTTCGACCGCAATGGGGTACTCCGCTCTGACGTATATGTAGCCTTGATGAGAGCCGATGGCGTAGCCCGCAATGGTCATTGCCTCGAGCACCGCATGCGGATCGCCCTCAAGCACCGACCTATCCATGAACGCGCCGGGATCGCCCTCGTCGGCGTTGCAGCAAACGTATTTTGTGTCGTTTACCTGATTTTTTGCAAATTGCCATTTCGTGCCCGTCGGGAAGCCCGCGCCGCCTCTGCCGCGAAGCCCCGAAGCCTTGACGATGTCAATGACCTGCTGAGGCTCGAGCTCCGTCAAGCACTTGATGAGCGCCTGATAGCCGTCGCGCGCGATATATTCGTCAATCTTTTCGGGATTGATCACGCCGCAGTTGCGAAGCGCGACTCTCGTCTGCTTCTTATAGAAGTTGGTCTCCGCAAGCGAATGTACCGCCTTGTTGCCGAGCGCCTTCTCGTGATAGAGCAATCTCTCGACCATTCTGCCCTTTTCGACGTGCTCTTCGACGATCTCCCTCACGTCCTCGACCTTCACGCAGCTATAGAACGCGCCTTCGGGATAGATTATGATGATGGGTCCGACCGCGCACAGTCCAAAGCAGCCCGTTCCAACGACCGCTACGTCGTTTTCAAGCCCTTTTTCTTTGACGATACGCTCGAACTCCTCACGGATCTTGCCGCTGTTGTTGGAGTGACATCCTGTTCCTCCGCATACCAAAATGTGTGTTCTAAACATCTATATTCCCTCCTACTTAGCAAGTTTGGCAAGCTGTTCAATGAGTTTGACAGCCGCATTCACGTCCATGTGTTTGAAAACTTCGGGGTCTTTGCCGGGAACGTGGACCTCGACGATTGGCTCGTCCTCGCAGTCTCCCGCGCATCCTGTCCTCGTGACTCTGACGCCGTGCAATTCCTTTTGCTCGATCTCGTCGACAAGCGCGTTGAACACCTCTCTTGCGCCCGCGCTGATGCCGCATGTGCCCATATAGACGATGATGTGCACTTCCTTTTCGGGATCGACGTTGTCGCGCAGTATGATCGTGGACTGCATAGCCTGTCTTATTGCGTTGATATCTTCAATGGATTTTTTCATATCTTACTCCTTATTTTGTCTCAAAAAATTGTTTATTTGCTCTCTTGCCGCCTTGATCTCTTTCGGAAGCGCGTCAGGTTCGAACGAAAACTTCCCTGTTTCGCCCGCCCTATGCAGGCAAAGCTCTACTTTTGCGCTTGAGCTCGTGAGAGTTGCGACCGTTTGGGCGATATCTCCTGTGGGCGCGTTCATCTTCAGCGCGATAAATGTGCCTTCGCTCGCTTTTGACGTCACTTTCAGCTCCCCTCCGCTCTTTTCGGCTTCCAGCTTTGTGAGGCTGAGCCCGACGCCGTTTCCGCCCTTCGTGCCGTAGCCTCCCGCAAGCGCTCTTGAGAGTTGCTCGTCGGTCATTCCCGCTCCGTCGTCCGAGACGGTAACTCGTCCTTCGTCAAGCCATATCTCGATCTTCAGGCTCTTCGCGCCCGCGTCAACGGAGTTCGACGCAAGTTCCAATAGGGCAAGAGACAAGTCCCTCATCATTCCATCGCGCGATATTTTTCCACTATATCGGGGACGTCCTTGACGGTGAGCTTGCCGTAGACCTCTTTGTTGACGGTCATGACGGGTGCAAGTCCGCAGCAGCCTACGCAACGCGTAGAGGCAATTGAAAACTTGCCGTCGCTTGAAGTTTCGCCGTCATGAAGCCCAAGACACTCCTCGAGCTTGCTCTGGATGTTGCCCGAGCCCTTGACGTAGCAAGCGGTGCCCAAGCAAACGCCGAACGCATATCTGCCCTTCGGATTGAGCGTGAATTGCGCGTAAAACGTTGCGACGCCAAACACTTCCTCCAAAGAGACGCCCATATAATCGGCGATGATGGACTGAACCTCGATGGGAAGATATCCGTAGATCTCCTGCGCGCGCTGCAAGGCAGTCATGACGCTCGGATGCTCGGATTCTTTTATCTCAGTCAGAACTTTTTTTAGCTGTTCTTCCTGTTCCGCCGTTCCGTTGAAAGCGACGGTCGTGAGTTTGATTCTCGACATCTGTAACCTCCGTATAAAAACTCTTTTGTCCATTTTATCATAAGATAAAATCTTATGCAATAACTTGAGAGCATTTTTCCTTCGATTTTTCGTATTTTTTTACAAAATTGATTAATTTTGCCCCGCTTCCGTCAAACGTCGGACGCAAATTGGAATATCCGCTGAAAATGCGAAAAAGACACTTTTCGTATTTTGCATGATTTTAGCGTAATTGTGAACACTTATCGTGTGATACGGCGATTTTCTCAAACGCAAAAGCGCCGCTCATCGAGTGGCGCTTCGTGCAATAAATTCAGTGGATATTGAAAAATTCAAATGTATTTTGTCAAACACGAAACGTGTTCAGTCTCTGCCGAACGCAAGAGGCATCCTGCGCTTGTGCGCGCTGCTCCTCTCGGCTCTCTTTATCTTTTCGAGTACTTCATCGTCCACGCTTTCGCCCTTCAAGTATCTGTCCACGTCGCTATACTTTATCCCAAGTTCGCTCTCGTCCGTCTGTCCCGCGTACAGTCCGGCCGAAGGCGCTTTTTCAATGACGCTCGCGGGGCATCCCAAAAATCTCAGGTGCTCGTATATCTCCCCTACGGTGAGATCGGCTATCGGGTTGAAGTCGTACGCCCCGTCTCCCCACTTCGTGAAGTAGCCGAGCGTCGCCTCGTCGAGATTTCCCGTGCCCGCGACGAGATATCCTCTCGCCTGTCCGAGCGCGTAAAGAGTCATCATTCTGAGGCGCGGATTCACGTTGATGAGAGCCATTTCAGCGCTCTTTTTGCTCGCCTGTTCCTTTTCGAACTCGCCCGATATTGCTTGCACGAAGTCCTCTTTGACCTTTGTGAGATCGACCTCTATCTGCTCTATGCCGAAGGTCTTGCCCACAAGCAGCGCGTCGTCGCGGTCCGAGCCGTAATTTTGCTTGGACTGACATGGCATGATGACGCCAAGCACGTTGTCCGTCGCCATTTTGACAAGTATACTCACAAGCGAGCAGTCCTTGCCGCCGCTGTTGCCGTAGATGACGCCCTTTGCGCCCGCCTCCGCGAGGATGTTCTTTATCCACGCGACTCTTTGCTCAACAGATTTTTTTATGTCCATATTCGCCTCGAAAAAATTTGATGACAATATTATATCTTGATTTTTCTCATTCTCAATGATTTTTTTTGAAATTTCCTTATATTTTCGAAATTTGTCCTCAAAGTTTTGAATTTTTTGGCAAAATTTCCCAAATTTGCTATTGAAATTGCAAAAATCAAGATATATAATATTGTTATCCAAATAATCTTATAAAGGAGAAATTTTATGAGAAAAGCATTTATTTGCCCCACAAAGTACGTTCAGGGCGAGGACGAGCTCCTCAATCTGGGCTATTTCGTAAGAACCTTCGGTAAGAAGGCGCTGCTTATTGCAGACCCGTTCGCGCTCAAGCTGGTCGCTGAGAAGCTCGAAGCCACTCAAAAGAAGTACGGCGTTGAGTTCATCACAAGCGACATCTTCAAGGGCGAGTGTTCGCGGGGCGTTGTCAAAGCCCTTCAGGACTTTGCAAAGCAAAACAAGTGCAACTGCACGATAGGTCTTGGCGGCGGCAAGGCGATCGACACCTCCAAATGCGTTGCGGCAGGCACAAACCTCATCATCTGCCCGACCATCGCGGCGACCGACGCACCCACGTCCCACTCCGCAGTGCTCTACACAGACGACCATCACTTTGATGATTACGCATATTTCAAGCAGAGCCCCAGCGTCGTGCTCATTGACACGACCGTCATCGCAAACGCTCCGGCGCGCTTCCTCGTCAGCGGGATGGGCGACGCTCTCTCCACATACTTCGAGGCAAGAGCCAACGTTCGTTCCTGCTCCAACGTCAACGCGGGTCTCCCCTGCGGCGCGGATCGCAACAAGGGCACGCTTCTCGGCTACGGCACGATGGCTTCCTTCGCGCTCGCAGAGCTCTGCTACAATACCCTGCTCTCCGACGGCGTAAAGGCAAAGACGGCTTGCGAGCTTCATTGCGTGACTCCCGCCTTTGAAAAGATCGTCGAGACGAACATCCTTCTCTCCGGTCTCGGATTCGAGAGCGGCGGACTTGCGGCTGCGCATGCCATTCACGACGGCTTGACGCTGCTTCCCTCGCACACCAAGTTCTATCACGGCGAAATGGTCGCGTTTGGCACTATCTGCCAACTCGTGCTTGAAAACAGCCCCGAAGAAGAGCTCTACGAAGTGCTTGACTTCTGCGACGCAGTGGGACTTCCCGTCTGCCTCAAGGATCTCGGCACGGACGAGATCGACGACGAGATGCTCACCGCCATTGCGGAAAAGTCCTGCATCCCCGACGAGTCCATTCACAACATGCCTTTCCCCGTCACCGTCGACATGGTCAAAGCGGCGATCAAGACCGCAGACAAGATCGGCTATGACTATAGATACGGCTTTTGCGAGTGCGACGACGAGTGCAATTGCTAAATGACTCGATACTCTCCCGTTTGGGAGAGTATCTTTCTATGTTGACGGCGTGACCAAACGCAAACAAAATACGTCGCGTGTTCTTGCGTGAGTCAATTTGCAAGCGGTCGCGCCCGAAACTCTTAATAATAAGGAGATCGTTATGAAAAAAATTATGAATACAGCCGAGAGCTTTGTATACGATATGTGTCATGGCCTCGCGCTTGCTCATCCCGAACTCGAGTTTGTCGAGAAGTTCAAAATCGTCAAAAAGAAAGAGATCAACGAAAACAAAGTCAGCTTGATCTCGGGCGGCGGCAGCGGTCACGAGCCTGCTCATGCGGGCTTCGTCGGCAAAGGTATGCTTGACGCGGCGGTCTGCGGCGACGTGTTTGCGTCCCCCTCGCAGGTGCAGGTGTACAACGCGATCAAAAAGTGCGCGACGGACAAGGGCGTTTTGCTCATCATCAAAAACTACTCCGGCGACTGCATGAACTTCAACAACGCTATGGCGGACGCTCAGGACGACGGGCTCAAGGTCGACGCGGTCTACGTCAACGACGACATCGCCGTCAAAGACTCCCTCTACACCGTCGGCAGAAGGGGCGTCGCGGGCACGGTGCTCGTTCACAAGTGCGCGGGCGCGGCGGCAGAACAAGGAAAGGAGCTCGAAGAGGTCAAGCGCGTTGCGAACAAGGTCATCGAAAACGTTCGCTCCTTCGGCTTTGCGTTCACGTCCTGCACGGTTCCTGCGGCGGGACATCCCACGTTTGAGATCGGCGACGACGAGATGGAGTTCGGAGTCGGCATTCACGGCGAGCCCGGAAGATTCCGCGAGAAAATTGACTATTCCAACGGCACTTTCGCGGACGACCTTGCGACACGCATCGTCAAGGACTTGAAGGAGGATCTCAAACTCAAGAAGGGCGAGGAGATCGTGCTTCTCATCAACGGCTTCGGCGGCTCTCCGCTTCAGGAGCTATATTTGCTCAACTACTCCGTCACAAAGGCGCTTGACAAGCTCGGCATCAAGATCCATCGCACGATCGTCGGCAATTATATGACCTCAATCGATATGGCGGGCGCGTCCATCACAGTGCTGAGAGTGGACGACGAGCTCAAGTCCCTCATCGACTATCCAGTTGCAACTCCCGCTCTCACTTGGGGCGCGGCGATGAGCGAACAAGCTGCGGCGGCGCTTGAAGCCGTCAAGGCGATCGGTAAGGCGCTCGGCTATGAGCCCGCTCCCGAAAAGAAAGCCGCAAAAAAGGTTGCCGCTAAGACGGAAGAGGTTGAAAACGCCGTCTACACCGTCGAAGGAAGCCCCGTCGTTGGCGAGACCATCAACACGGCGGCGTTCGTAAAGCTCGTCGACAAGATGGCAGACGTCGTCATTGAAAACGAAGTTCCTTTCTGCGAGGCGGACAAAATGGGTGACGGCGACTTCGGAATGTCCATCGCGAAGGGCTTCAGACAGCTCAAGGCGGATTGGGCTACCCGCAAAAAGGGCGACATAGGCGAGTTCCTCGTGAGTTGCTCCGAGATCATCAAGGAGTATTGCGGCGGCGCGTCCGGACCCATTTGGGGCTCTGCGTTCAAATACGCGGGCAAGGCGATGCTCGGCAAAAAGGAGATCAACCTCACCGACCTCGCTTTCCTCTTCACGGAGGCAAATCGCGGCGTGTACGAAACGGGCAAGAAGTCCTTTGGCAAGGGCGCGGAGATAGGAGACAAGACTCTCGTCGACGCATTGAAGCCCTGCGCTATGGCGCTCACAAAGGCGGCTGAGGAAGGCAAAAAACTGCTTGAAGGCATAGATTTGGGAGCAAAAGCGGCGCATGACGGCGCGGAAGCCACAAAGACTCACGTCGCGACGCTCGGCAGAGCCGGCACGGTCGGCGAGCGCTCCAT
>CANQAA010000070.1 GCA_947589395.1 uncultured Clostridia bacterium
CGAGACGGTGACTTTTCTGTCCTCGAGGGGCTGGCGCAAGGTCTCGAGCGCGTGGCGGGTATATTCCGGCATTTCGTCGAGAAAAAGCACGCCGTGATGCGCAAGACTGACCTCGCCGGGCTTTGCCTTCATGCCTCCTCCCACGAGCGCGGGAACGGTGACGGTGTGATGCGGAGTTCTGAACGGTCTTGTTGTGACTATGCCGATGTTTTTGTCCAAAACTCCCGCTATGGAGTGGATCTTTGTGACCTCGATCGCCTCTTCGAAAGTCATTTCGGGCATGATCGTGGGCACGCATTTTGCGAGCATTGTCTTGCCCGCTCCGGGAGGACCTATCATGAGAGCGTTGTGTCCGCCCGCGACGGCTATCTCAAGCGCGCGTTTTGCGACGGATTGTCCCTTGACGTCAGCAAAATCCACCCCGTAGCCATGCTCGCTTTTGCACGTCTCATAGCTTGACGCCTTGACGGGCTCTGCCTCCCCTCCGCTCAAAAAGTCTACCGCTTCCCTCAAAGTCTCGAAAGCGTACGCCTCTATCTTGTCTATGAAACTCGCCTCTATCGCGTTGTCCTTTGGAATGATAAACTTTGTGTTGCCCTGCTGAACTGCGGATATTAAAATGGGCATCATGCCGTTGACGCTCCTGATCTTGCCGTCCAGAGACAACTCGCCCACCATGACGAAGTCCTTGTAGCGCTTGTTTTCAAGCTGACCCGTCGACGCAAGCAAGGCGACGGCGATCGCGACGTCGTATATCGGCCCCTCTTTTTTGGTGTCTGCGGGAGCGAGATTGACGGTGATGTGCTTTGCGGGATACATATATCCGCTGTTCTTCACGGCGGATTTCACCCTCTCTTTGCTCTCCTTTGTGGCTGTGGAGGCGAGGCCCACCAGGTCGTATCCGGGCAAGCCGTTGTTGATGTCGACCTCCACGTCGACTCTGTAGCCTTCGAGTCCGTCCAGCCCATAGCTCAAAATTTTTGCAAGCATAGTCTTCTCCGAAAGTTAAAATATTATCTTTTATTTTAGCATACGCGTCAAAAAAACGCAACCGCCCTGCGGCTTTCAGATAAATCTTACGTTATCTTTTCCCGCGCCGACCTCAAAACAATATTTCGCGATGCCGAGATCCGTCTTGACGTAAAAGCCTCTAAAGCACTTTGCGGCGACCTTGTCGCCCTCAAGACGGAAGAAAAACTTTTGCTGATTTATCGCCGTAGGAGCAAGCAGCGCGGCCTCCACGCCCCTCTTGAACCATTCGGGCGAGTTTTCGTTCACGTTGCTGACGTCCTCCGCCTTTTTGGACTTGTGAGGCTTGCCTTCGTTCTCGCCGTAGCCGACGGCAATTATCATCGCGAGCTCTTCTCCCTTTTCGACGCCCATGACGTCGGGGATCTTTTTGTTGTACGACCCCGCGACCCAGCATGTGTTCAGCCCGATCTGCTGCGCAAACAGCACGAGACGCTGTCCGAAGTAGCCGCACGCCTCTTCGAAATTCTCGCTCGGCTTTCCCTTGAGCACGATATAGTTTTTCGCGTTTTTGAATTTTCCGTAGTGCGCGAACATGCAATCAAACGCCTTGTTTTCGTCAAGCATGAGCTTGAAGTTGAGCCCGCTTTCTTCGTTGCAGGCGGCTATCTCCTTTTCAAGAAGAGCGAGCGTTTCGCCCTCAATGGGCTTGTCGAGATATTGTCTCACGCTGTGTCTTGCTTTCAACGCTTCGATGAGTTCCATAAAATACCTCCGAAATCATTTTATTATTCCCCGAAATTTTTTTCAAGCGGAATGAGTCTGATTTGCAATTTGCGATTTTATTTAATGTTTTTAACGCTTTATAAGCAAAGTCGGAGACGCGCCCCGACCAAACTCATCATTTCAAGATGTTTCTTGCCATATACACGCCCATGACGGACGCCATCATCAACCCCCTCGTCCAGCCGCTGCTGTCGCCGAGACAATGCAGTCCTTTTATCGACGTGTTGAGATTTTCGTCCATCTTGATCTTGTTGCTGTAAAACTTCAGCTCCGGCGAGTAAAGCAAGGTCTCGTAACCCGCAAATCCGGGAACGACTTTGTCCACAGCCTGAATGAAATTGATGATATTGAGCATCGCCCTGTACGGCATTGCGGCGGTGATGTCCCCCGCGACCGCGTCCTTGAGGGTGGGCTTGACGTTTGAAAAGCCGAGTTCCTTTTGCCAGGTGCGTTTGCCCGAGAGGATGTCGCCGTATCTTTGCACGAGGATCTTGCCCGCGCCGAGCATGTTTGTGAGCTCGCCCACTTTTTGCGCGTACTCTATGGGCTGTTTGAAGGGCTCCGTGAATGAGTGCGAGCAAAGGATGGCGAGATTGGTGTTTTCGCTCTTCATTTCCTTGTAGCTGTGTCCGTTGACGACGGCGAGGTCGTGGTCGTAGTTCTCCTGCGACACGAAGCCGCCGGGATTTTGGCAGAATATCCTGACCTTGTTTTTGAAGGGCTCGGGATAGCCGATCAGCTTGCTCTCGTAAAGGACGTCGTTGATCTCCTCCATTATCTCGTTGCGAACCTCAACCCGAACGCCTATGTCCACGACGCCGGGCGCATGCGCGATGTTGTGCTCCGCGCATATCTTTTCAAGCCAATCCGCGCCGCGTCTGCCCGTCGCGATGATGGTCTTTTCGGCAAATATCTCCTGCCTGTCTCCGCCTTTTGCGCTCTCGATGTATATTCCCTTGCACTCGTCGCCTTCCAAAATTATGTTGTCGCATTGCATGCCGAAGAGGATCTCCACGCCGTTTGCAAGAAGATATTTTTCTATCGCAAGATAAAGCTCCTGCGCCTTTTCCGTGCCCAAGTGCCTTATCGGGCAATCGACGAGCTTCAAGCCCGCCTTGATCGCCTTTTTTCGGATCTCACGCACTTTTTGCTCGTTTCCCACGCCCTCGATATGCTCGTCCGCGCCGAATTCGAGATATATTTTGTCCGTGTAGTCGATCAGGTTTTGCGCAAGCTCAGAGCCGATGAGTTGAGGAAGTTCGCCGCCCACCTCGTGGCTCAGGCTCAGCTTCCCGTCCGAAAACGCTCCCGCGCCCGAAAAGCCCGTCGTGATATGGCAATAGGGCTTGCAATTTCTGCACTCTCCGCCCCGCGTCTTAGGGCAAGCGCGCCTTTCGACGGGTTGACCCTTTTCGACTATGCAAATGGACTTGTCGTAGCCGTTTCTCAAAAGCTCTATCGCCGTGAAAATGCCCGCAGGCCCCGCTCCGACGATCAAAACGTCATATTTTTTCATTTTCAAACCTCGACGCCGTTTTCATATTATATATTTATATTATATAACCAAAGACCAGCCTCACGCATTATAAGCCCAATAGTCAATGTTGTCAACACAAATTTTTCAAAAGTGAACGATGTGTCGAATTCTGTCAATTTTTTTGGTCTCGAGCATAAGATATAAAACCCGGAGGAACAAATGGCGATCCTGAGTTTGCTTGCTACGCTCAAAAATCTCATCATATTCTCATCCTACGTTCAGGAAAAAAGCTCCTTTCCAAAGCCGCTTTCAAAGGAGAAGGAAAAGGAATATCTCGACCGCCTCATGCAGGGGGACGAAGAGGCGAAGGAGATCCTCATCAAGCACAATTTGCGCCTCGTGGCTCACATCGCGAAAAAGTACGCCAACTACGGCGACAACGACGAGCTCATCTCCATAGGCTCGATAGGGCTGATAAAGGCGATCGAGAGCTTTCGCCCGGACAAGGGCACGCAGCTTGCGACCTACGCCTCGCGGTGCATAGAAAACGAGATCCTGATGACCATGCGCGCAACAAAAAAGCACCGCTCCAACGTGTCCCTGAACGATCCCATCGGCGTGGACAAGGACGGCAACGAACTCACCATTCTCGACATGCTCTCTGACGACTGCTCCGTGATCGAAGACGTTGAAAATCACATCCTCATGGAAAAGTTACTCGCGGTTTTGGAGGACGCGCTCGACAGCCGCGAGTACGAGATAATCCGTCTGCGCTACGGCTTGGGCGGCTTGGGAGCGCTCACGCAGCGCGAAGTCGCGATCAAGTTCGGCATTTCCCGCTCCTACGTCTCGAGGATAGAAAAAAAGGCTCTCGAAAAGATCCGGGAGCACATCATCGCGGAAGAATTGAATTTGATTTGATCATCAAAAAAAAGGACGCAAAGTCCTTATTTTTGTTCCTCTTTTGTTTTCACGAGGCGTTCTATCTCGTCAAGCAAGGTGTTGATGTCCCTGAACTGCCTGTGCACGGACGCGTATCTCACATACGCCACCTCGTCGATGTCCTTGAGCTCCTCCATAACGAGATCGCCGATGAGACTCGTTGGCACTTCCTGATCCGCCGCGCCCGAGAGCTTTTTTTGCACGTTGAGCACGATCTTGTCGATGGCGCTTATCGAGACGGGACGCTTTTCGCAAGCCTTCAGAATGCCCGTTTTTATCTTTGCCGACTCAAAAAGCTGTCTGCTGCCGTCCTTTTTGATCACGACAAGAGGCATGGTCTCGATGCACTCGTAGGTCGTAAAGCGCTTGCCGCAATTGACGCATTCCCTTCTTCTTCTGATGACTGTGCCGTCGTCGTTGAGACGGGAATCTATCACTTTACTTTCAAGGCAACCACAGTTCAAGCATTTCATAATGTACCTCTTATTTGAATATTTTACATTAAACGCGGCAAATTGTAAAGATTAAATTGAAAATTTGTCGATTTTTGACAAATTATGGGATATTTTGTCAAACAAACGAGATTTGTCGAAGATTTTGAAAAAACCTGTCATAAAAGATTTTTCGCGGCATAAGTTTGAATATGAACATGAAGCAGTACACGTTTTCGGAAATGTCACGCAAAATGGTCGTAAATATCGCCGACGGGCGGGAGCTCGGGCATGTTTGCGACATGGTTTTCAACAACTGCGGAGGGGTGCTTGGCTTTGTCGTGCCCGGAAAAACGAGCCTTTTTAAGAGCCTCACGTCCTCAGAGAACATATTCATAAGCTGGAACAGAATAATAAAAATAGGCTCGGACGTCATTTTGACGGAGGTCGTGTCGCTCGGGGACGCTCTCAAAAAGCAGGCGCGAGTTTGCGACGAACCTTCGGTATATTCAAACTCCTATGAAGAGCCAATAAGCCGCGCGTGCGAGCCTCAAGCCGCTCCCCCGCCTAACGCGCCCTCCGTCACTCCTCAGGCGAAACAGGCGATGGAGCAAGGCGACGACAAGCTTCAACCCATTCCCCAAAATGAGCAAGGCTGGGACGCGCAAACGTATTACCACTAAGAGCAACCTCTCATATCATCACTCGAGCATCGTCTTGAGCCTGTCCAAACCGGATTTTTCAAGGCGGGAGATCTGCGCCTGCGAGACGCCGATGAGCTTGCTTATCTCAATTTGCGTTCTGCCGTCAAAATATCTCAGCTTTATCACTTCAAGCTCCCTTTCGGGGATGTCGCCGAGAGCCTCGTACAGGGAGATCTTTTCGGACCAATTGTCGCTCGTTTCCTTTTTGTCGGCGAGTTGATCGACAAGCTCCAGACTGTCCTCGCCGTCGTTGAACACGGGCTCGAAAAAGGACACGGGTTCGCTCACTGCGTCGAGCGCGCACGCGACTTCTTTTAGCGGCACGCCGATCTCCTCCGCCACTTCGAGCATATTAGGCTCGTTCACGCAATTTTCAAGCATACGCTCTCGCGCCTTGAGCGCCTTATACGCGGTGTCTCTCAAACTTCGAGACACCTTGATCGTCGTCCTGTCCCGCAGCGCGCGGCGAATCTCGCCCAAAATCATCGGCACGGCGTAGGTGGAAAATTTCACGTTCAAAGTGACGTCAAAGTTGTCAAGGGCCTTCAAAAGCCCGACCATTCCCACTTGAAAAAGGTCGTCCGCGCTCTCCTGCGCCTTTGAAAATCTGCCCACGCAGGACAGCACGAGCCGCATATTCGCCATCAAAAACAGCTCTCGCGCCTTCTCATCGCCGTCTTTTATCCTCTTCAAAAGCTCGTCGCACTCCTTTGAGTTGAGCTTTGGAAGCGTCGACGTGTCCACTCCGCAAATTGTGACTCTTCCCATAAAAGCACCTCCAAAGATATGTAAAAGGCGCTCTTATTATTGTGGAGCTATCTTGAAAATTTATTCCCAAAATTTGTAAACGCGGTATCTTTCGCGTATCTAACCGTATATTTTACTTTTGCGGTTCTCAATTACAAACTTTTTTCGCTTCGTTTCCTTGCTTTCGGTTCGCTTGCGGTTTTTTATTTCAAACTCAAACTTTTGCGCTTCTTTGAACGGCTTTTCGATTCTATCTTGCTATATCGGTTCCCCGTCGCACTTTTATGTCCCGTATTGAAGATTTCACTGTTCTCCGTCCCAACATTTGATTTCAAACTCGATTTTCGCTCGCTATCCCAACTTTTTAAGTTCCTTTTTCAGGCCGGAGACTATCTTTTTTTCAAGGCGGGATATGTAGGATTGGGATATGCCCATCATGTCCGCGATCTCTTTTTGAGTCATCTCGTCCTCGCCGTACAGCCCGAATCTCAGCGCCAGAATTTGCCGCTCCCTGTCGCTGAGCTTGTCAAAGGAGTGCTTGAGCATTTCCTTTTCGTCCGAGCTTTCGACGTCGTTGTACACGGCGTCCGGGTCCGTGCCCAAAACGTCGCTCAAAAGCAGCATATTGCCCTCGAAATCCACGTTGAGC
>CANQAA010000071.1 GCA_947589395.1 uncultured Clostridia bacterium
TCACGGTGTCGCGCGTCATGCGCACGGTCGAATATCCCGCGAATTTCATGCTCATCGCAAGCATGAACCCGTGCCCATGCGGCAATTACGGCGCAAAAAATCAGGTTTGCCGCTGCACGCCGCAACAGATACACAGCTACATTTCAAAACTTTCCGGGCCTTTGCTTGACAGAATAGATTTGCAGATCGAGGTCGATAATGTATCATATGACGAGCTTCGCGGCCCCGTCGCTTCGGAGTCCTCAAAGGATATCAAGGCGAGGGTGGACAGAGCAAGAGCCGTCCAGCGCGAACGCTTCAAAGGCACGAACGTGCGCACGAACGCCGAGATGGGCTCGAAGGAGCTCAACAAGTATTGCGCGATCGACGACGCGTGCGAGAGGCTTTTGCAACGCGCGTTCGACAAGCTCGGGCTGAGCGCGAGAGGCACGACGAGGATACTCAAAGTCGCAAGGACGATCGCCGACCTCGAGGGCGAGGAAAACATCAAGCCTCAGCACATCGCGGAAGCCATTCAATATCGCGGGCTTGACAGGAAATATCATCTATGAACGGCTCTGACAAGATATCCAAAAACCTGCTCGCCCTCCAACTTGTGGACGAGCTTTCAATAAAGAAAAAGCAGACTCTCATCAATGCGACGGGTGATCTTGCCGAGCTCGGAAGAAACAAAAAACGCGTTTTCGACGCGCTTGGGGACGCCTATGCGACGGAGTTTTTCAAAAAGCTCGAAAGGATAGACGACGAGATAGAAAAACTGAGACGAAGGGACATAAGCTACGTCTCCAAGTTTGACGACGAATATCCCGAGAGGCTTGCCGAGATCGAGGACGCGCCGCTCGTGCTGTTCGTTCAGGGAGACGTCGCGGCGCTTAAGACAAGAGCGCTTGCCATCGTTGGCACAAGGCGTCCCACGAGATACGGAACGCGGGTCGCGGAAGAGTTTGCAAGGGACATCTCAATGGCGGGAGTCACGATAATTTCCGGCTTTGCAAGAGGCGTGGACGGAACGGCTCATCGCGCTTGCGTGGAGATGAAAAAGCCAACTGTCGCCGTGTTCGCCTGCGGGCTGGACATCTGCTATCCCGCAGAACACAGAAACTTGAGAGAGGACATTTTGGCAAACGGCGGAGCCATCGTCAGCGAGTACGCGCTTGGCGTGAGACCCGCGCAATATCACTTTCCCGAGCGCAATCGCCTGATCAGCGGACTCTCCGAAGGCGTGTTGCTCGTGGAAGCCGCAAAAAAGAGCGGGTCGCTCATCACGATGCGGCTTGCGATAGAACAAAACAGGGACATCTACATCGTCCCTTCCAACATATATTCGACCGAGAGCGAGGGCTCGAACGCGCTTCTCAGAGAGATGCCGCACTCGCTCGTTATATCGCCACAAGACATCCTTGACGACATGGGCGTCAAGTCCGAAGAAAAAGTCGAGGAGCAAGTGGAACTGTCCATCGGCGAGACTCTCGTGCTCGAGGCGCTGCACGACGGAGAGCTGCATTTTGAGGAGCTGCTCGCAAAAACCGGACTTAACGTCGGCGAGCTCACAAACTTGCTGTTCAATTTGCAACTCAGCGGGCTCGTGGACGATCTGGGCGGAAACTATTACGCGAAGAGATAAGGAGTTATATGAAAAAACTTATTATAGTCGAGTCGCCACACAAGGCAAAAACCATTCAGAAATATCTCGGCGGCGAGGCGACCGTCATGGCGTCGAAGGGTCACGTCTGCGACCTGCCGCAAAGATCGCTCGGCATAGACGTCGAAAACGGCTTCAAGCCGCAATATATCGTCACTCCGGACAAGGAAGCCACGATAAAACAGCTCAAATCCGCCGTTGAAAAGTACGACACCGTCTATCTTGCGACCGACCCCGATCGCGAGGGCGAGGCGATTTCCTGGCATCTCAAAAACACGCTGGGCGTCAAGGGCGACAAAGTTAGGATTGAGTTCAACGAGATCTCTCCAAAGGCGGTAAGAAACGCTATGGAGAATCCGCGCGAGATAAATATGGCGCTTGTGGACAGCCAACAGGCGCGCCGCGTGCTCGACAGGCTCGTCGGCTACAAGATCTCGCCCATACTTTCGAGAAAGTTGCGTCCCGGTCTCTCCGCAGGACGCGTTCAGTCCGCCGCGCTCAAAATGATCGTGGACAGGGAAAAGGAAATTAGAGCCTTTACGCCCGAAGAATATTGGACGATCAACGCGATTCTCTTAAAAGACGGCGTAAAGCGACTCAAGTCAAACCTCGTCACGGCGTCCCTCGTCGAGGAGGACGGCAAAAAGATCAAGGTGAGAAGCGCGGACGAGGCGGGCATTATCACGGCTCTTATGAAGCTCATGACATATAGAGCGGACGAGGTCAAAAAGGGCGTCGCGATCGTAAAACCCCAGCCTCCGTTCACGACGTCGACCATGCAGCAGGAGGCGAGCCACAAGCTCAACATGACCGCCGAGCGCACGAGCAGAGTCGCTCAAGCGCTTTACGAGGGCGTGGACATCGAGGGCGAGGGGCAACACTCGCTCATCACTTACATCAGAACGGACAGCGTCAGAGTGTCGCCGGACTTTCAACGCATAGCGCTCGGCTTCATCAAGGACAACTACGGCTGGGAGTTTGCACCGAAAACACCAAACGTGTACAAGAGCGGAGCGAACGCTCAGGACGCACACGAAGCCATCCGTCCCATCGACTTGAGAAGGACGCCCAAATCACTTGAAGGCAGAATGGACAGGGACGCCTTCAGGCTGTACAAATTGATCTACGAAAGGTTTTTGGCGTCGCAGATGACGGCGGCGCAATACAACACGATGCGTGTCCATATAAAGGGAGTACACGATACGCATACTCTCGGCTTTACAGTGACCGGTAGGAGCGAGAAGTTCAAAGGCTACACGGTGATATACAGCGAGACGGACGACAGCGACGAGAGCAAACTAAAGCCCATGCCCAACATTGACGAGGGCGACGGGCTTTCGCTCGAGGACGTCACGTCCGAGCAAAAGTTCACAAAGCCGCCCGCGAGATACAACGACGCGACTTTGGTCAAGGCTCTCGAGGAAAACGGCATAGGCAGACCCTCGACGTACGCGTCCATTCTCACCATACTTTCAAAGCGCGAGTACACTTCGCGTCAGCAAAAGGCGATAGTGCCCACTCAGCTCGGCGAGAGCGTGAGCGAGTATATGGAAAAGAATTTCCCGGACATCATGAATTTGAGCTTCACCGCTCGCATGGAGGGCGCGCTCGACAAGATCGCGGACGGAGGGGAGCAGTGGCAACAGCTCATATCCGCGTTTTATCCGAGACTTTTGCGCTTCATCGACAGGGCGTATCATCAATCCTCCGAGACGCTTCCCGACGATCAGTCCGACGTCGTTTGCGAAAAATGCGGGGCTAAAATGGTGATAAAGCACGGCAGATACGGTCCGTTCCTCGCTTGCCCGAACTACCCGAAGTGCAAAAACATCAAGCACCTCGACGAGACCGTAGGCAAGTGTCCAAAGTGCGGCGGCGACGTGAGAAAGCGCGTCTCCAAAAACGGCAAGACCTTTTACGGCTGCGCGAACTATCCAAATTGCGATTTCATCAGTTGGGATCCGCCCGCCCCGTACTTCTGCCCGGATTGCGGCGGAGTGATGAAGGTGGTCAAAAAAGAGGACAAGACCTATTACGTCTGCACAGAGCGGGGCTGCCGTCATAAGGAGCTCGTGAAGGACAAAACCTGACAAAATGCCACTGCACAGTGGCTTTTTGAAATATCGGCAAAATGCATGGGCGCAGATAGCGTTTCAAAGATAAACAGCGAAAAATTTTCGCGAGAGGGCGTAGAGAGTATGTCTAACGAGTGCATAAAAATCGTGGGAGGAGGGCTTGCGGGCTCAGAGTGCGCGCTTCAACTTTTGAAGGCGGGCTTTTTTGTCAAGATGTTCGAGATGCGCCCCAATCGCATGACCGGCGCGCATACGACCTCAAACCTTGCCGAGCTCGTGTGCTCGAACTCCCTCAAGTCCGAAGAGAGCACGACGGCGTCGGGCATACTCAAGGACGAGCTCGACATGCTTGGATGCGAGCTTCTGAAAATCGCAAGAGAGTGCAGAGTGCCATCCGGAAGCGCGCTTGCCGTCGACAGAGAAAAGTTTTCAAAGAAGGTGGAGGAGGCGCTCTTTTCCTACGACAAGTTCGAACTTTCGAGGCAAGAAGTGACGACGATCGACGACGTCCCGCAAGTGATCGCAACGGGTCCTCTCACATCCGACGCGATGGCTGAGGAGCTTGCAAGGGTCACCTCAAAAGACAGGCTCTTCTTTTTCGACGCGGTCGCGCCCATAGTATCCGCAGATAGCGTGGACATGCAAAAGGCGTATTTTGCGGGCAGATACCAAAAGGGCGACGACTATCTCAATCTCCCCATGAACAAAGAGGAGTACGAGGCGTTTTATGAGGCTCTGATTAGCGCAAAGACGGCAATACTGCACGATTTTGAAAACAAGGAGCTGTTTGAGGGCTGCATGCCCATCGAGGAGATGGCAAGGCGCGGGAGCGACACTATCCGCTTCGGACCTCTTCGTCCGATCGGGCTTAGACACCCCGTAACGGGCGAAAAGGCGTACGCCGTCGTTCAGCTTAGGCGCGAAAATCTCGCGGGGGATTGCTTCAATCTCGTGGGCTTTCAAACAAACCTTTTATACGGCGAACAAAAGCGCGTGTTTTGCATGATCCCCGCCCTTCATGACGCTCAATTTTTGAGATACGGCGTCATGCATCGCAACACCTATATTGCCGCTCCCGGCACTTTAAGTTGCGGTTTCAGGATGATAAAGTCCCGTTTTCCGCTGTATATCGCAGGACAGCTGAGCGGCGTAGAGGGGTATGTGGAGAGCGTGATGAGCGGGCTTGTCGCCGCAAAAGCCATAGCGTGCGAGCTGAAAGGAAAGAGCTTTTCGCCCCTTCCTCAGGACACGATCGTCGGGGCTTTGACGGGTTACGTCGCGGGGGCTGTTGGCGAGTTCAAGCCCATGAACGCAAACTTGGGAGTGCTTCCCCCGATCACTAACGTCAGAGACAAAAAGTTGCGCAAGCAGGCGTATCACGACAGGGCGATGAAAAGTCTTTCGGAATATCTCGCTTCAAATCCGCTATAGGGCAAATATCTCTTGCAAAGACGCTCAAAACATAGTACAATTGAAAGTGCTCAACAAAAAAAATAATTTAATGAGGTAAATATGGAGTTCAAAGGAACAACAATATGCGCGGTCAAGCGCGGAGGCATGACGGCTATCGCGGGGGACGGACAGGTCACGATGGGCGAGAGCGTCATCATGAAAGGCAATGCCGTCAAGGTCAAGCGCATTTACGGCGACAAGGTGGTCGTGGGCTTTGCGGGCTCTGTTTCGGACGCGTTCGCGCTGTCGGAAAAGTTTGAGTCAATGCTGCAAAAGTACAGCGGCAATCTCATGCGCGCGGCAGTCGAGCTCGCGGAGGTATGGCGCTCCGATAAGGGCGGAAGAAAGCTCGAGGCGTTGCTCATCGCGGCTGACGCAAGCAATATGTTTGTAATAAGCGGCACGGGCGAGGTCATAGAGCCCGAAAACGGCATTTGCGCGATAGGTAGCGGCGGAAACTACGCCCTTGCGGCGGCTCGCGCGCTCGCTTCGGCAACGGATATGAGCGCAAAGGAGATCGCCGAGCGTGCACTCAAGATCGCAAGCGAAATTTGCGTGTATACAAACGACCATATCACGGTCGAAACGGTGTGAGGTGTTTATGGAAAACGGAGTTTTGACCCCAAAACAGATAGTTGCGGAACTTGACAGATATATCATCGGGCAGCACGAGGCGAAGGTCGCGGTCGCGATCGCCCTGAGAAACCGCTATCGCAGGAGCAAATTGCCCGAAGAAATGCGAGAGGAAATAACCCCCAAGAACATAATCATGAAAGGGCCGACGGGCGTAGGCAAGACGGAGATCGCAAGGCGTCTTGCAAAAGTCGTGCACGCGCCCTTCGTCAAGGTCGAAGCCACAAAGTTTACGGAAGTGGGCTACGTCGGGCGGGACGTGGAGAGCATAATCCGCGATCTCGTCGAGGTGGCGATCCGCCTCGTGAGAGACGAAAAATACAAGGAAGTGCTTCCTCGCGCGACCGAAACGGCGGAAAACAAGCTTGTGGAGCTCTTGTTGCCGATAAGAAAAAACGCGGGCACGGACAAGAGCGACGCGGAGCTCAGAGAGGAGCTCCTCAGCGAACTGAGAGCCGGTCATCTTGACAACATACAGGTCGAGATGGAGATGAGAGAGCAGCAACGTCCCATGCAGATTCAGGTCGGCAACAATCCCGGCGACTCCATCAATATAGGCAGCATCTTCGGACAGATGATGG
>CANQAA010000072.1 GCA_947589395.1 uncultured Clostridia bacterium
GCCAATTATTACGGCATGTCGGCTCGAACGTAACGTTGAAAATGCCGACCTGCTCTTTTGAGACGGGATAGAGATAGCTCTGTCCGCTGAAATATTGCTTGAACGCGTCGTTTGGCGCGCCGACGGGGAAAACCATCTTCCTCTCGTGCTCGCCTCTTTCGTCCAAGCCGCTTTCGCTCTCGACCCAGACTTCTTTTGCCATGTTGAACGCCGCCCACGCCTTAGGCCAGCCCGCGTAAAAGCCTATGTGCGTGATGACGCTTGCGATCTCCCTTCTCGTCACTCCTGCGGATCTTGCGTTTTCGAGGTGAAATTTCAGCGAGGAGTCCGTGATCCCGGACGAGATGAGAGAGACGACCGTCACTATGCAACGCGTCTTGAGATCGATGTCTTGATTGTTCCAATTTTCGCCAAACAGGACGTCGTCGTTGAAGTGCGCAAAGTCGGGAGCAAACTCCCCGAGCGCCTTTCTTCCCGCATTTTGCGTGATTTTTTTCATATTCTCCTCCAAAATTTTTTTTTGATATGTTAAGTCAAGTTACATATTTAGCTTCGCAAACTAAACTACGCTTTTATTGAGCGTCTCACGCCATAGCGTCGCTCAGCTTTTCGCCGCCCAAAATGTGGATGTGCAGATGTTTTACGGATTGACAGCCGTCTTCGCCCTTGTTCGAGACGAGCCGAAAGCCGTTTTCAAGCCCCAATTTGTCCGTCAATGTCGAGAGTTTTTTGAGACAGCGCGCAAGAGTTTGCGCCTGAGCGTCGCTCATCTCGATTATGTCGGCGTAGTGCTCCTTTGGAATGAGCAACAGATGCACTTTGGCTTGAGGGTTGAGGTCCTTTATAATTATCATATCCTCGTCCTCATAGAGTTTTGATGACGGAATTTCGCCCTTTGCGATCTTGCAAAATACGCAATCGTCCATATTTTTTCTCCTTAAATTTTATATTTTAATTCGCACAATCGGCGCTTTATCACAATAAATTTTGTGATAAAACACGTTTTGCGTCATTTCAGTCCGTCTTTGAAGAGCTCGGTAGGAACGACTTTCTTCAGCTCGTTTCGCGCGGCGTCTTTGCTGTATGCCTTGACGTAGTTTTTTGTGTGCCCCACCCAATAGCCGTCCTCATAGGTTTCAAACAGCGCTTCGAGCTCTCGCCCAATCTGCTTTTTGAGATAGGAATTGATCAGCTCGCCCTTGAGCTCCGTCATCTTCTTTACCCTCTCGGCCATGAGTTTGTCGTCTATCTTTTTGAAATTTGCGGCGACCGTGCCTTTTCGCGGGGAGTACGGGAAGACGTGAACGTCCGAAAAGCCGACTTTGCGCACAAAATCGTAGCTCTCGAGGAAGTTTTCGTCCGTCTCGGTGGGAAATCCCACTATGACGTCCGTAGTTATAGCGGCGTTTGGAAAGTGTTTTCGAATGAGCTCCACCGCCGACATATACTCGCTTGACGTATATTTTCTGTTCATCTTTTTCAAAGTGGCGTCGCTGCCACTCTGAAGGGAGAGATGAAAGTGATCGCAAAAGCTATATAGTGCCTTTGCGCTCTGCAGAAATCTTTCGTCCACGACGTTGACTTCGAGCGACCCAAGCCGTATGCGCATTTTGTAGTCCTTTAGAGCGTCCAGCAAATCCGCAAGCGAAAGTCCGATGTCCTCGCCGTACGCGGACATGTTCACGCCCGATATCACGACCTCTTTGACGGAATTTTGCACGCTGTCGAGCTCGCTTTTTATGCTTTCAACACTGCGCGAGCGGCACCTGCCCCTGAGATATGGCACGAGGCAATAGCTGCAAAAGTTGTTGCACCCGTCCTGCACCTTGATGAAATGGCGCGTTCTGAGGTTCACGACGCCCTCGTTTTCCTCAAAGGCGTTTGAGATGTCAAAGCAGCCGACGATGCCCGGCTTTGAGACGGGCTGATAGTTGCATTCAAGATCGAAACTTCCGCTTGCTTTATACTCGTTTGCGATCTTTCTTGCAAAATCCACCTTTTTATCCGTGCCGATTATGTATTTCACGCCGTCCTTTTCAAATTGCGAGGCGTTGTTTTGCGAGGCGCAGCCACAAACGAAAATGTCCGCGTTCGGGTTTATCTTTTTTATGCGCGCGACGGCTTGACGGGACTTTTTTTCCGCTTCGGCGGTCACGGCGCAAGTGTTGATGACGTATATATCCGCCTCCGCAAGTCCCTCGAAAACCTCGAAGCCCGCCCGGCGAAAGACCTCGAGCATGCTGTCGCTGTCATAGAGGTTGACCTTGCAACCGAGCGTGAATACGGCTACCCTCTTATTCATAGTCAAGCTCCCCCGTCGAATACAGCATGAGCGCGCACCCGACGACCGACGCGGTCTCCGCGCGCAATACGCGCCTTCCAAGCGTGACGGAAATTGCTCCCGCGTCCTTCAGAAGCTCGATTTCTTGCTCGTCGAACCCGCCTTCCGGACCTATGATGAGAGCAAGTCTTTTTTCTTTTTTCACGCTTGAAAACGCCCTTTTCTTCTCGTTTTCGTACGCGACGTACGCGGCGTCGAAGTTGTGTAGCTCCCCTGCAACGTCCGAGAGCGTTTTGAGCTCGCCTACTTCGCTAAGATACGCCGATCCGCACTGCTTTGCCGCCTCGAGGGCTATCTTGTTTGCCCTATCTACATTGAATTTCGTCTCAGCCGTGTTTTTCGACGTGAATGGGACTATCTTGTCCACCCCAAGTTCCACCGCCTTTTGGATCGCGAAGTCCAACTTGTTATTTTTCAAAAGCCCCGCGTAAAGAGTGAGCTCAACGGATTTTTTGTCGACGACGGTCTCTTTTTCTATCTCGAGCGTGGCAAAGTCGCGAGCGATCTCAGTCACCCTGCAAAGCCGCTCAACTCCGTCGTTTGCAAGTATGACCGCCTTGAAGCCGAGCTTGTATCTCAGCACCTTCGTCATGTGCAAAAACTCGTCGCCCGACAAGACGACTTCATTTCCCGATATATCGCTTGGCTTGACAAAAAACCTTCTGATTTCCATAAATTGTGACCTGTGTTGAGTTATTTTTGTCTTTTGAGCCTCAAGGCGCGCCAATCGTCCTCGCTTGAAAAGTCCACGACCTTATATCCGCACCTCTCGTAGCAGCTCTTGACTTCGCTCAGGCGGCTGTCGATTATGCCGCTCAAAATTATCTCGCCGCCCTCTCGTAAGTGAGCTCCGATATCTTTTGAAAAGCGCATGAGCACGTCCGCCGTTATATTTGCGACGATGATATCCGCCGTCATATTGCCCTCCAAAAGGTCAGCGCACTCCACTCTCACGCTCACGCCGTTCATCTCGGCGTTTTTTCTTGCGGACTCGACGGCTTGCTCGTCTATGTCGCACATATAGACGCTTTTTGCGCCTTCTATCGCCGCCGCGATGCCGAGAATCCCGCTACCGCACCCGACGTCGATGATGTCTTTGCCCTTTGCGTCCATGAGATTCAGACACATCCTCGTCGTCGCGTGAGACCCCGTGCCAAACGCCATGCCGGGATCGAGACGCATCACGTTTTCGCCCTCCCGCTTTTCATATTTTATCCAGCTCGGCACGATCGTGACCCGCTTTGTCACGATGGGCTTGTAATATTTTTTCCACTCGTTTTCGTAGTCCGCCTCGTCTATGACGTCCTCGATTATCTCTCCAAAGGCTATGCCGCCCGCCTCTTTCATCTCGTTGAGTCTGTCTCTTAAGCGCAAAGCGAAGCCTTTGTCGTCGATATCCACAACCGTCGACGCCTTGACTTCGTCCGTCTTTGAGACGGCGTCCTCGTCGATATAGTCCCAGATGACATCGCTCTTTATAAGTTCCAAAAAGTCCTGCCTGTCGAGAATTGAAACGCCGCCCGCGCCCGCGTCGAACATTGCCGACGCGACGAGATCGGCGTCATCGTGATTCGTGAAAACCGTTATCGTCCTATATTTCATTACTTCTTTTCCTGATACGCGCGCATCTTGGGATATTGCTTCACATCAAAGCTGTCCGCAAGTTTTTTGAGCAATTCCTTTTGCTCCCGCGAGACGGATTTGGGAACTTCCACCGCGACTTTGACGTACATATCACCCTTGCTCTCGCTCTTGATCTTCTTTATGCCCTGACCTCTCAGCTTGAACACCGTGCCGCTTTGCGTTCCCTCAGGCACTTTGACCTCCTGCTCGCCATATAGTGTCGGGACTTTCAGCGTCGTGCCGAGCGTCGCGTCGACGATGCTTATCGGAACTTCGAGACTCACGTCGCTGCCGTTGCGCTCGAAGAGTTTGTGCGGCTTGACCGTGATCTGCACGACCAAACTTCCGTTTTCGCCGCCGTTTGCTCCGCTGTGACCCTCGCCGTGATAGGTTATGCGCTGTCAATGCCCGCAGGGATGTTGACCTTGACGTCGCGCTGTCTTTCAATTCTGCCCTGTCCTCCGCACGCCGAGCACTTTTCAATGATCACTCTGCCGCTCCCCTTGCAAGTGGGACACTCGGATTGCGTGCTGATCTGCCCGAAGGGAGTGCGCTGAGTGACGTTCACTCTGCCCGCGCCCTTGCATTGAGGACAAACTTTGAACGCATTGCCGTCCTTTGCGCCGGTGCCATGACATGCCGCGCAGCTTTCGACGCGCTTGACGCTCACCGTTTTCTGCGAGCCGAACACCGCCTCCTCAAAGGTGATGACGAGGCTCACGAGAATGTCCCTGCCCCTCATCGGGCCGTTTCTTGAAGGTCTGCCCGTGCCGCCGAAGCCGCTGAATATGGTTGAAAAGAGGTCGTCCACGTCAAAGCCGAACCCGCCGCTCGCGCCGCTAAAACCGCCGAATCCTCCAAAGCCCTCGCCGGGTTGAGGTCCGTTTTCGTCGCCGAATCTGTCGTACGCCGCGCGCTTTTGCTCGTCGGAGAGCACGTCGTAGGCGTGGTTGATCTCCTTGAACTTCTCCTCAGCCGCCTTCTTTTCGGCGTCGGACTTGTCGGCGTACATATCGGGATGGTACTGCTTTGCGAGCTTCCTGTACGCGCTCTTGAGCTCGTCGGCGTTTGCCGTCTTGCTCACTCCCAAGATTTCGTAGTAATTTTTTGCCATATCCTTTTATTATGCCTCAGCGCAACGGAAATTCCGTTGCGCCGAAAAAACGTTCTTATTGTTTGAAATTGCTCAGTCGACAGTGCCGTCCATGCCGCCGTCGGAGTCGGGATCGAAGCCCGCCTTTTTCGCTGCGTCCTGCGCGGCTTCGGGATTTTGCTGATAGAACTTTGTGAAGATGGGATCGGTCACCTTTGTGAGCTTTTCGATGAGCGCCTTGACATCCTCTTCGGTCTCGGCTTTTTCGAGCTCTTCGCGCGCCGTCTTTGCCGCCTCGTTCACCGCGTTCTTGTCGTCTTCTGCGAGCTTGTCTCCGTTTTCGCCGACGAACTTGTCCATTGCGAATATAAGTTGTTCCGCTCCGTTCTTTGCGTCGACGACCGCTCTGCGCTTTTTGTCCTCTTCGGCGTACTTTTCCGCGTCCTTGACTGCGGCGTCGATGTCGCTTTCGGTGAGGTTGGAAGAGGCGGTGATCGTGATGGATTGCGACTTGTTTGTCGCCTTATCCATAGCCTTGACGGACACTATGCCGTTTGCGTCGATGTCAAACGTAACTTCGATTTGCGGAACTCCGCGAGGAGCGGGCGCAATGCCGACGAGCTCGAATCTGCCAAGCGTCTTGTTGTCCTTTGCAAATTGCCTCTCGCCCTGAAGCACATGTATGTCGACTGCGGTCTGATTGTCTGCCGCCGTGCTGAACACCTGCGATTGCGAGGTCGGAATGGTCGTGTTGCGCTTGATGAGCACCGTGCACACGCCGCCCAACGTCTCGATGCCGAGCGAAAGCGGAGTCACGTCAAGAAGCAACATATCCTTGACTTCGCCCGCAAGCACGCCGCCCCGATCGCCACGCATTCGTCGGGGTTGATGCCCTTGTACGGTTCTTTGCCCGTGACCGCCTTGACGGAATCGTACACTGCGGGGATACGCGTTGAGCCGCCCACCAAAATGACCTTCGAGATGTCGCTGTAAGAGAGCTTCGCGTCCTTTAGCGCCTGCTGCATCGGGCCTACCGTCGCCTTGACGAGGTCCTCAGTCAGGCTGTCGAACTTGGCTCTTGTGAGCTCCATATCGAGGTGCATGGGCACGCCGTTGTTCATCGCGATAAACGGCAGGGATATCTTCGCTTTGGTCACGCCGGAGAGGTCGATCTTCGCCTTTTCCGCCGCTTCCTTTATGCGCTGCATCGCCATCTTGTCCTGAGAGAGGTCGACGCCGTTTGTCGCCTTGAAGTCCTTGACGATCCA
>CANQAA010000073.1 GCA_947589395.1 uncultured Clostridia bacterium
ATGGAGAGTGCGTTTGAGCTGCCGATCGCCCCCATGATGAGCTTAAAAGTCGGGGTGAGCGAGTTGATGTCAAACTCCATTGAAGCCGCGCTCACGCCCTTTGTCACAAGCGAAAACTCCTTGAGATCGTTGAAGTGCGACGTTATTATCGCCTTAGTATTCTTGTTTAGCAGAAATTCTGCAATACTCACCGCAAGCGCCGCGCCTTCGGAGGGGTCTGTGCCCGCTCCGAGCTCGTCAAAGAGCACGAGGGACTTTTCTGTTATCACGTCGAGAATGGATATAGTGTTTTTTATGTGTGCGGAAAACGTGGACAGGCTCTGCTCGATGCTCTGTTCGTCGCCGATGTCGCTGTACACGCCGTCGAAAATGGATATGTCCGCGCTCTTTGCGGGAAGGAAAAATCCCGTCATAGCAAGCGCCGTGAACAGCCCGACAAGTTTCAGCGTGACCGTTTTGCCGCCCGTGTTCGGACCAGTGATGAGCAGCATTTTGTCATCTTTTTTCAGCTCCAACGTGACGGGGACGACCTTGTTGCCATCAATGAGCGGGTGTCTGCCCTCCCTTATCAAAATGCGACCGTCCTCGTTTATGCTCGGTCTTGTCGCCTTGTAGACTTGCGCGAGTTGCGCCTTTGAAAAGATGACGTCCATCTTAACGATCGTGTCGTAGCTGACGTCAAGCTCCCCCTCGCTTGCGGAGATCTTTGCGGAAAATGAACGCAATATCTTTTCTATCTCGAGCTGCTCGTTCATAAGCTCGACTTTGAGGTCGTTGTTGAGCTCAACGATCTGAATCGGCTCGACAAACAGCGTCGCTCCCGAAGCCGATTGATCGTGCACGAGACCGGGAATCGCCCCCTTGAAGTCGCTCTTCACGGGAATGACGTATCTGTCGCCTCTGACCGTCACGATGTTGTCAGAAAGCGCCTTTGCATATTGCTGCGAGGAGATGAAACTTTGAAGTTTTGTCCTGACGTTCTCGTTGAGCTTGCGTATGCGCTGACGAATGGCTCTAAGCGTTTCCGTCGCGTTGTCGCTGACTTCCGTATCCGAGATGAAGGACTCGAAAATGCTCTTTTCAAGCGGCTCGTTTTCATAGAGTTTTGAGCACATCGACGCGAGTATGGGCACTTCGCGAAGGGTCGGAATGGTCTTTTTCAACCTCCTCGACACCCTTAGCGTCCGTCCCACTTTGATGATCTCGGATATGGAAAGCACCGAGCCCTTTTTCGCCTTGCCGATGATGCCGCTCACGTCGTCGACGGCAAAGGACGGCGAAATGGAATATTCAAAAAGCACCCTGTCCGCTTCGGAAGTTTCGTCAAGCGAAAACTCAACTTCTTCCTTGTTGAGGAAGGGCGTGAGAGAAAGTATCCTCTCTTTTGCTCCCACAGACTGCGCGTGAGTGGCGAGCTCGGCGAGGATCTTTGGATATTCCAGCGTCAAAAGGCTCTTTGCGTCAAACATATCAGCGTATCTTTGCTCCCGTCTTGCGCTTTAAGGCGCTCAAAATTTTGTCCATGCTCGCCTGCACCTCGTCGTCAAAAAGCGTGCGTTCGAGATTCGCGAACTTGAAGCGAAGCGCGACGCTCTTCTTCCCTACGCCGATCTGCTCGCTCCTGTATGTGTCGAACACCTTGATGTCGATGAGGTTTGCGACTTTTGCGTTCTTTATCGCGTCGATCATGTCCTGCGCGAACACGTCCTCGCTCACGACGACAGCAAGGTCGCGCTCAACGAGCGGAAAACGCGTGAACGGCGCAAAACGCTCCTTTTTCAACGCGTCGTCAGAGCAGATGAGATCGACAAACATTTCCGCGACGTAAAGTCTCGCGCCATCCGCGTCGTACGCTTTTTGCACGTCCGGATGAACTTCGCCAAGATACCCCGCCTTCACGCCGTCGACGTAGACGTCCGCCCCGCGACCGGGATGCAAGAAGGGCTCTTCGCTCCTTGAAAACTTCACGTTTTTTGCCTTGACGGCAAAAAGCAGGCTGTCCACGCACTCCTTGAGGGTGAAATAATCCGCGTCGCCGTACATTCCGATGACGACCTTTTCCTTCTCGTCGGGAAGTTCCTGCCCCTCTTTTGGAAGATAAACTCTCGCCACTTCAAACAGCCTCGCTCTATCCACAAAGTGGGTCGCGTTGAATTGAAGTTGCTCTATCATGCTGTGAGTGAGGGTCGTGCGCATGACGCTGAGCGCCTCGCCTATCGGATTGACGAGCCTTATCGTATTTCTTCTCTCGTCTCCCTCGCCGAGCATAAGTTTTGAAGCGAATTTCGGCGATGTAAACGAATATGTCGTGCACTCGTTAAGCCCGCATGATACGAGCGCGTCCTTGATCAGGTCGATCTTTTTGAGGCGGTCGGGCACATAACTCTTTGTGAGCGCCGCGTGCTCGAAGAGCGTCGGGCGAATATGGCGATAGCCGTAAACTCTTATGAACTCCTCCGCGATGTCGTTGACGCCTTCGATATCCTCTCTGTCCTCTTTGACGTGCGCAATGAGAGTCGTCCCCTCCTCGCTCACTTCGACGCCGAGCCTTGCAAGGATCTCGATAAGGTTCTTTTTTGGCACTCTGCAGCCCAAGATTTGCTGAAGTTGCTTTGTCGTGAAGGATATCTCCTTTTCCTTTTCATAGGGCACGCACTCGTCGATGAAATCGGAATATATCTCTCCCGCGCCGCTTTCAAAGATCATTGTGAGCGCACGCTTCAAGGCAAGCTCCTGAGAGAAGAAGTCTATGCCCTTTTCAAATCTTGCAGAGCTATCCGAACGCAAATTGAGGGCGCGCGAGGTGCGCCTTATGTTGTCGCGCTTGAACTTTGCGGACTCGAACACGACTCTCGAGGTGTCCTCGCGTATGCCGCTTTGCTCCCCGCCCATGATCCCCGCGACCGCGATTGGCGAATTTTCGTCGCAGATGACGAGCATGCTGTTTGAGAGCTTGTTTTGTTTGCCGTCGAGAGTGACGATCCTCTCGCCGTCGAGAGCGCGTCTTATGACTATCTTTCCTCCGCCTATCTCGCGCTCGTCAAACGCGTGCATGGGCTGACCTATCTCCGTGAGGACGTAGTTTGTGATGTCCACGACGTTGTTGATGGGTCTTATCCCGACCGCGCGAAGTCTGTGTTTGACAAGTTGCGAGGACGGGAAAATTTTGACGTTTCCGATCGCCGCTGCCATGTATCTCTCGCAAAGTTCGGGGGCTTGCACCTCGACCTTGACCACGTCCTTCACGCTCTTGTTTGCAGCAGTTTTGAAGTTGATGTGCGGCTCGCGACAGTTCGTTCCAAGAGCGACCGCAACTTCCTTTGCGAGTTTATAAATGCTGTTGCAATCCGGGCGATTGGCTGTTACTGCGATATCCAACACGACGTCGTCGTAGCCGAGCGCGTCAAGCGCGTTCATGCCGAGCTTTTTGCTCTCGTCAAAGCGCAAAATATCGCCCTGCTTTTGCCCGTCAACGTCGTTTGATGTCAGCCCGACTTCCTCAAGCCCGCAAAGCATGCCTTCGCTCAGAACCCCGCGAAGCTCTCCCGCCTTGATCTCGTGCCCGTCAAAAAGGAGCGCGCCGTCGAGCGCGACCGCGATTATCTCGCCGCCCAAAACCGGCACGTTTGTCACGACCTGAATGACTTTGTCGCCGACGTCTATCTTTGTGACCCTCAGCCTATCCGCGTTCGGGTGCTTTTCAACCTCGATTATCTTTCCGACTACCACGCCTTTAGCGCGTCTGTTCTGATATATTATATCCTCGACCTCGAAGCCTATCGCGACGAGCTTTTTCGCGAGCGTTTCGGGCGAGACGGAAATGTCAACGTAATCCTTTAGCCATGAAATGGGTGTCAGCATACTCTACCTCCTTAAAATTGGCTCAAAAAGCGCGAGTCGTTTTCGTACAGCATTTTGATGTTCGGAATGCCGAATTTGATCATCGCGATTCTGTCTATTCCAAAGCCGAACGCGAAGCCGCTGTACTTTTTGCTGTCTATGCCGCACATGTCGAGCACTTTCGGGTTGACGATGCCCGCGCCCAAGATCTCGACCCAGCCCGTGCCTTTGCACACTCTGCAGCCCCTGCCGTGACACATCGAGCAGGTGACGTCCACCTCGACGGACGGCTCTGTAAACGGGAAGTAGGACGGGCGCAAACGCACCTTCGTGTCGCTTGAAAAGATCTTTTGCGCAAAGGTCGTGAGACACCCTTGCAGATCCCCCATCGTGATGTGCTCGTCCACCGCCAAGCCCTCGAATTGATTGAATATGGGGCTGTGCGAGGCGTCGTCGTCGCTGCGATATACCTTGCCGGGAATGACCACGCGAATGGGCGGTTGAGTTTTTGTCATTATGCGCGCCTGCATAGCTGACGTCTGCGTGCGCAAGACCACTTTGTCGCTGACGTAAAACGTGTCCTGCATATCGCGCGAGGGATGGTCCTTTGGGATGTTGAGCAGCTGAAAGTTGAAGAGGTCGCTCTCTATCTCCGGCCCTTCGTCCACGCTGAATCCCATGCTTCTGAAGATGTCGATGAGCTCCCGCCTGATCAGAGTTAGCGGATGATATGTGCCCGCCGTTTTGTCTGTCGGCAGGGTCACGTCTATCGCCTCCGCCTTTAGTCTCGCCTGCTTTTCAAGCTCGCCGACCGCCTTCGTCTTTTCAACGAGTTCGCCCTCGACGCAACCTCTCAGTTCGTTGACGAGCTTGCCCATTTCGGGACGATCTTCCTTTTTTACGTTTGCCATATCCCGCATGATGAGGGAAATTTCGCCGCTCTTTCCGAGATATTTCACTCTCACGGCGTTCAACTCTTCGGACGTCGCCGCGCGGGAGATCTCTTCAAGCGCCTGCAACTTTATCTTTTCAAGTTTTTCTTTCATTTTGAACTCCAACTCCTCGCATGTGCGCGAAAATTATTACTAATAGAATAACAATAACAAAGCGCAATGTCAACTCATAGAGAATTTTATGTGAAATTTTGCTCTCAAAACGCAAAATAAATAGCCTCGTCACAAACGAAAATCAAAAATAAATATGTGTTCTGCACATTGAAATCAAAACGTTCGTAAAAATCAATTACAGAAAATTGCAAAAAAGCGGCGTGTGCCTCAAACTTGCGCGGGTTCCAAGCTGAGCTCGATATACAAGGGTTTGTCTGAGAGGCGAACTTCGTTCGTACCGTGAAGACGAGTGCCGTTGACGGAGATCTCCCTTTGCTCCCCGCGCTTTATCATGAGGGTATGATTTATCCCGCCGTATGAAAACACGACTTCGGCGGAATTTATGTCGCTTGGAAGTCTCGGCTCGACTTTAAGCAGCCCGTCTTTCACGGAAATGCCGAAATTCAGCGTATGAAAGTGATAAATCGGCTCAAAACTATTCTTGAATTTCTCGTTTTTTGTAATACTTCCCTTTGGAATCGGCTTTGAGAACAGCAATCTCATATTCTCCGAAGAGGATAGCGCGGCGGCGAGCATGCTGACGTCCGCCTTTTGCGCCACCACCCTGAAGCTGTATCTTGAAAAGTCCAATGAGACTACTTTGCGGTGCGCGCTCATCGCCGTTTTGCAAAACTTGTCGAGCTTGATTGCAAAAACGAACTCGTCCAAGTTCTCTTTGTCGCTCATCTTCTTTAGAGCCGCGAGAAAATTTTGTTTTTCGACGTCGCTTGCGCACTCAAAGGCGTCGTACTTTGACAATATCTCAAGCGGCGTGTAAAAGCGCGAGAAGTCAAACTCCCCCGCCTTCTCTATCGCGTCAAGCGCGCACTCCGCCTCATGTCTTATGCGTCTCAAAACCCCGTCGAGTTTGTCGCGCTCAAAGTCAAACCCCGCCTCAATTGCGCAGGATCTGAAAAACAAAGGATATTTGAGATAGACTTTGAGAAATGAAAAGAGTCGTCTGTGTCTCACAAATAGTCGCGCGAGCTTTCTTGCGTGCGCGACGATCTTCAGCTCGACAACTACTCCCGCCAACTTTTCGAGCATGGCGCAAAATAGCGCTCTTCTCATTCCCATTATCTCGTCGTAAGTGAGGGTGGAAAACCTGTTTTGCTCCTCGAGAGCGAAAGCTA
>CANQAA010000074.1 GCA_947589395.1 uncultured Clostridia bacterium
GTTGCCAATGTTTTGAGAGGGCCTCGCGTTTTGAGGAGCGCTCTGTGGCCTCGCGTTCCGAGCGGCGCCTTGAGGCATGTTGTTCACCCTGACGACGGTGGACGTCGGCTGAGTGGGTTTTGTGTACGCCACGCTCTCGATGTCGCCCTGCTCGCGGGGATCGTTTGCCCTGTTCACTGCGCCGAGCATGCCGGAAGTTGCCCCGACCGCTTCCTGAGCGCGGGTGACCGTCGGGTTGACGGTGTGCTTTGTGGGTCTCACGACCTCGCGCGGCTCGCTGTGCGCTACGTCCTTGAGCTCGGTCCTGCCGGACTCGTTCATATACTCCGCGCTGCCGAACTCCTTAAGGCTGTCACGCTTTATCGCCTCAAAGTCGAGCTTGCCGTTTTTGAGATACTCGTTCTGACTGCGCAAAAACTCGTCTATCGGGCGCTCTTCCGGTTTGTTTTCGGGAGCTTTTTGCTGCTCTTCGGCTCTGTGCTTCATGATGAACTCGGAGCGCATTTGCTCGCCGCCCACGTTGAGTTTTTCGTCAAGCTCCCTCTTTTTGATGGAGTTGTACGAGCTGTTGCCGCTGAGGGGTTGGATCTTGCCGCTGTCGCGAAGGTCTTTATACTTGTTGTAGCTCTCCTCGCCGTAGTTTTCTCCGAACAGGAGCTCTCTTGCCACCTGCTCTTTCGCCTGCTCGAGGGGAACGTATTTTGTCGTATTGGGATAGGTCGCCACCGCGCTTTGCTCGTCCTGATATGCGCCGCCCTTGTTCGGATAAAGCGGGTCGAAGGCGTTCATGGGGGTGTAGCCCTCAGCGCCGTAGCCGCCTCTTGCCCGCCTTGTTCCGCTCGTCATGGGATCGTCCGCTCTCGGCACGACGAAAAGTCCGTTTGCGGCGGCGACTGTGGAGGAAGTCTCTTGCCGCTCGACTCTCTCTTCCTTTTTGGGAGCGCGTTCACGCCTTGTGCGTTTGCTCTTTCTTTCGCGCTCCGCCTTGCTCGTCGCGGAATATACGCTCTCGCGCCTTATCGACGGAATGAGCGCAAAGACTCCGAGCGTCAAAAACGCAAGAGTCGCCACGATGAGAGCGCCCACGCTCGTCAAAACTTTCATGAGAGGATACGCGACCAAGCCGAACAGCAAGCCGCCCGCCGTGTTCGTGTTGTTGTAACAATTGGCAAGATATGTGCCGTAACTTGCCCCGATAATGTGTCCGCTGGACGTATAAATATGCAACGCGAATATCCCCAAGATCAACAGCCCGAAATACATCAGGATTTTTGCGGGACGGCGCTTGACCAAAAAACCGAACGTCATCGCGACGCCAAAGATGATCCCCATCACGGAATATGCGTAAGAAGCAAGCCCGAAAAAGCCAACCGAAAACCCGTACACCATCCTTCCCACGCCTCCGAACGCCCTGACGTTGCAGAGGAAGAAAAACAGAGAAACGATGATGATAAAGACGCCGAAAGCGATCCTGTTGCCGCTGTTTGCCTTTGCCTGCCTTGTGTTTACCAACTTAAAACCTACCTTTGTAAAATATTAGTCTAAATGATTATATCATATACTTGAAAAATTTACAATCATCTGAAAAAATAATTTTCGATTTTATGCGTGAAGATATAGCTCGCCTGTTTTGTTGGAAAAATCGGGGTCCCCAACAAATTGCTCTGCCGATTTGTTGGGGTAAAAATCACTTCTATTTTATCGCGTCAAACTTTATCGCGTCAAAAAGACCGTCCAAAAACTTTGGACTCACTGTCGAGAGCGAAACTTTGTCGAAGTCGAAAACTTCGTTCGCCACCATTTTCACGTCCTCCTTTGTGACCTTGTCTATAGCGCCGATTCTTGCGTTGATGTCATATAACTCCCCCGTCTGAAGGGCGTGCGCGCCAAAAGCGCGCATCATGGACGCCGTGCTCTCCTGCCCGAGCACGAGGGAAGTTTTGAGCTGTTGTTTGCCCTTTTCAAGCTCCTCGTCGCTCTCTCCGTCTCTCTTGGCGGCAAATTTCCTCCCTTATCGCCTCGACCGCCTTTTTTGACATCTTGGGACTCGTCGCGCAATAGATCGAAAACGCGCCCGCGTCCCTGTAGGACGAGGGATAGCCCACGATCGAATAGCAAAGTCCGAGCTGTTCCCTCACGCGCTGAAAGAGGCGGGAAGACATCTCCATGCTGAAGATCATCGTCATCAGCTGCAAGGCGTAGCTGCGCGGGTCATTATATCTGTACGACGGGAACGCGATGGCGATATGCGACTGCTCTATCTGCTTTTTTGTGTACACCTCGACGCTTTTGAAGTCGTACGAAGCTATTGCCGTCTGCTCGGGCGAGGACTTTTTCATGCGGCTTTCGAAATATTTTTGCACGGCTTCCACCGCCTCTTTTTCGTCAACGTTGCCGGCTATAGCTATGACGGTGTTTGAGGGGACGTAATATTTTTGATGATATCGTCTCAGAGTTTCTCCCGTCATCGCGCTCAAGGTCTGTTTGCTGCCCAAAATGGGCTTTTCAAGCGGTCCGCCCGCAAAAAACGCCGTGAACAACTTTTCAAGGCAGACGTCGTCGGGCGTGTCCTCGCTCTCGTTGATCTCCTCGATGACCACCCTGCGCTCCTTTTCAAGCTCGTCTTCGTCGAAAGTGGGGTCAAAGTAGAGGTCGCTTAGCACATCCATACACTTGTTCAGATGCTCGTCCAAAGAGACGGTGTGAAAACAGGTGTAGCTCTTTGCGGTGAACGCGTTGATCTGCGCGCCGACGCTGTCGAGCTCGTTGACGATGTCAAAGCTCGACCTCTTTTTTGTGCCTTTGAAGACCATGTGCTCTATGAAGTGCGAAATGCCGGAGAGCTCGGGAGTTTCGTTCACGACTCCCGCGCCGACGAACACGCCGACAGCCACCGAGCGCACGGCGGGATTTGTCGAGAGCGCAAGCGATAGCCCGCTATCAAAATTTATCATTTTTTGCATGGCGCTATTATAGCACATAGTTTGCGATTTTCAAACATATTTTTAACTATGAAAGACGCAAGAGCAAAAACATTTTGGGCAAATTTTGTCATAGCGGCGGTCGTTATATCGACCTTTGCGCTCACAATATATCTCACCGTGCCCAAAACGCAAGACGTGAAAGCCGCCTTCTCCGCGATATATTCCGGCAACGAGCTTTCAAACAAAGTGGGCTTGATGTTCAATGTGTATGAAAACAGCGATCTGACCGAGCAAATTGCCGAAACCCTCGAGCAATATTCCTTCAGCGCGACCTTTTTTGTGGGCGGATGCTTCGTCGCAAGACACAAAAACACGGTATTGAAGCTCGCCGCATGCGATTTTGAGATAGGCAATCACGGCTATCTTCACCGCGACCACGCAAAACTCGGCGTTGTCGAAAACGAAAACGAGATCCGCCTCACCGAGCGCCTCATCGACGACATATTGAAAGATTTTCCCGACCGCAAAAATTGCCGCCTGTTTGCGCCCCCGAGCGGAAGTATGGGCAAAGAAATGTTCAAAGCGTGCGAAAATTTGGGCTACAAAGTTATCATGTGGACGCGCGACACGGTGGATTGGCGCGACCACGACGAAAACGTCATCTTCGAGCGCGCCGTGAACGGGCTTAAGGCGGGCGACCTCATCCTCATGCATCCCACTGAGGCCACCCTCAAGGCCCTTCCCCGCATCCTCGAAAAACTCGTTGAAAAGGGCCTCGTCGCCGACAAAGTCTCAAACGTCATAAACGCGGACTGAGCAGTGCGCATTCATTAAAACAATAAAACGGCTTGACATACGATCAAACCGTTTTTTTTGAAAAATCATTCTAAAAAATCAACTTTTTTGGAATACTTTTGAAATTTATTTTACATTTTGAGCTCGTGTTCGCAATATATGCACCTGCCCTGCTCGTTCACGAGGACGGGAAGTTCCCTCTCGTTGTTGGTTATGCACTTTGGATTTTGGCACTTGCCATCGTACGATTTTCCGCTTGCAAGACGCGCGGGTTGAGATCTTACGTCGTCGCGCAAGAGATAGACGAGCAGCGCCATGCGCATGAGCTTGCCGTTGACGGTCTGCCTGAAATACGCCGCCCTTTTGTCATCGTCAACGAGCTGAGAAATCTCGTTCACTCGCGGGAGGGGATGCAATATCCTCATCGTGGGTTTTGCGCTCAAAAGTTTTTCGGGAGTGAGAATATAGCAGTCCTTCACCTTTTCGTACTCCTCTATCGAGGAAAACCTTTCGCGTTGCACCCGCGTCATATAGAGCACGTCGAGTTCGCTCATGAACTCCTCGAGGCTCCTCGTCACGACGTAGTTCACCCCCGCCCTCTTCAAAACGTCGAGCGCGTACGGCGGAAGTTCGAGTTCGCGAGGAGAGATGAGCACAAAGCTCACGCCCTCGTAGCGAATCATCGCGTTGATGAGCGAATGCACCGTCCTGCCGTAAAGCAGATCCCCGCAAAGTCCGATCTTGAGATGGTCGAGTCTGCCCTCTTCCCGATGGATGGTGAGCAGATCCGCAAGCGTCTGAGTGGGATGGCAATGCCCGCCGTCACCCGCGTTGATGATGGGAACATAGCTCTTCATTGCGGCAGATAGCGCCGCTCCTTCGAGAGGATGGCGCATAGCGATGATGTCCGCATATCCGCCGACGACTCTTATCGTGTCTCTAACGCACTCTCCCTTTGCTGCGGACGACGAGGACGCTTCGCTGAATCCGAGCGTCTGCCCTCCGAGCTCCAACATTGCCGCCTCAAAGCTCAGCCTCGTGCGCGTGGACGGCTCAAAAAAGAGCGCCGCGAGCTTTTTTCCGTCCATGATATGCGCATATTTTTGTTTGTTCGCGGCGATATCTTCCGCAAGCGCGATGAGCTCGTCAAGCTCTTTTACGCTGAGGTCGCAAACGTCAAGCAAATGTCTCATTTTGTCCTCCAACTCCCATCGGACGGGTCGTCGCGAAACGCCTTCACCCTGTTGATGTCCTCAGGCGCGATGTAGCCTTCCTTCGCCGCCACGTCGAGGAGCGCGTCAAGCGTGCAAAGACTGAAGTTTTCAACGTTTGCTTCCCTCAGCCTCTCAAGCCCCTTTGCCATGCCGTAAGTGAAGATGGAGACCACTCCGAGCACCTTTGCGCCCTCCTCTCTCAACGCCTCGACGACCTCGATGACGGACCCGCCTGTGGAGATGAGATCCTCAACGACCACGACATTCTCGCCCTTTTCGAGCTTGCCCTCTATGCGGTTGCCCCTGCCGTGATCTTTGTTGCCCCCTCTGACGTAGCCCATCGGAAGCTCGAGCATATAGCCGCATATAGCCGCGTGCGCGATGCCCGCAGTCGACGTTCCAAAGAGCGCCTCCGCGTTAGGAAAATGCTCCTTCACAAGCTCCGAAAGCCCTCTCTCCACATGCTCTCTGACCTTTGGCGCAGTGAGAGTCAGGCGATTGTCGCAATATATCGGGCTTTTTATGCCGCTCGCCCAAGTGAAGGGCTCCGACGGGCGCAAAAACACCGCGCCGATTGATAAAAGATCCTTTGCAATAATTTTGCCGTCCATATGTTCTCCCAAGCGGTCTCGCCGCTTTTTTTGATTAAAATCAATGTTCTATTCGGTTGAAATTTATTTTTGTTCGGTTATTTTGAAAATTCCCTTACCGCGCGCTTGTATGCGGCGACGGGATCTTGCGCCCTCGTTATGGGACGTCCCATCACGATGAAGTCCGAGCCGAGCTCGAAGGCGCGACGAGGAGTGGTCACTCTCGCCTGATCGTCCGCTTTTGAGTCCTCAAAGCGAACTCCCGGCGTGACGGTGACAAAGCTCTTGCCAAGCCTCTCGTGCACCCTTCCCGCCTCGAGCGGCGAACACACGACTCCGTCAAGTCCCGCAAATTTTGCGTTTGAAGCGTAGCTCAGCACGACTTCCTCGAGGGATCTGTCTATCAACAATTCCTCTTTCATGACCTGCTCGCTCGTTGAGGTGAGTTGAGTCACCGCGATGAGCATGGGACGGCTGCCGTCCTCTCTCGTGAGGCCCTTGATCGCCGC
>CANQAA010000075.1 GCA_947589395.1 uncultured Clostridia bacterium
TCAACATAAAGCGACATAAATCTAGGAACTAACCGCTCGTTTCGGTAAAATTCGACATAATCGACTTAATGCGACCGACCCGTTCGCGCTTGTCGACATAAATCGACATAATATGACGAAATGCAACAATCTAAACGCTTGCTTCGACATAAATCGACAAAATAGGAAAATAAAACGAAAATTATGACGCTTGAAATCAAACCTATCGCACACATCTTCACGGACTTCCCCGAAAAGTTCGGCGTCCCGCGCCAAAGCGGTGTATGCGGACTTGTGGGCAAGATCGTCTTTGAAAAGGAGTTCGCGTCTTTCGACGCCCTTCGCGGCATCGAGGGATTTTCGCACCTGTGGCTCATCTTTGACTTTTCGATGGCACACAAGGAGGAGTTCTCCCCCACCGTCCGTCCGCCGCGTCTCGGCGGCAAGGAGCGCGTGGGCGTCTTTGCCACCCGCTCTCCCTTCCGTCCAAACCCCCTCGGGCTGAGCTCCGTCCGCCTCCTTCGCGTGGAAAACGAGAACGGGGCGAAAACACTTATCGTGGACGGGATTGATATGGTCAGCGGCACTCCCATCTTTGATATAAAGCCCTATCTTGCGCGAGTCGATTGTCATCCCGACGCGATCGACGGCTTCGCAGACAGCGTAAAAGACCACAAATTAGCCGTAGATTTCAATGAAACGTTGCTGAAACTCATCCCCTCAGACAAGCGCGACGCGCTCATCGAGTGCCTCGCCCAAGACCCGCGCCCGAGCTACCACGAGGACGACAGAGAATACGGATTGTGTTTTGCAAATTACAATATAAAATTCCGCGTGGACGGAAAAACACTTACCGTGCTTTCAGTCGAAACCACGCCTCAAAGCTGAGAGTCCATGACGCTGACGATCCACTTTCTGCCGTCGCGAAAGATGACGTACATCACGCACATATCCTCGAGATATTCCACCCTTTCGACCTCTTCTTTTGCGAGTATGAACTCTCCCATTTCATGCAACATTTTATCCATAACTGCCTCCGATATACGACCGCTTTGGGTCGGCTTTATATCTTTTTTCACTCCTTTGAAAGAGTCAGCCTGACGCTTTCGCCGCTTTTTAGAGAAATGACAAACGTGAACTCGCCTGCGCGATCGTAACTTATACCCTTGACGTCGTCAAGCTCCACAGAAACCAATTCGCCGATGGCGGTGAGCAATTCTTCCATAGTATCCTCCTATTTTATGATTTATCTTAATTTTATTCTACATTTTGTAGGAAGTCAACATAATGTAGGAAATTTATAACATATTTTATAGTTATGAGAAACAACGTTTTCGGAACAAGATTAAAGGAGCTCCGCCATGAGAAGGGGCTCTCTCAGTGGCAACTTGGCGAGCTGTTGGGGTTTTGCAACCAGACCGTCAGCTTTTGGGAAAGCGGTCAACGCGAGCCCGACCTCGACACTCTCAAAACAATCGCTTCCTTTTTCGACGTCACCGCCGACTATCTCATCGGCAACGACTGACGTCATTTGACCATTCGTCTTTTTGTCAAATCAAACTTGTTTTTGTCAAACTTCAGCATACCTTTTGGCAGCCTGAACACCGCGAGGAATATCGCGACAAACACCATCAGGCATCCAACGAGCTCCTCGACGGTGTGCGTCTCGTCCAATATTATCATGCCGAATATCATGCCCAAGATGGACTCGAGACTCATAATGAGAGTCGCGGCTGACGCGTCGACATATCTTTGTCCCACGCTCTGAAGGGTTATGCCCACGCCCGCCGAAACCACGCCGACGTAAAGCAGCGACAGTCCGCTCTTTGCCACCTGCTCTGCGGGCGGAAAACCGAATATACCCATGAGCGGCAGGCTGATGAGAGTGCAGGTCAAAAATTGAACGAGGGTGAGCTTGAGCGGGTCGACCATCTGGCTGTAGTAGCCAATGAACACCATCTGAAACGAGAAGCTGATCGAGCACAGCAAAAACATCACGTCCCCGCTGCTCGGCGCAAAGCTGTCGCCCGAACTTATCAGATAAAAGCCCACGACCGCAATGAGTATCGCAAACCTGCATAGGATTGTAGGCTTTTTTTGCAAAAACAGTTCCAATATGGGCACGATCACGATGTAAAGCACGGTGATGAAGCCCGCCTTGCCGACGGAGGCGTCGCTCGCGCCCAAGCCGTACTGCTGGGTGTTGCTCGCGGCAATGAGCGCAACTCCGCATATCACGCCGCCGATCAGCGTGTCCTTGTTGAACTTCGTGACGGACTTGCCCGTCTTTTTTCTCACCAAATCGAAAACAAAGATCACGATAGCAAGCACTATCGTTGCTTCCGCATATCTTATCCCGTTGAAGCTGACGGCGTTGACGTGCCCCGTTGCGGTTCTCTGCGCGACGAACGCGAGCCCCCACACGAGAGCGCATACAAACAGCGACAAGCTGCCAAACAAGGACTTTTTGTTTTCATTCAGCATAGATGAACTTCCGTTTTTGTGATTTTACTTGAACACCGCAAGCAGGAAACCCGCCGCAACGGCAGAGCCGATGACGCCCGCAACGTTGGGTCCCATCGCGTGCATGAGCAGATAGTTCCCCTTATTATATTGCAAGCCGACGGTGTTTGACACTCTCGCCGCCATAGGCACTGCGGACACGCCCGCCGAACCGATGAGAGGATTGATCTTGCCCTTTGAGATGACATAGAGGAGCTTGCCGATGAGCAGTCCGCATATCGTCGCGAGGATGAAGCCCGCAAGCCCCAGCACGATGATGACGATGGTCTTTTCCGAGAGGAAGGTCGAGCCAACCGCCGTCGCGCCGACGGAGATGCCCAAAAACAGCGTGACGATGTTCATCAGCGCGTTCTGAGCGGTGTCGGAGAGCCTTTCCGTGACGCCGCATTCCTTCAAAAGATTGCCGAACATCAGGCTGCCGAGAAGCGGCGCGACCGACGGCAAGAGCAACGCGACGATGATCGTCACGAGTATGGGGAAGATGACCTTTTCCTTTTTGCTGACCTTTCTTTGGGTGGTCATCACGGTCATGCGCTCTTTCTTTGTGGTGAGCAGCTTCATGAACGGAGGCTGCAAAAGCGGTATCAGCGCCATATAGCTGTACGCCGCGACCGCGATCGCGGGAAGCAATTGAGGCGCAAGTTCCTTTGTGAGGAAGATAGCCGTAGGTCCGTCCGCGCCCGCGATGATGGAAATGGACGCCGCCTCGCCGCCCGTGTACATTCCCGTCGCCGCCGCAAGGATGAGCACGAGATATATGCCGCCCTGCGCCGCCGCGCCCAAAATGAGGGAGCTGGGACGGGAAAGCATGGGTCCAAAGTCCGTCATGGCGCCCACGCCCATGAAGATGAGGCAGGGATAAACGCCGGTCTTCACGCCTATGTACAAAATATCAAGCAATCCGCCGTGTCGCAAGATATCCATATAATCGATATTCTGAACCGTCCACCAATCGGCATGGAAGAGCTTGTCGCTCGCGCCTGCGGGCAGGTTTGTGAGCAACATTCCAAACGCGATGCCGACGAGAAGCAGCGGCTCGAACTTCTTTTTGATGCCAAGATACAGGAAGAACAGCGCAATAATGATCATCACTATCGACTTCCAGCCGTTATCCGCGCCGAAGAGATAGTAACCGCTGCCCTCCCACAAATTTTTGATGATTTTTCCTACGTCCATTTTGCACCTCAGAGAACCTCAAGAAGCGGCGAACCCGTCTCGACGGTGGCGCCCTTTTGCACGAAAACTTGTCCTATCTTGCCGTCCTTTGGAGCGACGATCTCGTTTTCCATCTTCATGGCTTCGAGGATGATGAGCACGTCGCCCTTTTTGACAGCCTGTCCGGAAGAAACTTTGACTGCGTTGATGTTGCCGGGCATCGGCGCTTTGATCGACGCGGCGCTGCCGGAGGGCGCGGGCGCTGCGGGAGCTGCGGGAGCCGCAGGCGCGGCTGCGGGAGCGACGGGAGCGGGTGCGGCGCTTGGAAGCGCGGCGTCAAATTCCGCCTGAATGACGGCCTCGCCCTTTTCTACTTCTACTTCATAAACTTTGCCGTTGAGGCTTACGCGATAAATCATTTTTCTTCCTCCATATTTTTGTCGTCCACTCTTTTTATCGACTTGAAGCGAAGCTCGTTGAGGGGCGTGTTGGTTTCGTCGGCAACGATCGCCATGATCATTGCGGCGTCGCGATCGGACGTGTTGACAAGGGTCAGCTCGCCGCAAGAACCCTTTGCAAGCGGGGCGTCGACGGGCGTGACTTCTTCCTCCTCTTCGGGGGTGGATTTTTTCCAAAACGCGAGTTTAGCTTTGAAATTTGCAATTTTATCCCCCCATTCGGGATGTTTTTGCTTCATCGCGTCGCTCGAGTCGAAGATCTTTCCGACGAGGGTCACGATCAACATCAACGCGATGAGAACGATAAAAACGATCGCTATTCCGATGAGCGCCAAAAGCAGGGCGTCCACGACGTCAAGCTTTGATTCCTTGTTCAAAATAGCGGCTATAAGGTCAAGTTGCATACTCAATCCTCCTTAGGAGCGATCGTATATTTCACGACCTTCTCTTCCTTTGCCTTGCGCGCCGCGAAATACTTTTCGGCGACCTGCGGGAAGAGAACGTATGACAAGACGTCCTCGTCGCTTCTCGCAACGCCCTTCAGCTCCTGCTTTGTCTTTTCAAACACGGGTTCGAGAGTGTCGGCGTATCTGCCCTCGATGGGCTTCTCGTCGCCGAGAACCTTTTTCATAACTTCGGGGTCGATGGGCGCGGGCGCTGTGCCGTACTCGCCTCTGCAATACGCCTTGACCTCTTTTGAGATGTTCTTGTATCTCTCTCCCGCAAGCACGTTGTTTGTCGCCTGCACGCCGACCATCTGGCTCATGGGAGTGACGAGCGGAGGATAGCCGAGATCCGCGCGGACTTTGGGCGTTTCGATCAACACTTCCTCAAAGCGATCCATGGCGTTTTGCGCCTTGAGCTGGCTGACGAGGTTTGAGAGCATGCCGCCCGGCACTTTGTAGTTGAGCGCGTCCGTGTCCGTCGCCATCATCTTGGGGTTGAGCAAGCCGTCCTTGATATATTCGTCCCTTATCGGTTTGAAGTAGTCGTTGACTTTTTTGAGCACGTCCGCGTTGAGCCCCGTATCGTAGCCGAGCTGAGTGAGAGCGTAGTTGAGCGTCTCGGTCGCGGGTTGAGACGTTCCGCCCGAAAAACAGGAGGTGGCTGTGTCGATGACGTCAACTCCCGCCTCGATCGCTTTCATATAGGTCATATACGCCATGCCCGTCGTGCAATGCGTGTGCAAAACGACGGGGATCTTGACCTCAGCCTTGATCGCGCTGATCAGGTCGTACGCCTCTTCGGGGGTCATGACGCCCGCCATATCCTTCACGCAGATGCTCGCGACGCCCATATTTTCCATTTCTTTCGCCTGCTTTGCAAACGCTTCGAGGGTGTGGACGGGGCTTTGCGTGTAGCTCAGCGTGCCCGAAACGATCGCGCCCGCCTTGATCGCCGCCTTCGTTGCGACCTCGATGTTGCGAAGGTCGTTCAAAGCGTCGAATATCCTTATGATGTCGATGCCGTTTTCAACGGATTTTTCAACGAACATTTTGACGATCTCGTCCGGATAGTGCTTGTAGCCGAGCAAATTTTGTCCTCTGAGCAACATCTGAAGCTTTGTGGACAGCAAGTTTTTGCGAAGGTCGCGAAGCCTTTGCCAGGGGTCCTCGTCAAGGTATCTCAAGCATACGTCAAACACCGCTCCGCCCCAGCACTCGACGGAATAATATCCCGCCTTGTCCATCTCGGGGAGAATAGCGGCAAATTTTGAGTACGGCAGACGAGTGGCAATGAGGGATTGGTTCGCGTCACGCAACACCGTCTCCGTAAAGCGCACTTTTTTGAAATTTGTCGAATTTGTTTTCATATTTGCCTCCAAAATATTCCAATCTATTATATCATCAAAAAAAAATCCATACAACCCTATTGAGGTCATTTTTCTTATAAATTTG
>CANQAA010000076.1 GCA_947589395.1 uncultured Clostridia bacterium
CCTACACGGACTATATCATGCCCGACGTAAACAGCGTCGAGTACAAATTGATGAAGATCGCGGACAAGCTCTCGGCGTATATCAAGTGCGTGGAGGAGAGGCTGCTTGGCAACGCGGAGTTCGACAAGGCGTTCAATCGTCTGAAGAGCGCGCTCGACTCACAGCGCGAGGAGTTCCCGGAGCTTGGATATTTCCTTGACAACTTCATGGACGGCTTCAGCGAATCTGTGGATATCCTCTGAAAAATGATAGAACTGAAGGGCGTCACCAAACAATATCTTTACGGCGCGAGAGTGCTCGGCGCTCTCGATCTTGCCGTGAGCGACGGCGAGATAATAGCCGTGCTCGGAGGGGAGGGCAGCGGCAAGACAACGCTTCTTAAGGTCATCGCGGGAGCGACCGAGTGCGAGGGGCAAGTGCTGATAGACGGCGGGCCGCTCGCAAAAAAGCCGGACGGCGTGGCGATGATCTTCGACGACCTTGCCCTATTTCAAAACCGCTCCTGCTTTTTCAACCTCGCGTATCCGTTGAAGATAAGAGGTGAGAGCAAGGAAAAAATCTCTTCGACCGTCTACGACGCCGCGTCAAGGCTTAAGATAACGGCGTGTCTTGACGAGCGCGTGAAAAAGATGTCCGTGATAGACAAGCGCCGCCTCGCCGTAGCGCGACTGTTTTTGAGGGACGTGCGCGTCGTGCTCGTGGACGATATAACGCGCGGACTTTGCGCAAACGAGGCGGAGGAGCTATGGCAAGAGTTAGAGCCCTTGCTCATCGAGCTTGCAAAGACGGGGGCGTGCGTGATCTACGCAACGTCAAGGCTTGATGAGGCCATCTCGATCGCCGACCGCGTCGCCATTATGAGCGGCGGGGAAATGAAGCAGCTCGACGCGCCAAAGAACATATGCGAAAACCCTTCGAGCGTGTGGGCGGCTCAGGCTATGGACGGCGACTTTGCCTTCGAGCGCGTGACGCTGAAGGAGTGGGACGGAAGTCTTCAAGCCGTGTTCGAGGACAAATACGGCGTGAATATCGACTGTCTCAAGGACAGGATCGCAAAGGAATATGTAGGAAAAGCGACGCTTGCGGGTTGGAGATCGGACTCGTACGACCTGAGCGGCGAAAGGCGGGAGCAGGTCGACTACGCCGTGCGCGTTAAGGGCGGATTTTTGCTTCACACAAAGAACTCTGAAAAAAAGCGAGTCGTCTTCAGCGAAAAAAAGCTCGACGAAGTGGGCACGCTGCCCAAGAGCGACAAACTATTCTTGTTTGACGCAACCAACGAAAACAGCATTTTATTTTGACAAAACGCGCACATAAAATGCGTTTTGAGGTGAAATATGATCATTCTCGGCATCGATCCGGGTCTTGCCACGATGGGCTACGGCGTTATCGAATCACTGAAGGGCACATTCAGGGTGCTTGACTACGGCGTGGTGACCACCCCAAAGGACAACACTCTTCCCGAGCGGCTCGTGCAGCTTGAGGAGGGCGTGAAAGAGCTCGTAACCGCCTTTTCTCCCGATTGCGTTGCGATCGAGGAGTTGTTCTTTTCAAAAAATATAACGACTGGCATACCCGTTGCGGAGGCGAGAGGGGTGATACTTCTTACTGCCGTCAAGGCGCTCGAGGGCGAAGTGTACGAATATACGCCAAATCAGATAAAGCAAGCCATCACGGGCTACGGCGGGGCGGACAAAATTCAGATGCAACACATGATACAGGCGCTGCTCAGGCTGAAGAGCGTGCCTCGTCCGGACGACGCGGCGGACGCGCTTGCGGTCGCTCTTTGTCATGCCGAAACGGGACGACTTGGCGATTTCAAAGTGAAATAATCAACACAGGTCGCAAAAACGTGAAATTTATCTCTTGATTTTTTCGCTGTTGACGGCGAAGCGTCAAGACTGTATAATAGAAAAAAGGATAAAACTTGCTATGTTCAATTACATTTTGGGAAAAGTTGCAGACAAGACTCTGTCCGAAATAGTCATCGACAGGGACGGCATCGGCTTTCAGCTCGGAGTGAGCATAAACACCCTGACCGACGTCGAGATAGGGGACGTTGTCAAGATATACACCTACCTCTACGTCCGCGAGGACGAAATATCGCTTTACGGCTTTTCGCGCGCGGAGGAGAGAGATCTCTTTTTGAAGCTCATCAACATCAGTGGCATAGGTCCCAAGATGGCGATGCAAATTTTGAGCGGCTACGACCTTTCCACCCTCACGACGGCGATCGCGACGGGGGACGTCAAGACCCTTTGCAAGATCAAGGGGCTCGGCAAAAAGACGGCGGAACTCATCGTACTCAACCTCAAGGATCAGGCGGCGGAGGAGATCACCCTCTTCAACATGGGTAAACTTCAGGATGACGACGACGTGCGCGACGCGGTGAGCGCACTCGAAAGTCTGGGAGTTTCAAAGACGGACGCTCTCAAGCTCGCAAACGAGGCGAAAAAGCACGTCTCAGGCGTCGAAAACATCATCGCGTACGGGCTCAAACACCTCGCAAATTGAAATAAAAGGCGGTATATATGATAAAATCACATCTTTTGAACGACGATGACGGATTTGACGTCACGGGGAGGCTTGTGAGCAACCTGTCCATCGAGGAGGACGAGCAGGAAGTCAGCCTTCGTCCGCACACGATGAGCGAATACGTCGGTCAGTCCAAAATCAAAAAGAACCTCGAGGTTTATATAACGGCGGCGAAAAATCGCCACGACGCGCTCGATCACGTCTTGCTTTACGGCCCTCCAGGACTTGGCAAGACCACGCTCGCGCACGTCATAGCAAGCGAACTCGGGGCGCAGATACGCGTGACGAGTGGCCCTGCGATAGAGCGCGCGGCGGACCTTGCCGCGATCCTCACCAACCTCGAGAAGGGCGACATCCTCTTCATCGACGAGATACACCGCCTCAACCGCAACATAGAGGAGGTCTTGTATCCCGCTATGGAGGACTTTTCGCTCGACTTCGTCTCGGGCAAAGGTCCAATGGCGAGAAGCATTAGGCTGCCGCTAAAGCACTTCACGCTTATTGGCGCGACGACGAGGGCGGGCATGCTCTCAAGCCCCTTGCGCGACAGGTTCGGCATGTCTTTGAGGCTCGAGATGTACGAGCCTCAGGAGCTGATGCAGATCGTCACCCGCTCGAGCGGCATACTCAACATTTCGATAGATCCCGACGCCGCGCTTGAGATAGCCAGTCGTTCGAGAGGCACGCCGAGAATTGCCAACAGGCTGCTCAGACGCGTCAGAGACTTCGCCGAGTACGACGGACTCAACAGGATCGACTTGGCGATCGCAAAAAAAGCGCTCTCGCATATGGACGTGGACGAGCTTGGACTCGACGTCACGGACAGAAGCGTGCTCGAGGCGATAATAGACAAGTTTTCGGGAGGCCCCGTCGGGCTTGATACGCTCTCGGCGGCGACTTCCGAAGAGGCGACGACCATCGAGGACGTCGTCGAGCCATTCCTCATTCAACTTGGCTTCATCACGAGAACTCCTCGCGGCAGAATGTGCACGCCGCTTGCGTACAAGCACTTGGGGCGCACTTTCACAGAATGACAAAACACGAAGTTTATTACATCGATTTGCACTTATAAACTGTTGATATGGACGAAATGAAACACAACGAAACGGGATATAGTACGCACGACTATTACTACGATCTGCCCGAAGAATTGATAGCGCAAACGCCGCTTGAGCCGAGAGACAGCTCGCGGCTTTTGGTTTATAATAGGGAGGAGGACAAAGTCACTCACGCGCACTTTTTCGATCTGCCGTCCTTTTTGAGAGAGGGGGATCTGCTTGTCGTGAACAACACGCGCGTCATTCCCGCGAGGCTTTTCGGGCATGTCGAGGGAAAAGAAGCCGTCCTCGAGGTTTTGCTTTTGAAGCGGATGGACTATACGCATTGGGAGACCATCATGAGGCCCGCAAAAAAGGCGAGGCTTGGGGCGAAGATCGTCTTCAACGACGAGCTCAGCGCAACGGTCACCGAAGTCGGGGAGTACGGCGCGCGCACGATTGAGTTTTGCTTTGACGGGGTTTTCGAGGACATTCTGGACAGGACGGGCAATATGCCTCTTCCGCCGTACATAAAGGAGAAGTTGACGGACAAGGAGAGATATCAGACCGTCTACAGCAAGATAGAGGGCTCTGCCGCCGCACGCCCGAGCTCATTGACAAGCTAAGATCCTGCGGGGTGGAGTTTGCAACAGTGCTTTTGCACATAGGCTTGGGCACGTTTCGTCCCGTCAAGGAGGACAACATCCTCGACCACAAAATGCATACGGAATATTTTGAGATAGACGAGCAAAACGCCGCCATTATCAACCGCGCGACAAAAGAGGGCAGGCGCGTGATATGCGTCGGCACGACCGCCGTGCGCACCCTCGAAACCGTCGCGGACGAAGAGGGCTTTGTTCGTCCCCTCAAGGGAAATACGGACATATTCATATATCCCGGCTACAAGTTCAAAGCCGTGAAGGGACTGATCACCAACTTTCATCTTCCCGAGAGCACCCTCATCATGCTCGTCTCCGCCTTCGTCGGCAGGGAAAAGACGCTTGAAATATATCGCGAGGCTGTAAATGAGCGCTACAGGTTTTTCTCGTTTGGCGATTCCTCGATGTTCATCTAAATTATCAACATATTATGCGTATATTATATTGACATCGCCCATATAATATGTTAGAATATCATCGCAAAAAGGAGGAATAAATATGGCTAAAGTATCCACAAATATAACGATCGACGCGGACGTAAAGAAGCAAGCGCAAAAATTGTTTGCCGATCTCGGGTTGGACCTTTCAACCGCGATAAACATCTTTCTCAAAAAGGCTTTGGCGGAACAGGGCATTCCTTTTGAGGTCACGCGCGAAGTCCCCAACGCCGTCACGGCAAAGGCGATCGCCGACGCGGAAAACGGCGAGGACGTTTACGGACCGTTTGACAGCGTAGAAGCTCTTTTGGAGGATCTGAATGCTTAGAATAGAATATCAAGGACAATTCAAAAGAGATTTTAAGCTCGCCGTAAAAAGAGGATGTGATATTGCCGAATTTCAAAAGGTGGTAACGATGCTTGCAAACGAGCAACCCTTGCCGCAAAAATACCACGATCACGCTTTGGTAAACACGAGGGAATATATTGACGTGCGAGCATGTCATATTCAACCGGATTGGCTTTTGATTTATAAGGTTTATGAAGATAGGTTGGTTTTGAAATTGATAAGGACGGGTACTCACTCGGACCTGTTTTGAGCGCGGGCAAAAGTCGTTTTGGCGCGCAGAGCGTTTGAATTGAAAAATATTGCGTTTTAAGAGGACAAAATGAGATTTGAAGTAGTACATATCGACAAAAATAGCGGAGCGAGAGTGGGCAAACTCTACACCGAGCACGGGGTCATCGACACGCCGTGTTTCATGCCCGTCGGCACGAAGGCTACGGTCAAGGGGCTGTCGCCCGAAGAGGTGAAGGCGACCGGAGCGCAAATTTTGCTCTCCAACACCTATCACTTGTATCTGAGACCCGGTCACGAGCTCATCGAGCGCGCGGGCGGGCTGCACAAGTTTATGAATTGGGACGGCGCGATCCTCACCGACAGCGGCGGTTTTCAGGTGTTTTCGCTCTCGTCCTTGCGCAAAATCACGGA
>CANQAA010000077.1 GCA_947589395.1 uncultured Clostridia bacterium
AGATGTGGGTCATTTTGTCGGCATAGCCGAGCTGAGCCACTGCCGCAGCGCTGTCGCCGCCGCCGATGATGGTGGTCGCGTCCGTCTCAGCCATAGCTTTTGCTACGGCGTTTGTGCCCGCCGCGCAGGTGGGATTTTCAAACACGCCCATAGGTCCGTTCCAGACGACTGTCTTTGCGTTTCTCACCGCGTCGCCGAACAATTTTTGCGTCTTGGGTCCGATGTCCAAGCCCATCATGCCGTCGGGGATGGCAAAGCTGTCGACGTAGCTGACCTCGATAGGCTTGTCGATGGGGTCGGGGAAAGACGCGGCAACCGCCGTGTCGACGGGCAGATATATCTTTTTGCCGAGCTGCTCCGCTTTTGCGAGCATATTTTTGCAATACTCCAACTTTTCGTCGTCAACGAGAGACGTGCCGATAGAGCCGCCCTGCGCCTTGATGAAGGTGTACGCCATGCCGCCGCCGATGATGAGGGTGTCGCATTTTTTGAGGAGATTGTCGATGACGTTGAGCTTGTCAGCAACCTTTGCGCCGCCCAAGATCGCCACGAAGGGACGGACGGGGTTTTCGACCGCGTTTCCCAAGAAGCGAAGCTCCTTTTCGATGAGGAAGCCGCTGACCGCCGTCTTGGCAAAGCCGTATTGCACGATGCCCGCAGTCGTCGCATGAGCGCGGTGCGCGGTGCCGAACGCGTCGTTGACGTAGACGTCGCAAAACTCGGAAAGTTTGCGGCAAAGCTCCTCACTGTTCTTTTCCTCGCCTGCCTCGAAGCGGGTGTTTTCAAGCAACACTATCTCGCCGTCCTTGAGAGCGGCGACTTTTTTGTGCGCGTCCTCGCCAACGAGGTCCGTTGCAAACGTGACCTTGCCGGGAAAATGCTCTTCGAGCTTCTTTGCGACGGGCGCGAGCGTGAACTTTTTGGGGTCGTTTTTGAGCGCCTTTGCGATGTACTCCGCCTTGAGGGCAGCTTGCTCGCTCTCGGGGAGCGCCTCGACGGCTTTCTTCTCCTTTTTGTTGAGGGAGAAGCCTTCGGTGAAGATGTTGTGGGGCTTGCCCATGTGCGAGCACAAAATGACCTTTGCGCCGTGCTCGACAAGATAAGAGATCGTGGGGAGCGCGCCGTTGATGCGGTTCTCGTCTGTGATGACACCGTCCACCATAGGAACGTTGAAGTCCACTCTCACAAGACATTTTTTGCCTTTGACGTCAATGTCACGAATTGTAAGTTTTGCCATAAAAATCTCCTTATTGAAATTTATTTACGTTATACATATTTTTGCATATTTCAGCCAAGTAGCATTATAGCACAACGAAAAATTGTTTTCAACATATGGAGCGCGGAAAAAAATATTTTCACTCCCGCTCGCCCAAAACCGATATCACGCCTTTTTTCATACGCCTTGCGCGTTCGCATGCCGCCGAACTTGACTACCTTGTTGAACTTGCCGAATATTTTGACGTCTCCTGCGACTATCTTCTCGGCAGGACCGATATAAAAAAGTAATTGCTAATGTCAATGTAAAATGACAAAACAGGCTGTTTAGTTTGCAAATTGGATGTATAAACTCAATATTGCGTCAAATGACCTTTGGTGAGCAGACCTTCGAAGCCCAAATGGCGCATGCCTTCGTAGACGACGATCGCGACGGAGTTTGAGAGATTCAAGGAGCGCGCCTCAGATATCATCGGAATGCGCACGGTGTTTTCGTAATTTTCAAAGAGGAGCTTTTCGGGAAGTCCTTTCGTCTCCTTGCCAAAGAACAAAAAGTCGCCTGAGGCGTACTCGACTTCGTCGTAGCGGCGCTTTGCCTTTGTAGAGCAAAAATAGAAGTGCGGCTCGCCGTCTTTCACGCGCAAGTCGGCGCTCAGCCTGTCAGGAGCTGCCTTTTCAAAAAAATCCTGCAAGTTTTCGTAGACGAAAAAGTCCGCAAGACTCCAATAGTCCAGCCCGGCGCGCTTTAGCGCCCTGTCGCTTATGTCAAAGCCGAGCGGCTTGATGAGATGCACTTTGCACCCCGTCGCCGCCGCAGTTCTCACTATATTGCCCGTGTTTTGCGGGATCTCGGGCTCGAGCAGCACTATGTTGAACATAATATCCTCAAAAATATGTATTTACGATTTCGAATATGTCGTCAAGGGACTTCGCAAACGAGATAGCCACCCTCACGGCCTTTGCATTCGGCGTGCATTTTGCGTAGTGGCAGAGATGATTTTTCATCTGATTTGCGACTACATTATCGGGCAAAAATTGCCTCAAAATGCGTATATGTGTTTGAATTTGTTGTTTTTTTTGAACTTCGACGGGCTTTTGTTGCAACGCTGAAAAGATCTCCGGTCTTCCAAGCGCGCCTCTTGCTATCATAAACGCGTCCGCACGGCTCTCTTCGCTTACGCGAGCGAGGCTTTTTTCGTCCACTATGTCGCCGTTTGCTATGACGGGGACGCTCACCGCCTCCTTGACCGCGCGGGTTATCGAGTGATCCGCCCTGCCACCGTAATATTGTTCCCTGAAGCGCGGATGCACGGTTATTGCGCACGCGCCGCCCTTTTCAGCCGCAAGCGCACACTCGACGGCGAGGGGCTTTCCCTCAAAAACGCCAGCTCTGAGCTTGACGGTGACGGGCTTTTTGCCGCCTTCCGACGCCGCTTTGACTATCTCGGTGATGAGAGCGGGATTTTGCATGAGCGCGCTCCCCTCTCCGTTGTTGAACACTTTTTTGACCGGACAGCCCATGTTGATGTCTATCACGTCGAACTTTTTTAGCCTCTCGTCCGCCGCCGCTTTGAAGATGAACTCCGGGTCGCTGCCAAAAAGCTGGACCGCCTTTTTTGAGGGATCGTCCGTCACGGCGAGCAGATCTTCCGTGCCCTTCGAGCGATAGCAAAGCCCCTTTGCGCTCACGAGTTCCGTGACGGTGAGCGCCGCGCCGTACTCCCCGCACAAATGCCTGAACCCGACGTCCGAAAACCCCGCTATGGGCGCAAAAAGCAGGTCGTTTGCAAGCTCGACTCCCCCAATGTTCATTGCCTTTCTTCCGCCTTGACTTTTTCCCAATACTCGTCCAAAGTTGCGAGGCTCAGCTCGTTCATCTGCTTGCCGTCCGCGCTCACGAGGCTTTCCACCTTTTCAAACCGCCTCATAAACTTGAGAGCCGCTTCCCTCAGCGCCATCTCGGGCTCTATCTTGTAAAATCTGAGCACGTTCACCGCCGCGAACAAAAGATCCCCCGCTTCCTCGAAGCGATGAGCCTCGTCCGCCTCTTCGAGTTCCCGAAGCTCCTCTTTCAACTTCTCTGTCGCGCCGCTCACGTCGCTCCAATCGAAGCCGCTCTTTTTTGCGAGCTTTTGCACCTTTTCGGCGTAGAGCAAGGAGGGCAAATTTTTGGGCACGCGCTCCATAGCGTCGCCTGAGGACTTATACTTTTTCTCCTTCTTTTTCGCCTCGTTCCAAAACGCGAGCGCCTCTTCGGGGTTGTTGGCGTGATTTTCGCCGAATATGTGAGTGTGGCGGTCTATGAGCTTGCGCGAGAGCTCTGTGAGCATGTCGTAGTAGTCAAACTCCCCCGCCTCTTCGGCTATCTGCGTGTGAAAGACGGCTTGCATGAGCACGTCGCCGCACTCCTCTCTCATCATATCCGCGCTCTTCATGTCTATGCCCTCGACGAGCTCGTACGCCTCCTCGATGAGGTTGATGCGTATGCTCTCGTGCGTCTGAGCCCTGTCCCACTCGCAGCCGCCGGGCGCGCGAAGCCTCTTCATGATCTGAACGAAGTCCGAAAATCCAAACCGCTTCGTGTCCGTGAGCTTGCATCCCTCGACGACGACGCAGTCCGCCTCGCTCAAGTTTGAAACGAGGCACATGCCCTCCTCGTCTCCGCGCTCGAAAAAGACCTCTACGTCGCCGTAGCAGTCCAAAAGTTTTGCCTTTACGGCTTCAAAATTGTCGCGGGATATGAGATCCACGATGAGGGCGATCCTCTTGTCGAAAAAATCCGTAGCCAAAAAATCGTCGGCTATGTAACGCTGATGCGATCTCTTCAAAACGTCGTCAAGTTTCATTTATACTCCCAAAACCGCACCAGCCTATGCAGGCGACCGAATATCCCCTTCATGGGCAAAAACTCTATCTCCTCTCTGCCCAAAAGTCCGCTCAGTAGCGCCAGATAACCGTACAGCAGGACGGATACGACAACTCCCACTGCAAGCGCGGCTATATAGTTTTTCACAAAATATTTGACAGCGTATCCGCTAAGACACATTATAACACCCAAAAGCACGTTTATTGCAACATTTTTTTCAAGATGCATTCCGCAAATTTTGAAGTAGGCGACGTCCACCGCAAAAAACGCCGTCGCGCTCATGACAAGCGAGGCTATTTGCGCGCCTACTATTCCTATTGCTCCCGTCAAAAACACGCTGAGCAAAATTTTCAGCGAAATCGCAAAAGAGAGACTTAAAACCGCGTATTTGGTCTTGTCAAGCGCCTGTAAAAGCGAAACGTAAATTTGCATTGCGGAAAGAAAGACGACGGACGGCGCTCCGACGATAAGCAAATTCGAGGCGGCGATAAGCTGCTCATGAGTGAGCGCGGGATATATCAAAGTCAAAATTTCTTTTGCAAAAGCGATAAAGATCGCGGCGCACGGCACGCCGACAAGATAGCATAGCTTCACGCACAGCCTGCTCTTCAGCATGACTCCGTCTACGTCGCGGCGCACCCTCGACATAGAGACTGCGGGGACTGCGACTATTGCAAGCGACATGATGAGAACGATTGGCATGTTGAGAAGGGAGTTGACAGGACCCGCGATGAGCCCGTATCCCGCCGTCGCCGCCTCCTCCGTCAGTCCGAAGACTCTAAGGCGATTGACGATGATCATGCTGTCAAAAAAGCTTGAAAGCGGAAGCAAGATCGCGACGATCGCAATGGGAAAAGCCACCTTGAAGAGCCCCGTCACGTCCCCGCGTTCAAGCCTCATATCGCTTTTGGGAAGGGACTTTTTTGAGTGGATCAAATAGCTCACAAAAAGATATGCGAGCGCCGCGACTTCGGAAAACAGCACGCCTACGAGCGCTCCCGAGACCGCGTACGCAACGCCCCTGCTTTTCAGCGCATACGCGAGCGCCACACCAACTGCGAGCTTCACGCCCTGCTCCACGAGGTTGGATACGGCTGTGGGAAGCATGTTCATCTCCCCCTGAAAATAGCCTCTGAACCCCGCGATGATCGCCGTGAACAACAAAGCCGGCGCGATGACGAGATACCCTCCCCTTGCCGCCTCGTTGCCCTGCCATTTTGAAAGCGTCCCCGCAAGCGAGAGCAAAATGAGAGACGCGAGCGCCCCGAGCGCCGCAAGCAGAACGAGAGCGCAAACGAGATAGCCCTTGAAAGGTTGTCCGAGCGCCCTCTTTTCCGCCGTTATCCTCGCAAGCGCGGTTGGAATGCCCGCAGTCGAGAGCGTGATGAAAAGCGCGTACACGGGGAATATCAGTTGATATATCCCCATCCCCTCCGCGCCCAAAATGTTGGTGAGAGGCACGCGGTACAAAGCCCCCAGCAGCTTTGCGA
>CANQAA010000078.1 GCA_947589395.1 uncultured Clostridia bacterium
GTCGTGACCCTTGGCGATCATCTGCGTGCCGACGAGCACGTCCGCCTCGTGATTTTGAAACGCCGAAAGGATCTTGAAGTAGCTGTCCTTTTTCGCGGTCGTGTCGTTGTCCATTCTAAGCACCCTCACGCCCTCGAACAAGCTCTTTAGCTCCTCCTCGACGCGCTCCGTGCCTATGCGGCCTTGTTTTATCTCGTCGCTGCCGCACTTCGGACACTTTGTGAGAACGTGATAGCGCTTGCCGCAGTAGTGACACTTGAGTTCGTTGTCGTGCTTGTGGTATGTGAGCGAGACGTCGCAATCCTCGCACTTGGCGATGTATCCGCACTGCTTGCACCTGATAAACGACGCAAATCCGCGCCTGTTCAAAAACAGCATAACCTGTTCCTTTCTCTCAAGCGCGGAGGCGATCGCTTCTTTCAAAGTCAGCGAAAACATCGAGCGATTGCCGCTTCGGAATTCGCTCGTCATATCCACGATCTCCATTTCGGGGAGCTTGAATTTTGAGATGCGCTCGGATAGCGTTATCAGCTTGAACTTGCCTTCCGTCGCCGCGAGATAGGTCTCGATATCCGGAGTCGCGGAGCCCAAAACGAGGGTCGCGCCCGTGATCTTTGCAAGATACTCGGCGACGCTCTTCGTGTCGTAGCGGGGGTTGGATTCGCTGAGATAACTCGCGTCGTGCTCCTCGTCGATGATGATCGCGCCCAAGTTTTTCAAGGGCGCAAAGATCGCGGAACGAGCTCCGAGCGCGATTTTTGCCTCGCCGCTTTCAAGTCTTTTCCACTCGTCATATCTTTCGGACGCGTTGAGGCCACTGTGCAGAATCGCCACTTTATCCCCGAATCTTGCCCTGAACAACCCCAACATTTGCGGAGTGAGCGAAATTTCGGGCACGAGCATGATGGCGGATTTTCCCTTTTCGAGCGTGCGCTCTATGACGCTTTGATAGACCTCCGTCTTGCCCGATCCCGTGACGCCGTGAATGAGAAAATTGCCTTTTTCAGTCGTTATCCTGTCCACAGCTTTTTGCTGATCGGGGGTCAGCTCCACGCGCTTGTCCGGGCGTCTCAACGTGTGAAGAGGCACGGCTCTTTCATGCACCTTGTGCTCCTCGACGACGCTTTTTTTTCGCAAGCCGTCCACAGCCGCCGCGCCGAACTTTGCCGATATGACGGACAGATATTGCCCGCTGTTTGCCGCAAGATAATTCAGTGCGTCCCGCTGCTTCTCAGCGCGATCTCCAACGACCTTCAAAAGCTCCTCGAGCGGCCTCGTCTCGTCCGCTTTCAAAAATATTCGCGTGGCTTCGGGGTCTTTTTCCTCCCTGAGTTTTGCCGGTACGAGCAGTCTCAGCGCGTCGATATAGCGAAGGTTGTACGCCTTACGCATATAGTATAAAAGCTCCAGTTGAGAGGAGCTGATCGGAGAATCGAGATATTTTGCGGGCTTGAGATTTGCAACGTCAGACGCCTGTTTTTTGCCGATAACAAAGCCTATCAGGCGCTTTTTCCCGAACTCGACGGAGACTCGGCTGCCGATGGGACAATCCTCGCCCTCATAGTCAAAGGTGCGGTCGATCTCGCTGCTGGATATGTCGACGATGACCTCCAAAATCATAGCGTCAACACCTTGTCGGCGATTATTTTCGCAAGGGCGCGCTTTTCGATCTTACCCGCGTCCAAAACCTCGCCGCGCTTGTCGATCAAAAACGCCCTGTTCAGATCCTTTTCAAAGCCCGCGTCCAAAAGGCTCACGTCGTTTGCGACGACCATGTCCGCATGCTTTTTTTCAAGTTTTTGCTTGGCGTTTTCAAGGATATCTTCCGTTTCTGCGGCAAACACGACAAGCTTTTTATCTCCCTTGACTTCGCCTATAGACGCGGCGATATCCGGGTTCTTTTCAAGATGCAAGACGAGCTCGTCCGCCTTTAACTTGTTTTTGTATTTCTCTTTTGGTCTATAATCCGCAACGGCTGCCGCCATGATGACGACATCCGCCCCTTCAAGCTCGCTAAAGCACGCGTCGCGCATCTCTTTTGTGGTCTTGACATACACGGATTTTGCGATACATGTCGGCATTTTCACCGAAATGTTGCCCACGATCGCCGTGACCGTCGCTCCTCGCGAGGCGAGCTCCTCGACGATCGCCATACCCATTTTGCCGGACGAACGATTTGAGAGCACCCTCACGCCGTCAATCGGCTCTTCCGTGCCGCCGACAGTTACTATCACGCGCTTTTCATGGTAGTCCTGAGAGGGGGTCAAAAGCCGCACTATCTCGTCAACTATCTCCTGAGGCTCGCTCATTCGCCCTTTGCCAATGTCGTTGCAGGCAAGAAGTCCGCTGTTGGGGCCCAAAACGAGAGCGCCTCGCGATTTCAAAATGTCGAGATTTTCTTTTGTCGCAACGTTGTCGTACATCGCCTCGTTCATCGCGGGACAGATGAGTTTGACCGCTTTTGAGGCAAGATAGGTCGTGGTCAACATGTCGTCCGCAATGCCCTTTGCAAGCTTTGCGATGATATTTGCCGTCGCGGGAGCAATCAGTATGAGATCCGCCTTTTTGGCGAGGGAAATGTGAGAGATGTCCCAGACCTTGACGGGCTCGAACTCGTTTATTACGACGGCGGATTTCGCAAGCGTCTGAAAGGTAAGCGGCGTGACAAACTCGCAGGCATGGGAAGTCATGATGACGTCCACGCCCGCGCCGAGCTTTTTCAAGGCGGACACGACCTCGCACATCTTGTAGCACGCGATGCCTCCGCTCACTCCTATCACGACGTTCTTTCCGTACAACATCAGTCGTGCACTATCTTTATCTTACCCTCATAGATCTCCTTGCAAGCGAGGGTGATGGGCTTTTCGCCGGACTCCTGCAAATAGCTGCTGTCGGAAGTGACGAGCTCCCTCGTGCGCTTTGCGACGGCGCAGGTGAGAGCGTATCTGCACTCCGCCTTTTTGATCAATTTGTCGATGGGGGGATCGATCATCATAGTCTTTTATTCCTCCGATTTGAATAGATTTTTCAGATTTTGGCGGCACACGCGTCTGTGCTCGCTGTTGATAATTCCCACAATTTCGTCCGCGCAAGTTGCGGCGACCTTGTTTGTGACGATATAGTCGTAATTTTTGATGTCCTTGCTTTCGACCTCTATCTCCTTCAGCCTGCGCGCGATGGACTCCTGCGAGTCCGTGCCGCGCCCGATGAGGCGAGCCTTCAAAACGTCGATGGAGGGCGGCTGAATGAAGATGGTCACGGCGTCGGGATACATGGATTTGATGTTTCTTGCGCCAACGACATTGAGCTCCAAAAGCACGTCCACGCCCTTTTTCAGGGGTCTGTCTATCTCGCTCTTTAGCGTGCCGTAGTAGTTGCCGAATGTCTTTGTGTACTCGACGAACTCTCCGCGCTTTATCTTCCCTTCAAACTCCTCTTCCGAGAGGAAAAAGTAGTTCACGCCGTTCTCCTCGCCCTGACGCATCTTTCGCGTCGTGCAGGATATCGAAAATTGCAGCGTCGGCAGCGATTCGAAAACGTGTTGCACGACAGTGCCCTTTCCCACTCCGCTGAAGCCGGAGATGACCACAAGCATACCCTTTTTGTTCTCTTCAATCATAGCTCATTCCACATTGGCTGCCTGCTCGCGCAGCTTTTCGATTTCGTTTTTTATAAAAAGCACTTCGCCCGTGATGTTCAGGTCGTTTGCCTTTGAGCCTATCGTGTTCGCCTCGCGGTTGAGCTCCTGAACGAGGAAGTCCATCTTTCTGCCGACGGGTTCGCAGGACGTCAGCATCTCGCGCATGGCTTTAATATGCGAAGAGAGCCTCGTTATCTCCTCGTCGATCGCGCAATGATCGGCGTAAAGAGCGATCTCCGTCACAAAGCGCTGCATGTCCAGATTTTCCTCCACAAAGCCCTTTATCCTCTCGTAAAGCGCGCTTCTATATGCCGAGACGACTTCGGGCGCGAGCGCCTTGATCTTTTCAAGACTGCGCTCTATGTTGTCGAGTTTGAGGGCTATATCCGCTTTCAGCCTCTCCCCCTCGCCGAGCCTCATTTGCTTTAGATTTGCAAGCGCCTGACGGGTCGCGTCAAGCGTGAGCCTCATGAGCTTTTCGTCGTCTTGCTCTTCGGGGAGGTTTTTGCTCACGATGTCGGGCAACTTCAAAAGATAGCCGAGCGTCACGTCGTCCTCGACTTCCTCATCCTTCAGCTCCCTCTTCAAGGTCTCAGCCGCCTTCAAAAATCCCTTTGCCGCCTCGACGTTGACAAAATATTCGCTCTCGAGCGCCGCGCTCTTCTCGTAGGTCAAAAACAAGTCGACGTGTCCTCTTGAAATTTCGCTTGAGATGAGCTTTTTGACGCCGTCCTCAGCAAACAGGAAATTTTTTGGGAGCTTGAGCCCCAGATCGAGATACCTGTGATTGACTGATTTGATTTCGACGGTTATCGTCTCGCCGCCTTCGCTCGAGACGCCCTTGCCGTAGCCGGTCATGCTGAACATAAAACCACCGCGTATAATATATTTTAGTTATTATATCATAAAATATTTTGCACTTCAACCGTTTGAGAAAAAGTTGAGAAAAAGCTTTGCAAAATTTTTTCGTTTCATGAAAATATTTCGGGAACGCGCGCAAGACCACTCAAAAATTCGAGCTGAAAAAACGCAGAAACGCAAATGCGCTTTAGCGTAAAAAACAAAACCAGAGTGGCGGCAAAAATTGATAGCTCAAACGCAGAGACAAAAAACGCTGAGTCGGCGCAAACTGCTTTGCATTCAGCTTGCTACATTTGAGTACAAAAAGGTCTGCAAAAGCAGACCCAAAACTCAATGCATATGCGATTTTCACTCGACTCCTATCATCTTTTTGAACTCTTCTTCACTTATCACTCGTATGCCGAGCTTGTTCGCCTTTTCGAGTTTGCTGCCCGCCGCTTCTCCCGCGAGCACAAGGTCGACTGTCTTTGACACGGACGAGGCGACCTCTCCCCCGTTTGCCTCTATTAAGGCTTCCGCCTGAGAGCGCTTGTAAGTGGGAAGAGACCCCGTGAGCACGACCCTCATTCCGCTTAGCGCCCCCTCGATCTGCTCGTTCTCTTCAAAAGTTATGCCTGAGGCGATGAGCCCGTCAACGAGTTCCTTACCCTCGTCGCTTTCAAAAAATTCCTTGACGTTTTTGGCAAGTATATCGCCTATTCCG
>CANQAA010000079.1 GCA_947589395.1 uncultured Clostridia bacterium
CATGTTCGACCTCGACGGCTTCTTGTCCGTGACTTTGAAAAACGAATGAATCCGCCAAGCCTGCGCAAGTAGGCTTTTTTTATCGCGCAAGTTAGTGCCGTCACATATTTTTTGCGAGAGTGTACTTGTCATTCGACATTCTGTCATGCAACTTTTTGATATAAGGGTCGCGGGCGTATTCGCGCTCGAACCACTCGTCGTCATAGCCCTCGCGGCGCAGCGCGCTCGCAAACGCCTTCTGCGCCTCGTCTATTCTTCTGAACACCGTGCGGATGGGGCTTTTTAGGGTAGTTGAAATTTCGGCGTAGGTGAGCTTTTTGAAATAGCGAAGCTCGATCGCCTTTTTCTCCTTCTCGGAGAGGCATCTCAGGCACTCGCAAGTGACAAATCTCAAGTTCACCAGCTTGCGTTTTTCATCAATTAAGTTCAAAATTTCACCAATTAATTGCTCGTTGCTCACGCCCATTTTCAGATGGGCGCTCAAAAATGCGGAGTTTACGCGGGATTTTATCGCAAGATCGATGTCTTTTATTATTTTTGGTAGCAAAGAATAAGCAACAAGCGCAGTGTTGCTCCAATTGTTGTTCATGATTTCCTCCAGACGTGGTTTTAACGATTTTTTCTGTTGAAATTTCAACTGATTACAATATAAATAAAAAACAGTGCAAAAGTCAATTTATTATGTCAACTTTTTCGCAATTTTTTTAAGAAATAAATTTATGCCGTCAAAAAAGCGAACGGAAGCGCGAGCAAAAACGCTATGACGGCGTGAGTGAGCTTTCTCAATATCACCTCGCCGAGCTTCATTTGCGCCTTTGAAAGGAAGGTGTAGCTTTGAAGGATCACGGACAGCCCTCCAAACGAGATTATGCCGCACGCAAGCGGGATCTTAAAAAAGCATACGCTTGCCGCAATGCATCCTCTCGTCATTTCGACGCCGCCAAAGAGAAGCGCGAGGACGTGCGAGCCAACCTCGCTTCCGAACGCGCGCAATATAAGCTCGTCAAGACCCACGAGCGTCATCGTGTCCACGACCATGCCCATGAGCACGATGTAGCCGCCGACATAGAGCATTGAGAGCGTGGACGTCGAGATGGTTTTTGACAATATGCCGTCCGCATTAGAAAGAACCATGACGCTCATCGGCGAGGGTTCGCGGCGCTTTTTTCGATATAAAAAGCCGTTCAGCAGGTTTGCAAGATAGTGGCAGCAAAGAATTATCACTCCCGCCTTCACGTCGTTCATGATCGCAACGCCCACCGTCGCGAGCACAAAGACGGGACCCGACGTGGAGCAAAACGCAAAGACGCGCTTCACGTCCTCTCCGTCGAAAACTCCCGCAAGATACATTTCGCTTGCGAGGCTCGCGCCCACCGGATAGCCCGAGAGCATGCTCATGAGCAGTATATACGCGCTCTCCTTTTTTGCGCCGTACAAAAAGTTCACCGGACGCTTGAAGGCGTTGGATATCACGCTCGCCGTGCCCATATATGTCAAAAGCAGCGAGCAAAAGTAAAAGGGGAAGAGGGAGGGCAGCACGCTCGTCGCGTAAAGGCTCAGCCCCCTCCTTGCGGAGTCGAGGTAAAACGCGGGTCGCGCGAGCATGAATATCATAAACGCAATTATCCCGCATACGGGAAATATGAGCCTTCGCGATTTCATAGACAATCATATGTTTTGAGGCGCGATTTAATGCAAAGCGGGGTCTATACGCTCAAAACAAGTTCAATTGTAAACTTTATAAAAATTTTCTTCTCGACATTTTTCGAGCGAATTTGCGCGAGAATGAACGTTAAAATGTATAAATATTAAAAATTTAATACTAAATAAGGCTCAAAACGCTTGCAATCGAAAAAATTTTATGTTAAATTATATGCGAAAAGGGACTCGAAGAGTGGGCTTTGGCTCACTCTTTCGTTTAGAAGAAAATGAAACTGATATCGGATGAAAATTTATCAAAGGTGAAAGAGGCGCTTGAAACGCTCGTTATGGAGTTGGGCTACGAGCTCGTGGAACTCAAAACTTACGCGGAGTACGGGGAGAGCGTTCTCGAGCTTTTGATTTGGAAAAAGGACGGCGTCTCGCTTGACGACTGCGAAAAGGTCCATCAATTCGTAAGCGATCTGCTCGACCAATTCGACGAAGAGTTTTTGACGCCGTATGTGCTCAAGATCTCCTCGATGGGGCTGGATAGACCTATACTTTCCCCCGACGATTTTCGCCGCGCGCTGAACACCGAGATCGAGTTCAAAGAGGGAAAGGCAAAACGTCACGGAGTTCTCGTTGGATATGACGAGAATTGCATAACCGTGAAAATCAACGATATAGACAAACAATTTTTGAAAAATAATATAACCAAAGTACAGCCGTACGTCAGGTTTTAGGAGGAATAAGATGGCAAAGAAGGACTTTTTGCAGGACTTTTTCGAGGCGCTCGACGACATCGAAAAGGACTCCCGCATACCCAAGCAGGCGATGCTCGAGGCGATCGAGACCGGGCTTGCTTCCGCGTATAAGAAGGAATTTGGCTTTTCAAGTCAGATCTCGGTGAGGATCAACGAGGAAAAGCGCACCTACAGGGTGTTTGCGCACCGCGTCGTCGTCGAAGAGGTCGAGGATGACGAGACTCAGATCTCGCTTGAGGACGCAAAGGACATCGATCCCAAGTACGAGCTCGGTCAGATCGTCATTGAGGACATCACTCCCGGCGATTTTTCGAGGATCGCGGCGCAGACCGCAAAGCAGGTCATTTTCCAGCGCATCAACGACATCAAACGCGACATGGTGCTCAACGAAATGAGCGAAAAGACGGGCGAGATATTGAGCGCTATCGTGCGCCGCAAGGAAGCCAACAACGTATTTGTTGAGATCACGGGGACTCAGATGGAAGGCATCATGATGCCCTCAGATCAGGTGCGCGGCGAGACCTACAACGTGGGCGACGTCATAAAGGTGTACATCAAAAAGATACGCGAGAGCGAGCGTTCGACGCAGGTCATAGTGTCGCGCAGCGCGTCCGGATTCGTGCGCCGTTTGCTCGAGCTCGAAGTTCCCGAGATCAAGGCGGGGCTCGTGAAGATAGAGAGCATAGCGCGTGAAGCGGGCTACAGGACGAAGGTCGCGGTGCGTGGGGAAGATCCCAACATCGACGCGGTCGGCAGCTGCATCGGCAACAAGGGCGTGCGCATCAACGCGGTGGTTCAGGAGATAGGCGGCTTTGAAAAGGTTGACGTCATAGAGTATTGCGACGATCCCGTCGAGTACATCGCGCGTTCGCTCAGTCCCGCGCCGGTGCTTCTCGTTTCCATCAATGAGGAAGAAAAGCACGCTCGCGTCATCGTCCCGGACGAAAAACTCAGTCTTGCGATCGGCAGAAGCGGTCAAAACGCTCGCCTCGCCGCAAAGCTCACAGGCTGGAAGATAGACGTCAAGCCGTATTCCTCTTTGAACGTGCAAGGAGCGGGCGAAGTTGAATAACAAAAAAAACGTGAGAAGGTGTTGCGCATGCATGCAGCACGCCGACAGGTTTGAGCTCATCCGCTTTGTGAAAACAAAAAGCGGCGAAGTCGTCGTGGACAGGGAGCAAAAAATCGAAGGAAGAGGCGTGTATGTGCACGATGATCCCGCGTGTATCGCCAAAATGAAAAAGAAAAAACTTCTTGCCGCCGCGTTGAAAACAAGCGTGAAGGCGGAGGTATATGATATATAGATGAACGCAAAACTTTCATCATACATCGGGCTTGCCGTCAAGGCAGGCGGAGCGGTCTTCGGCGAGGACATGATCTTTGAGAGACTTTCTCAAATCAAGGTCATCATCGTTGACGAGACCGCTTCGGAAAAATATAAAGAGCGTCTCAAAAGGCGAGCGGGCGACGTTCCCGTGTTCATTGGCGACGTCAAATGTGCGCTTAAAAGAGACAATGTCAACGCCGTCGGTATAAAAAACGAGGACTTGGCGGACGCAATTATCAAGCTGTTGAGGTGAATATGGCAAATAGCAACCAATCTACAAACACCAACGTCTTTTCTCAATTGGGAGAACTGAAATCGGGGGCTCTAAAGAGCTTGCTCGAGTCGGTTTCGTCTGAAAAGAACAGGCTTTTGAAGCTTGCGGACTCCATCAAGGAGAGATTCGACGCTTTGCAAGCCGAAGAGGAAAAGAAAAAGCAGGAGCAAGCTCCACCGCCGCCTCCGCCCGTCGAGCAGCCAAAAGCCGTCGAGGAGGAAAAAGAGGTCAAAGAGCAGGCTCCCGAAATCGAACAAAAGCCCGAAGCGGCCGAAAAAACGCCGGAAGTCAAGGAGCAGCCCGCTCCCGAAGTTCCCGTTGCCGAGCCGCCTCGCGAAGAAAAGAAAAAGCAGGACAAAAAACCTCAAAAGGTCATAGCTCCCAAGACGGAGTTCGAGCGCGTCGAGATCATGCCCAACGGCGAGGTGAGAAGAATTTACACTCCGCCTCAGTCCAAACCCAAGTCGGGCGGATTGGACACTTATCAAGCGCCCAAGTCGACAAATCGACAGCCGCGCGACAGGCAAACCCCTCCCGCGCCGGGCACAAAGCGTCCCACCCCGCAACAGCTTGCGAACATGCAGCCGCTTCCTTCGAAGTCAAATCAGAAAAATCAAAAGGGGAAGGGCGCTCAGAACACGCAAAACAACGCGCGCTTTGACGATCGTACGAAAAACAAGCGTTCGCTCATCAAAAAAGGCTTCATCGTCGACGACAGGGTCACTTACGACGAGGACGGCGAAGAGGTCGTTCGCAACTACAAGGTCTCCTCAAAGGGCAGAAACGCAAGCGGCAGGGACGTGGTCGTCATCGAGCACGCCGTCATCACGACCGATCCCGTTTCCATAAAGATTTTGAGCGAAAAACTCGGCAAGACTGCGGCTGAGATAGTCAAACAGCTCTTCCAGATCGGCGAAATGAAGACCATCAACGACAGCATAGATTTTGCGACTGCGGAGCTCGTCGCGGACGAGTTTGGCATAACGCTCGAGTATAAGCCCGACGTCACGTTCGAGGAGACTCTCACTCAGCAGATAGAGGTCGACGACAGCAGCGAGGACCTCGTG
>CANQAA010000080.1 GCA_947589395.1 uncultured Clostridia bacterium
GACGACCTATAGGCGCGGGGACTACTTCGTGCTTGACAACACCGAGAGGAAAAATGTGCACACCGTCATTTTCCCGCTTCCGACGGCGAGCGGCAAGGGCATTTTGGTCGCTCCCACAGCAGACGGCAACGTCATTTACGGCCCTACCGCGATAGATACGACGCTCATTGACACGGCGTCCACCCTCGAGGGGCTCGACGAGCTCAAGCGCAAAGTGCCGCTCTCTTACAAGACGCCGGCGTTCAACAAGTGCATAAGGGTATATTCGGGCTTGAGGACGATAATAGGTCACGACTTCATCGTGGGCGAGTCCTCAAAAGCGAGCGGATTTTTCATGGCGATCGGGATATGTTCGCCCGGTCTCACGTCCGCTCCCGCAATTGCCGAAGAGCTTAGCAAAAAAATTGCTTGCCGTTTGAATTCCGCTAAAAAAGTCGACCCTGTGTTGGATCTTTCCGAAAAAAAGAGACTTCAAAGGATGAAAAAAGAGAATATAGGCGAGCTTGCAAAGAGCGACAGCCGTTGGGGCAGGATCGTTTGCCGCTGCGAAAAGATAACCGAAGCCGAGATCGTCATGGCGATCCATTCCCCACTCCCCGCCGTCACGGTCGACGCCGTCAAGCGCCGCACCCGCGCAGGCATGGGCAGATGTCAGGGAGGCTTTTGCGGTCCGAGAGTGATGGAGATCATCTCCCGCGAGTTGAATATCCCGATAGATGAAGTGTGCAAATCGCAGGGCGCAAATATCGCTCGCTTCAAAGTCAAGGAGGTGCCGGATGAGATATGATGTGATCGTCATAGGCGGCGGCCCCGCAGGTATGGCTGCGGCGCTCGCGGCAGATAAGGCAGGCGCAAAGACCCTCATTCTGGAGAGGGATACGAGACTCGGCGGCATTCTCAATCAATGCATACATCAGGGCTTTGGCTTGCACTATTTCAAGGAAGAGATGACGGGGCCGGAGTATGCGCACAGGTTCAAACAGCTCGTGGAAAAGTCGTCCGTCGAGGTCATGCTCGAGAGTATGGTCCTCTCAATAGGCGACGATCTCACCCTCACGGCGCTATCTCCCTCTCACGGGCTCATGAAGCTCGAAGCGGGCGCGATCGTGCTCGCGATGGGATGCAGGGAACGCACGGCGGGCGCGATCATGCTTCCCGGCACGCGTCCCGCGGGCATATATACGGCGGGCATGGCGCAAAAGCTCAGCAACGTGATGGGCTATCTCGTGGGAAAGGAAGTCGTCATCTTGGGCAGCGGAGATATCGGCCTCATCATGGCGAGGCGCATGACGTCGGAGGGCGCGCACGTCAAACTCGTGCTCGAGCTCATGCCGTTCTCGTCCGGGCTTAAGAGAAACATTGTCCAATGCCTTGACGACTACGACATTCCCATCAAATATTCGCATACGATAACCAAAGTGGAGGGAAGTCCCCGCCTTACGGGGCTCAGGTACGCGCCCGTCGACGAATTCAGACGTCCCATACTTGAAAAAGAGGAGTATATTTCCTGCGACACGCTGTTGCTCTCGGTGGGCCTGATCCCAGAAAACGACCTGCTAAGCGGCACGTCCGTCCTCCTTGACAGGGTCACGGGCGGCGCGGTCGTCGATGAAAACAGAATGACTACGGTGCAGGGCGTCTTTTCTTGCGGCAACGTGCTTCACGTTCACGATCTCGTGGACAACGTGTCGAACGAGGCGGAGATCGCGGGGCGCGCGGCGGCTGAGTTTGCGCTTTGCGCTCAAAAGGAGAAAGAGTATTTCGGCGTGAAGGCGACAAACGGCATAAGATACGCGCTCCCTCAGCGCATAAGCGGGGGAGAGGGCAAGATAACGCTTTTCTTCAGAGTGGACGCGGTCTACAAAAACCGCAAACTCGTGGTGCTGAGCGGGGACAAAGTGATAAAGTCCCGCAAATTTGCCGTGCTCGCTCCCGGCGAGATGGGCAGCGTGGAAATTGACAGAGCGCTCGTTGACGGGGAGCTCACTGTGAGGCTTGATGATGAGAACGCTTGATACCATTTGCATAATGTGTCCGCTCGGCTGCCCCTTGAGAGTGACCGAGAAGGATGGAAAAGTGTGCGTCGAGGGCAACACTTGCGCTCGCGGCGCGAAGTACGGAGCGGAGGAGTTTACCTATCCCAAGCGCACCGTCACCACGCTCGTCAAAGAGAAAAGCGGGGGAGTGTGCTCGGTGAAAACCTCCTCGAGCGTGCCGAAGGACAGGATAAAGGACGTGCTCTTTGAAGCCTCGAAACTCTGCGTGACGGACGCAAAGATAGGAGATGTAATTTTGCAAAACGTCTTGGGGCTTGGCGTGGATTTTGTCGTCACGGGAACGAGCAGAGACTGAAAGCGCGCTTTATCATGCGTTTTTGGCACATAAACGCACGATTTTGAAATTTTGAGATGAAACGACCGCGCAACAAAAACAAATCGCACAAAAGACTTTTCAACGAACGCCCCATGTGTTTTGCGGCGTTCGGGCTTCTTGTTGGGCTCATCGTCGGAGAAGCGCTTTACGGCGCGCCGACGGCTTTTGTCGCGATCCCGCTGAGCGTCGCGGCGGTTTTGTTTTTGGTCGTCACGATAGTCAAAAAGAGCAGGCGGTTTTTTTATATCCCGTTTATGCTGATCGTCGGGATATGCGCGTCCGTCGCGGCGAACGCAATTTACGACGCGAGGCTCATTGAGGATACCTACTCCGAAGAGATAACGGCGACCGTAGCCAGCGAGATCGTCGTCGACGACGCGACTGTGTTCAAGGTGACGGACATATACGTCGACGGCAGGGCGGTGGACGGCTTGGCGACGGTCGAGTTCGACAGCGACGAACGGCCTTCTTTCAAGGCGGGCGACATAGTGAAGCTCAAGGGCTACGTCGATCCGATGGAACACGAGAGGTTCGACAGCTTTTATTCATATTTCAACGAGCAGAGGATATATCATCGCATATACACTTTTGAGGTCATAAAGCTCAGCGAGAGCAGGGGCAAGTTTCCATTCAACCTGCAGATGAAGATCAAAAACATGCTTTACAAAAACCTCGACCCGGACACGGCGTCCATATGCATAGGCCTCATTCTCGGCGACAAGTACGGCATGAGCGACGAGCTCATGAACGAAGTCAACGCGGCGGGGCTCGCGCATGTGCTCGCGGTGAGCGGACTGCACATCTCTTTGCTTTCGACCTTCCTTTACTTCATTCTCAAAAAACTCAAACTCAATCCGAAGATCGCGTTTGCGATCGTAACGGGAGTCACCTTCTTTTACGTCGCGCTTTGCAACTTCACGGTGTCCGCGCTCAGGGCGTTCATCATGGGCACGGTCTTCACGTTTGCGGATATGACGGGCTTCAAAAAGGACGGACTGAGCACACTATCGTTCGCCGCGATCCTCATCTGTCTTTTCAGACCGTCGTCCTTTATGTCGGTGGGATTTTTGCTCTCGTTCTTCTCGCTTTTCGGCACGAGCCTCTTTTACAAACCTCTCAAGGACTTCTTCATGAAGCCGGTTCTCAGGCTCAGCCCCAAGCGGCATATAGGGAGCAAGATAGCGGACGGCTTTGCGCTTTCGATAAGCGCGAACGTTATGATATATCCCTTCCTCGCGATGTTTTTCAACAGGTTTTCGGTCGTATTTTTGCTCTCGTGCATAGTCATGCTGCCGCTTATCATGGCGCTGTTCATTTTGCTCATAATTTTGACGGTTTTTGCGCTTATCACGACTTTATCGCCAGCACTTATAGTGATGAAATATCTTTTCGTGCCGTTCAAGGTGTATCTAAAGCTCATCGGCGGACTGTCGTTTGCTCAGATAAAAGTGAGCGCGGGGATAGTCATGACGCTGTTTTATTGCTTCACTCTCACCGGGCTTTCGCGCTACGTCTTTTTGACTTCGCGGCAAAAACTCAAGGGGACGCTCGCCGCGCTTCCGCTTGCCGCCGTGCTCGTGGCGACGGCGCTCTTGGTCTGATATCGGCAAAAAATTCCTTGAAAAGTCAACATTGCTTATTTATATAAAAATAATTAAAAAAAGTTAAATAAGATATTGCACACAAGCGCGATATGTGATAATATATTGGTGATTGATATATCCTATAAGGGGTGGATATGGAATTTATTGAAAATTTCAAGCTTGGCACGCTGACCGGCGTCTCCGCATTGGTCGTGTTGGGCGTAGTTGCGCTTGTCGTCGTCATAGCGCTCGTCGTGATCATAGTCAACGGCGCGAAGGCGGTAAAGGAGCGCAAGGACAAAAAAGAGGACGACAAAGAAGACGCATTCTTTGCCGAGTACGGCGTTACCGGCGAACAAGTCCGTCTCAACGAGAGCCTCGCTGCAAAGAGGGAGCGTTTGCGCACGCGTCGTAATGTTCCCGAAGTAAAGTGGAAAGTTGTAGAAAAAGTTGTTGAAGTCGAAAAGCAACCCGACCCACAAGAAAATCAACCGGAACAGCCCGAAAAATTAGATTACATTCCTATGAACATTGTATACGACGAAGATATGATATATCCAATTCCGCCTACCGTTTTCGACGAGGACGAAGTTTACAGCATGGAGCACATCAAAGTGTTCAACGACAACGATCCCAACGTTGTCTTCCTGCCCGAGCGCATGGATGAAGAGGACGAGATAGTTCAACTCGAAGAGTACGTCGAGCCCGAGCCCGAACCCGAGCCCGAACCCGTTGAGGAAAAGGTCGAAGAGCCCGTCGAGGAAGAGCCGAAGCCCGAAGAGAAACATCCCGATCCGCTTTATCCGTTGCCCATCAACGAGGAACTCATCGACGAGTATTATTACACGCCTTCGCCCGAGCTTGAGGACGGCAGAGAGGAAAATTGGGATCGTTACAACGGCAACTTTGCGGGATTCTATTATAACCCTTACGACGGCTGCTATCACGAGGGTTACGCGCCCAAGTCGCTCGTCAAAAAGCTTGTCGACAAGCAGGCGGAGTACAACGAGACCCATCCCGATCGTTCAAAAAAGTACATCGTGATGTAGATCAACCCGCCGTATATGCCGCTTGACACGCCCAAGCACGAGCG
>CANQAA010000081.1 GCA_947589395.1 uncultured Clostridia bacterium
TCGTCGAGGGAGACTTCGGCACGGGTCTTGCTCGTCTTTCTCAAGTGCATCAGGATCTCGTTTTCTATGCAGCGGGAAGCGAAAGTGGCGAGTTTGATGTTTTTGTCCGGATTGTAGCTCGCGACCGCCTTGATGAGCCCTATCGTGCCTATTGAGATGAGATCGTCCATCTCCACGCCCGTGTTGTCAAAACGCTTTGCAATGTAAACGACGAGCCTCAAGTTGTGCTCGATGAGGGTGAGTCTCGCCTGCTCGTCCCCCGCAAGAAAGCGCCTGACCGTCTCGAGTTCCTCGTCGGGACTGAGGGGCGCGGGAAGGCTGTTGCCAACCGAGATGTAGTTGACGCGTCCCTCGTTTTTCATTCCCAAAAGCGAAAGCAGTCTTTGCCAAAATCTTTTCAAAAATCCTCTCATATCTTTTCCTCCTCAAGCCATCGAGCACTGCAAGATCACGTCGTAGTCCCCAAGATCGTCCTCGCAAAACGCGCCGAGCGCGGGGATGAGCTTGCCGTCCACCTCAACGCCATTGAGCTTCACGAGCCTGAGGCTCTTTTTGCCGCTCACCGTGCACGCCTCGATGAAGCCCTCGATCTGCGCTCCCGCGAGGCTTTTTTCAAGCGACTTTGAAAGTATCACGACGGGAAGTCCGCTAAATTCATCCTCAAGCAGATTTCCGCTGTCGTAGAGCGCGCGCACGCTTATGCTTTTTTCGTCCAGCACGATAGCCGCGCTCACTTTTTTGCTCCCTGACGCACTCTTCCTTTTGCGGATCAAAAACGCGGCAATTAGCGCTGCGCACCCCATGCCTGCGGATAGCCCCACGACGGGATAGGAGTTCAAATCCATCTTCAGCCAAAGCGAGAGCGCGAAAACTCCTCCGCCGCAGACGAATGTCACCGCCTCAAACGCGGCAAAAGTGCAAATGAAGTCCTTTAGTTTGCCTGTTTTATTATATTTACACATGAAAAGGCACATCGCGGGCGCAAGAAAAACAAGGGTCGCGATTTTCATCCACTTCGCCTCTACGGCATACATCGTCGCGCACGTCGCACCCAATATGCAGGAGAAGATCACCCTCCAAGTCCTCACGACCTTTCTTCTCAAAAACAGCGTGGAGAGCACGATGAAGGCGTCCATCATGAAGTTGTTGAACAAAACAAGCTCGATATATACGCTCACGTCGCCACTTTAGCACGTCCGCGTCAAAAAAACTTTCCTTTGATGTCGACGCTCGAAATATCTTAATATAATATTAAGATAATACTATAATTTACCGTATAAATGCACATTTAACAGTCTGATTTTAAGTATCGTCCTAACGAAAAAGTGCATAAAAAACACTATAACTCCACGCGCGATAACATATAAATTCATAAGAAATGAGCTTACAATTCGTCAGCGCGAATACGCATAACAAATGCACATTCATTCGTTGTCGGCGTAAAACGCATATTTAAGCGATTATAATTCAAGACCATAAGCTATTGCAATTGTGTTCAACAGCAAAAAACTTAATCAAGCGCTTTAGATTTGCGTTTTAGCTAAATTGCGCATACAAAAATCCGAAGGTCGCCCTTCGGATAATTGCTATAAATTGCAAGCCGCTAAGTGCAACTCACTTTTCGGGATTGTTGTTTTTCAAGCGTCTCAAAAACGTTGGCACTTGCCTTTCGGGAGTCTCCACTCTCGATGTCGTGGGCTCTTGAGGTTGCGCCTTTTGTTGATATGTGTTGAAGGAGGGTCTCGTCTGGAAGAAGTCCTCCGGACGCTGTCTCTCGACGGGCTTGACTTCGGGCTGAGGCTTCGGCTCATGCATCATTTCCGCCTCGTTGAGCGCCTGCTCGAGGTTTGACTTCTGCTGAGCGCCGACGGGCTTGAAGGAAGGCTCGTGACGGTTGACAAACCCCGTCGCGATGATGGTGATCTCAAGATCCTGCTTGTCGGGCTTGGTCGCCATGCCGAAGATGATGTTCGCGCTCTTGTCCACGACGCCCTTGACAATGTCGCACGCTTCGGACACCTCGCTCATCTTGATGTCATCCCCGCCGATTATGTTGATGATGATCGCCGTCGCGCCCTCGATGTTCGACTCGAGCAACGGGCTGTAGACCGCGCCTCTGACGGCGTCGATGACTCTCTTTTCGCCCTTGCCCTTGCCGATGCCCATGTGCGCGAGGCCTCTGTGGGAGAGGATCGTCCTGACGTCCGCAAAATCGAGGTTGATGATCTGCGGCTCGGCAATGACGTCGCTCACGCTTTGAACGCCCTGTCTCAAAACGTCGTCCGCAATTTCGAACGCGCGCTTGAAAGGCACGTCGGGATTGAGGACTTTGAGCAGCTTCTCATTGGGAATGACAAGCAGCGTATCCACAAAATCTTTGATTTTTGCTATGCCCTCTTCGGCGTTTTTCATGCGCTGCATGCCCTCGAAGTCAAAGGGCTTTGTGACGACGCCGACGGTGAGAATGCCAAGAGACTTTGCTATCTCCGCAATGACGGGCGCAGCTCCCGTTCCCGTGCCGCCGCCCATGCCTGCGGTGATAAACAAAAGATCTATGCCCTGCAAAGCGGCTTTTATGCGCTCGCGGGACTCCTCTGCCGCAAGTCTGCCGATTTCCGGATTTGAGCCTGCGCCCAAACCTTCGGTGGTCTTGTCGCCGAGCTGAATGCGGCGGGACGGGTCGACAAGCGACATCTTGAGCGCCTGAAGGTCGGTGTTCATCACAACAAACTCCGCGCTCTTTATGCCCGCTCTTACCATGTTGTTGACGGCGTTGCTGCCTGCTCCGCCCACGCCCACGACGACGATGTTCGCCTGACCGTGCTTTTTGACGGTCACGGGCTGATATGTGCTGGGATCGTCGTCCGCGACGTACTCGCTTTCGGGAACGTAGTCGTCTTGCGCGTTATATTGCTCGGCTCCTTCCGCCTCGCCATATTGTTCATATTGTCCCGCATATTGCTCGCCGTACGTCTGAGCCTCTTCGGGCTCTTGAGGCTGCTCGGGCTCGTCGTAACCGTAATTTTGATATTGTTGATATTGTTGATATCCTTGATTTTGGTCGTATCCGCCGTTATAGTTGCCGTAGTCGTAAATCATAACTTTTTACCTCCGTTTATAAGCGATTTCAAATAATCCTTGATAGTTCTGTCGTTTTTGAGCGAATCCGCCATCATGATGAGGCACGCCTTCGAGCTGTCTTCGGGCTTGACAAATCCCGAAAGCTTGGGGGCAAGGATGTCGACGTATCTTATCAGCGCGTCGCTCAGATATTTTTTGACCCCGCGTATGGGAGCCACGCCTTCGCCCGTCAGATATACCTGCAGGTGCATATTTTCGGGGATCTCCTCGCTTGCGAGGATATTTTTTATCACGCCCGCGAACATGTCGAGACGCCTCTTCACGATCTCTTGCGCGTCGATCGCGCCCACGACGCACTCCCCGTCGCTGACGATGAGATCCTGCTCGCGATATTTCATGTTGAGGTCAACAAGCCTCTTCGCTTCCTCCGCCATGTCAAACGGGACGTTTAGATACTCGAAAATGTCCCCCGCAATGTGCGCGCCGCCCATCGAGAACGCCTTGAGCGACACAATTCCGTCGCCCCGCGCTATCGTCACGGACGAGGACAAATATCCAATGTCTATGAGCGCAAACGCGCTGTCCTTTTGCATGTCGGTGGGAAGCCAAACGCTCTCTGCCCACTCGCTGAGAATATATCTTATGTCGGTGAAGCCAAGCTCTTCGAGCGCGCCGTCAAGCAGTTTGAGATAGTTTACATCCGCAAACATATAGCTGACGGTCGCCTGCATGGAGAGCGCCTCCGCTCCCCTCACGTCGCTGAACATCTTGTCCTCTTTGTTGAGGGTGAAGCAAATGGGCGAAGTGTTGATGAGCTTGAACGCGTCGGTGTGAAAATCGCTGCCGCTGTCTATAAGATTTTTGACGTCCGCGTCCGTTATTCTGTGCCTCTTTTCAAAGTCCAACCCGACGCATTTTGTGATGACCGAGCCAAACTCCGCAGGTACGCTGACAAAAATGGTCTTGGTTCGCGAAGAGGAAAGTTTCATCGCCGCCGTGACAACGCTCTTTATGACGCCGCGAGTGTCGTCCGCGTCAAAGAACTGCCCGTCCGCATAGCCTTGATAGACCTCCTCCTTGAATGCCTTTATCGAAAAGACGCCTTGCGCTCTCTTTGTGCCGACAATGGCGCTAATATGGTGCGAGTTGACGTCCAGCGCCGCCATATCTCTATCGAAAAATTTCATTTTATATCCAACGCAAACGCGTTCTGCTCCTTCATGGGATGACTATAGCCGTGTGCATAAATATAGTCTTAATAAATATTATATATATAATTTAATAGCTGTCAACGCTTTTGAAACAATTTCCGAAAAATTTTTAGCGCATATAGGTCTTGAGATTGCAAATGACGAGTTGCAAAAACTCAAAAATCTCGCCTATCTCCTCTTTCGATCGTCCCTCGCATATGCTCCTTGCAACGATCAGCGCAAGCAAATTTTTGTCGCACCCGCCCAATTTTTCAAATTCCTCCCAAATCAACGCCGGCCGTCTCCATATCCAACAATATGAAAAATAATTTTTTTTGGTTTCTTGAAAATTTTGATTGCAAAACTCCTTGACAAGCAAAAGTTAAAATCATATAATAGTCAATGCAATTGCGGTCATGGCGGAACTGGCAGACGCGTACGTTTGAGGGGCGTATGTCCACGACATCCGGGTTCAAGTCCCGGTGACCGCACCAAGTCAGTATAATCCGAACCAAATACTCGTAACGAGTGAGTGGTTCGGATTTACTTTTTATTTATGAGTGCCGCTTGCTACTTGCGTTTCTCCTGTTTTTATGGTATAATTGAAATGATAAACAGTAATTTGTAGGAGAAGTTTATTATGAAAAAATTTGCAAGTGTAATCATTGCAGTGGTAACATTGGTATTATGTTTTACATTAAGCGTGCATGAAGAGTGCTTGATTTCTTCACATTGGGATGGTATAATGTTCAGTGTCGGGTGAGTGAGTGTTCGA
>CANQAA010000082.1 GCA_947589395.1 uncultured Clostridia bacterium
GACAAAGTTGAGCGCGTCCTCGACTTGCGAATGGTTGAGCGGGATCTGCTCATACGTCTCGGCGTCCATGAAATAGTAGAACTCGCCGTCGGTGTAGAGATATTCCATAGTTTTGGTTTCGATGTGCGCGAGCTCGAATTTTTCGGTGGGGTTGAAGGTCTGCTCAAGCACAGCCCCCGTCACAACGTTTTTCATCTTTGTGCGGACAAACGCCGCGCCCTTGCCGGGTTTGACGTGCAAAAAGTCCACAACAGTCATGATTTTGTTTCCGTCATAGAGGAAGGTAACGCCCTTTCTCAAATCTCCTGCCATTATTTGTGCCATAATACTCTCCTATGGGGTTTATATAATTATTGTAACACTTGTTCGGTCGCTTGGCAAGCGTTATCTGTCGATTACGATAAGTTCGGTGGGAATGCGACTCAAAGGACCGTGTTTGCCCACGATGACCATATCTTCTATCCTCACGCCGAGCTCGTTTTGGATGTATATGCCGGGCTCTATCGTGATGACCATGTTCTTTTCAAGCACCTCGTCGCTGTTTTTGGCGACTCTCGGAGCTTCGTGGATCTGAGTGCCCACGCCGTGCCCCGTCGTGTGGATGAACTTGTCGCCGTAGCCGTGCTTTTCGATGTAGTCGCGGCAAACGGCGTCCACTTCGCTGCATTTCACGCCGCACTTGACCGCCGCGATGCCGAGCTTTTGGGAGCGATATACGATGTCATAGACCTCAAGTTGCTTTGCGTTTGGCTCGCCAAAGGCAAACGTGCGCGTGAAGTCCGAGCAATAGTCCTCAAAGACAGCGCCCATATCTATCGTGACGAGCATGCCTCTTTCGAGTTTCCTGTCGGTGGGGACGTGATGGGGCTCCGCTCCGCCGTCCGAAAACGCGACGATGGTGTCAAACGAAAGTCCGCTTGCGCCCTGCATGAGCACGAACTCCTCGATGAAGTTGGCTATATCCTTTTCGGTGTCGCCAGCCTTTATGCTGTCAAGCACGGCTTCGTAGGTGGCGTCGATGATCTCGACGGCACGCTTTATGCTTTTGATTTGCTTCTCGGTTTTTACAAGCTCACTTGTCATCGTACTTTCCTTCCCTCTATATTAAGCCTTGAGGCTATTTTGCGATCATGACGCTGCGCACTTCCCTTATCACGTTGACCTTGATCTGTCCGGGATACTCGAGCTCGTTTTCGAGCTTTTCGGCTATCTCCTTTGCGAGGAAGACGGTTGCCGCGTCGTTGACTTTTTCGGGCTTGACCATGACGCGGATCTCCCTGCCCGCCTGCACGGCGAAGGTCTGCTCGACGCCGTCAAAGGACTTGGCGATGTCTTCGAGCTTTTCGATGCGCTTGACGTAGGACTCAAGCGACTCCCTTCTCGCGCCGGGTCTTGCGGAGGAAATTGCGTCCGCCGCCTGCACGAGCACGGCGTCTATGGTCTGAGGCTCGATGTCGTTGTGGTGCGCGGCTATCGCGTGAATGACTTCGGAATTTTCGCGATATTTCTTTGCGATGTCCACGCCGAGCTGAATGTGCGTGCCCTCGAGCTCATGGTCGACCGCCTTGCCTATGTCGTGCAAAAGTCCCGCCCTCTTTGCGATGCGCGGGTCTATGCCGAGCTCCGACGCCATGATCGCCGCGACTTTTGCGACCTCGATGGAGTGCTTGAGCACGTTTTGCCCGTAGCTGGTGCGGTATTTGAGCCTGCCGAGCGTCTTGATTATCTCAGGATGCAGGTTGTGCACGCCCACTTCGAGCGCGGCGTCCTCGCCCGCTTCTTTGATGCCCGCTTCGACCTCGCGACGGACTTTGTCGACCATCTCCTCGATGCGAGCGGGATGTATCCTGCCGTCGGTGATGAGCTTTTCAAGCGTGAGCCTTGCGACTTCGCGTCTGACGGGATCGAAGCTCGAAAGCGTGATGACGTCCGGCGTGTCGTCGATGATGAGGTCAACGCCCGTCGCGCTTTCAAGAGCGCGGATGTTGCGCCCCATTCTGCCGATTATGCGTCCCTTCATCTCGTCGTTTGGCAGCGCCACGACGGACACGGTGTTTTCGGTGGCATAGTCCGCAGCGCAACGCTGTATCGCCTGAGAAATTATGTTTTGAGCTTCCTTGACGGAGTTTTCTTTTGCGTCCGCGATGAGCTTTTTGGCGTCGGCGACGGCGTTCTTTTTGACGTCCTCGAGCAACGCGGCTTTGAGCTCGCCCTGCGCCTCTTCCTTTGTCATGCCGGCAACTCTTTCAAGCTCCGCCTGCATCTTTTGCTGCGCGCCGCTGAGCTCTTCTTCTATGCCGCTCAAGCGCGTTTTTGTCTCTTCGATCTGCTTTTGAGATTTTTCGATGTCCTCCAACTTTTTGTCGAGAGACGCGTCCTTTTTGTCAAGCAACTCCTCTTTTTTGTCGATGGCGGCTTCCTTTTGGGCGAGCCTGTTTTCGGTGCGTTGCCAATCCTGCTTGCGCTCCTTCGTTTCCTTTTCGAACTCGGCGCGCATTTTGTCCATCTGCTCTCTGGCGGCAAACACGCCGTCGGATCTGATGGTCTTTGCTTCGATCTTTGCGTCCTCGACAATGCGGGACGCCTCTTCTTTGGCGTTGTTGATCTTGTTTTTTGCAGACTTGATGTAAACAAAAAAGCCCACGAATGTCAATAATGCTCCGACGATGAGCGTGGCGATTGCAATACCCGCAACTGCGCCCGGCGCAAGAGCTGAAAATAATAAATTTGTCACGGTCCGGGACCTCCGATATATATAATCAAAACCGCGCATAGAAAACATACGAAAAGATAGAAAAAATATTGGTAAAAATCTATCTGAAACTGTTTTCAGTTACCCGACTTTGTCACATATAGTATAAACTATATATAATATAAAGTCAACTTGCTGACAAAAAAATACACGGCGGAACAAAAAAATATTGCCGCGCGCTTGCATGGCAATATTTTTGAAATTTTTGACGAAACAAGGCGTTTATTTGCGCATTTCGAAGCGTAAACGCCTCTTTTTGATTTACTCGTGCTTGGGAGAGAGTTTTTCTCTGACTTTTGCGTCGATTTCTTCGAGAACGTCGCGGTGCTCCTCGAGATACTGGACCGCCTTGTCTCTTCCGAGCGCGATCTTCTCGTCGTTGTAGCTGAACCATGCGCCGCTCTTCTGAACTATGCCGCAATCCACCGCAACGTCGAGGACGCAAGCGGTGTTTGAGATGCCCTTGCCGTAGATGATGTCAAACTCTGCGGACTTGAACGGGGGCGCGACCTTGTTTTTGACGACCTTTGCGAGAACGTGATTTCCTATGACGTCGCCGCCGTCCTTGACGGCGTCCTTGCGCCTTATATCTATCCTGACAGACGCGTAGAACTTGAGCGCCTTGCCGCCCGTCGTGGTCTCGGTGTTGCCGTAAACGACGCCGACCTTTTCGCGAAGCTGATTGATGAAGATGATCGTGCACTTGCTCTTTGAAGAGACCGCCGTGAGCTTTCTGAGCGCCTGCGACATGAGCCTTGCCTGCATAGCCATGTGACTGTCTCCCATCTCGCCGTCAAGTTCCGCCTGAGGGGTGAGCGCCGCGACGGAGTCGACCACGATGATGTCGACCGCTCCGCTCTTGACGAGGGTCTCCACGATGTCGAGCGCCTGCTCGCCGCTGTCGGGCTGCGCGATGTAGAGGTTTTCGAGTTTTACGCCGAGATTTGAAGCGTAAAGCGGATCGATCGCGTGTTCGGCGTCAATGTACGCCGCAGTTCCGCCCTGCTTTTGCACCTCCGCGACGCAATGGAGCGCGACCGTCGTTTTGCCCGAAGATTCGGGCCCGTATATCTCGATTATTCTGCCCTTTGGAATGCCGCCTATGCCAAGCGCCACGTCGAGAGTAAGACACCCTGTCGAAATTGCGTCGACCTGCTGCACCGAGTCGTCGGACAGGCACATGATAGAGCCCTTGCCAAACTTCTTTTCGATCAGAACGAGCGCGTCCTGCAAGCTCTCCTCTCTGGTTTTTTGCTTCTTTTCGGGTTGTTTGTCTGCCATATATATCTCCTTTTCCTTATCGGATATTGATTTTGATCTACAGTCTCAATATATCTCCTCTCAAGTATCTTATCAAATAGAACAGCGCGAGGTTTGCCGCCGCCGCTCTTACCTCGTTGCGACTGCCCGCGAAGTGTTTTTCAAACGCCATGAGAAAGTCTCCGCTGCCCACTCCGATATACACGAGCCCGACGGGTTTGTCCTCATCGCCGAGAGGCCCTGCGAGTCCCGTCGTTGCAAGCCCTATGTCCGCGTTGACTCCGATGAGCCCCTTGACCATCTCTATCGCCGTCTGTCTGCTGACCGCGCCGTAGTCCGCAAGCGTGCGCCTCGTCACCCCGAGCCTCGCCATTTTGGACTTGCGATTGTAGCACACTATGCCCTCGTAAAAGCAGCTGCTCACCCCCGATATCTCCGTGAGACGGGAGCATATCTCCCCGCCCGTCAGACTCTCGGCAACGGACAGCGTCTTTTTGTTGAGCATGAGAAGTTTCACCGCCGTCTCCTGAAGAGACGAGTCCGTCATCGCGTACACTTCGTCCTCAAAAAGCTGATATGCCTTGCATTTCAGCTCCTCGAAGCGCGTCTCGGACATCTCTTTTGCGGGGCGCAAGGACACTTTTGCGTCGTAGCAACTCTCCTCGACCTCAAAGCCAAGCCCGGACTTTTTCAAGGGAGCGAGCCGAGCCTCTATCTCGCCTTTTTTGAGCCCCGCGAGCCTGAAGACGTCCATATCACTCCCCTTCCTTGACGTACTTTAGGACGTCCTTGTTTTTGACGACGTAATGCACGCCGCTCACCGCCGTCATGATGGAGCCGATATAGATGAGGATCGTGCCGATATACGCGAACGCCACATGCACGCCCGCAAGCAACAACACGATGACGCC
>CANQAA010000083.1 GCA_947589395.1 uncultured Clostridia bacterium
ACTTCGCTTATGTTTTTGCCCTTGTAGCGCACCTCGAGGGTCTCGCGGTTGTATCTTGCGCCCTTGCACACCTCGCACGGCACATATATGTCGGGCAAAAAGTGCATTTCGATCTTGATTATTCCGTCGCCCGAACAATGCTCGCATCTGCCCCCGCTCACGTTGAATGAGAACCTGCCCGCCGTGTAGCCGTGAAGTTTTGCGTCCGGCAAGTTGGCGTAGAGGTCTCGAATGGGAGAGAACACGCCCGTGTAAGTGGCGGGATTCGAGCGCGGCGTTCTGCCTATGGGGCTTTGATCGATGCAAATGACTTTGTCCACGTTTTCAACGCCTTCGAGCCCATTGTACGCGCCCTCCGTCATGCGGCTGCCCATGAGCTTGTTTGAAAGCGCTGGATACAAGATCTCGTTTATCAGGCTGGACTTTCCGCTTCCGGACACGCCCGTTATGCAGGTGAACACGCCGAGCGGCAATTTTACGTCTATGTTTTTGAGGTTGTTTTGCTTTGCGCCCGAGATCTTCAAAAAGTTGCCGTTGCCCGTCCTTCTCGATATGGGAACTTCGATCTTATACTCTCCGCTCAGATATTTTCCTGTGATGGAGCGCTCGCTCGCGATCACGTCCTCGACGCTTCCGCACGCGACGACCTCTCCCCCGTGCACGCCCGCGCCGGGACCTATGTCCACGATGTAGTCGGCGTTTCGCATGGTCTCCTCGTCGTGCTCGACGACGATGAGCGTGTTGCCCAGATCCCTCAAATTTTTAAGGGACTCGAGCAGGCGCTGATTGTCCTTTTGATGAAGCCCTATGCTCGGCTCGTCGAGGATATAAAGCACTCCCGTCAGCCCGCTGCCTATTTGCGTCGCGAGTCTTATCCTTTGCGATTCCCCTCCCGAAAGCGTGGCGGCGGAGCGCGAGAGCGTGAGATAGTCAAGCCCAACGTTCGTCAAAAAGTCAAGTCGCGCGATGATCTCCTTTATCAACCTGTCCGCAATGAGATGTTCCGTCTTTGTGAGCTCCAGCCCCTTGATGAATGCGGATAGCGCCGAGACGGACATGTTCGTCATCTCGTAGATGTTCACACCCCCCACCGTGACGGCGAGCGCTTCGGGCTTTAGCCTCTTGCCCTTGCACTTTGAGCAGGGGACTTCCTTCATATACTTTGAAATTTCCGACTTGATGAGATCGGAATCCGTCTCGTTGAAGCGGCGCATGAGGCTCGTTGCGATCCCCTCGTAGCTCGCGTGATAAAAGCCGGAATAGCTCCTTGAGTTGTACTCCATCGGGATTCGGTCGCCGCCGTTGCCGTAAAAGATGATGTCCAGCACGTTTTTGGGAAGTTTTTTTAGCGGAACGTCAAGCGAAAAGCCGTACGCTTTGCTGAGCGCCCTGAGCTGTGAATTTATCCAATTCGTGGAGTCCACAAGCCAGCCCGACGCCTTGATCGCGCCCTCGTTCAAGGTCTTGTTGGGGTCTGATATCAAAAGGTTTGTGTCTATCTCCTGTCTGAACCCCAAGCCGCCGCACTCCGGGCACGCGCCGTACGGATTGTTGAATGAAAAGAGGCGGGGCGTCAGCTCCTCAAACGATACGCCGCAATCGGGACACGCGTATTTTGTGGAATAGAGGATCTCATCGCCATCGAAGTCCGCCTGAACCAAGCCTTCGGAGAGTTTGATCGCTGTCTCGATGGCTTCCGTGAGCCTGCTCTCCACCCCCTCCTTGACGACGAGCCTGTCCACGATGACGCTGATGTTGTGTTTGACGTTTTTGTCAAGCTCTATGCTCTCGTCGAGGGTGTAGTTCACGCCGTCCACCCTCACTCTCGCGTAACCCGCGCGCTTTAACTGCTCAAAATCCTTTTTGTACTCGCCCTTTCTTCCTCTCACGATGGGCGCCATGACCTGAAGCTTTGCGCCCGCGTGCTCCATGACTCTGTCGCAGATCTGATCGACGGTCTGCCTTTCGATGGGTCTGCCGCAATTCGGACAATGCGGCTTGCCTATGCGCGCAAAAAGCAACCTGAGATAGTCGTATATCTCCGTGACCGTGCCGACAGTCGAGCGCGGATTGTGCGACGTGGTCTTTTGATCGATCGACACTGCGGGAGAGAGTCCTTCGATATAGTCCACGTCAGGCTTTTGCATCTGCCCCAAAAACATGCGCGCGTAGCTCGACAAACTCTCGACGTATCTTCTCTGCCCTTCGGCAAAGATCGTGTCAAACGCGAGCGAGGATTTTCCGCTGCCGGAAAGTCCCGTGAACACGACGAGCTTGTCGCGCGGAATCTCAAGCTCCACGTTTTTCAAATTGTTTTCTCTTGCGCCCTTAACGTATATCTTGTCCATAACTTATTTGCCTCAGCTGAGTTTTTTTATTTGTTTTTTGAGCTCCGCAAGCTCGTCTCTCAGCAAAATAGCCTTCTCGAAATCCAGCTGTTCCGCTGCGGCTTTCATGAGCCCTTTCACGCGCTCAATTTCCCGATTGAGATCTTTATACGACAATTTCTCGTTTTTAACTGCCTTTTTGGTGATCTCAATGGAATTTTTGATTGTGCTGACAACGGTCTTCGGGGTGATGCCGTGCGCCTTGTTATAGTCGTCCTGTATCTTGCGTCGACGAAGGGTCTCGTCAATTGCCCGCTTCATGCTGTCCGTCATATTGTCGGCGTACATGACCACTCTGCCCTTGTCGTTTCTTGCCGCTCTGCCCACCGTCTGGATGAGCGCGCTCTCGCTTCTCAAAAACCCTTCCTTGTCCGCGTCGAGGATAGCGACGAGCTGAACTTCGGGAAGGTCAAGTCCTTCTCTCAAAAGGTTTATGCCCACGAGCACGTCAAACTCCCCCTCGCGCAAGCCCCTCACGATCTCCATTCTCTCGAGTGTGTCGATGTCGGAGTGCATATATTTGACCTTGATCCCCACTTCCTTCAAAAAGTCGGTGAGGTTTTCCGCCATCTTTTTGGTGAGCGTGGTGACGAGCACCCTGCCCTTATTCGAAACGACCTTGTGTATCTCGTTTGTCAAGTCGTCGATCTGCCCCGCGACCGGCTTCACCTCTATCTCGGGATCGAGCAGTCCCGTCGGGCGTATAATTTGCTCCGCAATCTCGTCCGCTCTATCGAGTTCATATTGCGCGGGCGTTGCGGACATGCACACGATCTGGCGTATCCTGCTGTCAAACTCGTCGAAAGTGAGGGGGCGGTTGTCGTACGCGCTCGGCAGGCGGAAGCCGTACTCCACGAGGTTGAACTTGCGCGCCCTGTCGCCGTTGTACATGCCGTGAATTTGCGGAATGGTCATGTGGCTCTCGTCGATGAAGGTCACGAAGTCCTTCGGGAAGAAGTCGAGCAGCGTGTACGGCGCTTGTCCAGGCTGTCTGCCGTCAAAGTAGCGGGAGTAGTTCTCAATGCCGCTGCAATAGCCCACCTCGCGGATCATCTCCACGTCGTAGTTGACCCTCTCGTCTATGCGTTGCGCCTCTATAAGCTTTCCGCGCTCCTCAAAATACTTTTTGCGCTCGAGTTTATCGCGCATGATGCGCTTTAGTATCTCCTCTTTATCGCCGCTTATCACATATTGCGTCGCGGGGAATATCATCGTGTGATGCAACTCGTCGATCACTTGCGCGGTGACGCCGTCGATCTCGCATATTCTGTCCACCACGTCGCCGAAAAACTCGATCCTCACCGCAATTTCACTGCTCGTGGAGGGAAAGATATCCACTATGTCCCCACGCATCCTGAACGTCGAACGCACAAAGTCAAAGTCCGCGCGCTTATATTGAATGTCCACAAGCCGCCTCGCAAGCGCGTTGCGGTCTATCTCGTCCCCCTCGCGGATGGATATGGCATTTTCGTAATAGTCCGTAGGAGCTCCCAAGCCGTATATGCAGCTCACGCTCGCAACCACTATCGTGTCCTCTCTCTCGCAAAGCGATGCGGTGGCGGAGTTGCGAAGTTTGTCTATCTCGTCGTTGACGGCGAGATCCTTTTCGATGTAGGTGTCCGTGCGCGGAATGTACGCTTCGGGCTGATAATAGTCGTAGTACGAAACAAAAAATTCCACCCTGTTCTTTGGGAAAAATTCGCGAAGTTCGTTGCAAAGCTGCGCCGCGAGCGTCTTGTTGTGCGCGATGACCAGCGTGGGCTTTTGAATGCGCTCGATGATGTTCGCCATAGTAAAAGTCTTGCCCGAGCCCGTCACGCCCAGCAAAACCTGTGTGTTAAAGCCGCTTTTCAGTCCCTCGACGATCTTTTCTATCGCCTGAGGTTGATCGCCGGTAGGTTTATATTTGCTCACCAACTCAAACTTCATCTTGACTTCCGCTATGTATATTTTTCCTTACAAACAAAATATTTTTCAACACATATACCACTTTTGCGCGTTTTCTGCCGCTCGGCCGCTCCTTTTACGCCCCGCGTCTTCCCGACCTTACTCACGTCTTTCTGACCTTATCCCTGCCGCGCAAAACCTGATCGACCGCCACGCCAAAGCGATTTTACAATTACGCCGAGGAGATTTCATCGCTATGTCAAAGCAATTTTACCGTTACTCCAAAGCGATTTTACCGCTACTCCAAAGCGATTTTACCGCTACTCCAAAGCGATTTTACCGCTACGTCGAAACAATTTATCGTTATGTCTGAGCGCTCCTTATCTTCCGCCCGTCGGCCTTATTTTCGCATGCGGCGCAGTCGCCCTTTTTCATGCTCGACTTTCTGCTTCTCGCTCGTTCGACTCTCCGCTTTCTTACACGCTCGGCGCAAGATATTACTTCTCTTTTTGCATATATTATATACTTAACAAAATTTTATCACAATCGCATTGATATAGCAAACTATTTTTAATTCTCTATCCTCAAAGTTTTT
>CANQAA010000084.1 GCA_947589395.1 uncultured Clostridia bacterium
TCTATCATCAGCGAATTTTCATCCGTGTCGCAATATATGAGCGTCTGCACGCCCAATTCCTCCACAAGCGAGACGGTCGCCTCGATTTCGACGCCCTTCGCCTCGCCTTTGAGGGGAGTGATGTCGTCGGGACGTATGCCAAGCGTGACTTTGTGCGCGCCGTCGAGCACGGAGGCGTCCAGCCTGTAGGTCTCCTCTTCCGGAATGCTGAGAGTAAAGCCTTCCGCGCTCACCGTGACGCTGCCGTCAGGCTCTTTCAAAAGGGTGCAGTCAAAGAAATTCATTTGCGGCGTGCCCAAGAAGCCCGCGACAAACTTGTTGACGGGAAAGTTGAAAAGCTCCTGCGGAGTGCCTATTTGTTGCACGAAGCCGCCTTTCATGACGACGATCCTGTCGCCCATGGTCATAGCTTCGACCTGGTCGTGCGTGACATATATGAATGTCGCCTGCAAACGCTTGTGCAGCCTTGTTATCTCGGTGCGCATCCTCGCCCTGAGTTTGGCGTCGAGGTTGGAAAGCGGCTCGTCAAGCAAAAAGACGTTGGGTTCTCTCACGATCGCCCTGCCAAGCGCAACGCGTTGTCGCTGTCCGCCCGAGAGCGCCTTCGGTTTTCTGTCAAGATACTCCGTTATACCGAGTATCTCCGCCGCCTCATGCACCTTTTTATCTATCTCCGCCTTTGGAACTTTGTGCATTTTTAGGCCGAACGCGATGTTGTCATATACGGTCATATTTGGGAACAGCGCGTAATTTTGGAAAACCATGGCGATGTTCCTGTCTTTGGGCTCGACATGGTTGCAGATGCGATCGCCTATGCGAAGCTCGCCCGCGGTGATTTCCTCTAGGCCCGCGACCATTCTCAGCGTCGTTGACTTGCCGCATCCCGACGGTCCGACAAACACGACAAACTCCTTGTCCTCGATTTCGAGGTTGAAATCGTTGACTGCCTTGACTTTGCCGTCATAAACTTTATAGATATGTTTCAATGATACTTTTGCCATAATTTTTCCTCATCAACCTTTTACGGCGCCCTCCATAGTGCCGCCGACAATGTATTTTTGCAAAATGAAGAACACGATTATCATAGGCGCGGAAACGATGACCGCCCCCGCAAGTTGCACCGTCAGATCATAGCCGCTGCCCGTAAGCTCGGCAAGCGAAGTCGCGAGCGTCCTGAGGTTTGGGTCAACGTTGACGATGTAAGGCCACAGATAGTTGCCATAGTTCCACATGAATGTCGTGATGCCCAAGACCACCATCATCGGCTTGACAAGCGGAAGTACGATGCGCAGATATATCCTGAACGGACCCGCGCCTTCTATGCGCGCCGCTTCCTCTATCCCCTTATCCACTCCCAAAAATTGTTGCCTCAGCAGGAAAATGTTGTAGACGCTCATCACAAACGGAAGTATGAGCGCAAACAGGCTGTCCGTGATGCCAAGATAGTCGCAAATCAAAAAGTTGGGAACAAGCATGACAGTGCCCGGGACCATCATGGAAAACAGGATTATCTTGAATATCGTGTTTTTTGCAAAGAATTTGAGCCTCGCAAACGCATACGCCGCAAGCGAGTTCAAAAACAGATTTAGGAAAGTGTTTGCCACGCATACGATGAGCGTGTTGAGAAGCACCTGCCCAAGGTTGAGCGCCGTGAACGCCTCCTTATAGTTGCCAAAATACACCGACAGGTGCCCCTGCTCGTCAAGCGGCAGAAGCGTGAATCCCGTAGAGTTGTAGGCAAGCTCCGTCCTCAGCGAGGTGATGAGCATCCACAGATATGGGACAATAAACGAAAGGCAAAGCCCTATCAAAATGACATATATGAATGTCTTTTTGGCGACTGTTGCGCCGTTTATGCGCGCGGGAAAGCGAAATTTAGTTCTTTTCATTTGCCGCCTCCCTCTTTATTTTTTTCAACATCCTTTTCTCTTTGATCGCGTCGGCGTTCTGCAGCCTGAATTGAATTAGCGTAAACACGAGGATGATCGCAAACAAGAAGTAGGACATCGCGGACGCGATGGAGAAGTTGCTCATCTCGCGCATTTGATAGAACATCTCATACACGTACGTCCTGACGGACTCGACCTGCGTCGCCGTGCCATAGATGATGACCATCTGCTCGCCCACCTGAAAGCCGCTTATAAGCCCTGTGACGAGAAAGAAGAATATCGTCGGCATGACGCCCGGCACGGTGACGTACAAAAACTTTTGAAATGCGCCCGCGCCGTCCATCTCCGCCGCCTCGTACAGCGCGGGGTCGATATTTTTCATCGCGCTCAACATGATGAGGACGTTGTATCCCAACCCTCCCCACACGCTCATGAGCGCAATCATGACGAGGGCTGTGGATTCGTTGTTGAGAAAATCGATATTGCTTGAGAATATTTGGTTTATAAGTCCGTCCGGCGCAAGCATCTGCTTCCACATGACCATCATCGCCACGCTGACCGTGACGGATGGGATGTAGAATATCGTCTTGAAAAACTTCTCGCCTTTGATTTTGGAGTTGAGAAGCGCAGACACTATGAGCGTCAGGATTATGCTTGTGGGCACGGTGAGCAACATGTACAAAAACGTCGTGAGCAAAGATGACCAAAAGTTTTGATATACCGCCTTGTTTGTGAACAGCTCGATATAGTTGTCAAAGCCGACGAAGCTCGGGTCGAGATTGGCAAGCGAATAGTCCGTAAAACTTATCACCAGCGCAATGAGCATCGGCGCAAGCTGAAAGACGATGAAGTATATCAAAAGCGGAAGTATAAACGCATATCCCGTCGCGTTTCTTTTGAGCAATTGCTTTGTGTACGCTTTCATAATTTACTTGATAAATGCTCCCGCTCCCGAGCGGATTGAACCGAGCGCCGCCGCGACAAGCTCCGCCGTGTTGCCGCTTGCCTCGATCATGGTCTTGAGCGCGCTCGGAATGGTCGTGTCATTTACTTGCATCCAGCCGTTGACGACGGGACGAACCTGCGCCGTGGCAAGTTGCGCCTGTATGGTCGCATACATCTTTTTGACGCTGTCCTTGGGATTGTCAAAGACGGAATTGACGACTGTGTCGAGCGATGCATACTTTGTCACCGCCGCAAAGTTCTTTGTGCACGCCTGTATCAAAGACATGCAATCTTCAGATACGAGATATTGGATGAGCTTGACAGCCTCCGCCTTCTTGACTGATTTGGACGCAATGACGAGATTTTCGCCGCCGATGTTGGACTTTGAACCTATCTCCGCCGTCTTGCCGGGGAACTGTATCGCATAAAAATCGGTGTAGTTGACGTTGAATTTCTCAATCGCGGAGCTGTCCGCAAGCGAGAAGATGACCGACCCCGCAGGCGCGCTCACCGTGCCCGTAAAGGCGGTGTTGGTGTTGTAGATGGATTTCGGGGAGAGGTCCATCCATTCCTTGAGCTTTGTAAGCCCTTCCGTTGCCGTGCCGTCCTCGTCGGGGAGCACAACTTTGCTTTGAGGATCGTACATCTTGCTGCCCGCAGACGCGATGAAGCATTGCGAATACCAGCCGAGATAGCCGCTTTCGCCAAGCCCGTTGAGCAGCGCGTACTTGCTTGAAAATGCGGAATCGCCGTGCTTTGCTTTGACGTCCGCAACAAGTTTATCCACATCTGCCCACGTCTTGATCGTCTCCATCCTTGTGACGGCGGCTTGCTCATCAGCGAGACCGAGCGCCTCCATCACAGTCCTCACATTGTAGAAAAGCACGGATGTGTTGAGCGTGAGAGGTATCGCATAGGTCGAGCCGTTGTAGACAGTCGTCTCCCATGCTGACGCGTTGAACGCATTCTTGTTGAAGAGTACTTTGTCGCCCTGCTCCACCGTCTCGGCGTCGGTGTCAGCTGTTGTCACATATTCGTCAAGCGCATAGATGAGGTTTGAGGACGCATATTGCGCAAGGCGGGGCTGGTCGAGATAGAGCACGTCCATGTCCGTCTTTTTGGAAGTGAACTTCGTGGAGATCGCAGAGTTGTAGTTGTCCTTTGCGATGCCGATGGGTTGCACTTTGATGCCCGTCTTGGCGGTGAAATCCGCAAGTTTTTGGTTGAGCTGAGCGGTGAGCGTCGCATTGCCGACTGTGTAATAATAGAATGTGACCGCCTCAGAATCATTGCTCTTGCCGCAGCCCACGAGCGCAGCGACAAGACTGCACACGACAAGCACGACGAGCAACATCATCACAACAAATTTTTTCATAATTCCTCCTTTGCCGAATACGGCGCACGATATTATGTTATCGTTATCATAAAAATTATATCACCCATAATATGCACTGTCAACATTGATTTTTACAATTTTGCAACAAGAATTAAAGGCGTGCTGTTCCAGCGCGTAATAGGCATGAAAAAAGGCGCGTATGACACGCGCCGATGTGTGATGTTTGCACATCAAAATTGAATGCTTGTTTGCAAAAAACGATGTTTATCTGTCAAAAATGTGCTGTTGAAG
>CANQAA010000085.1 GCA_947589395.1 uncultured Clostridia bacterium
ACCCGCACCGGCATGACCGGCACGACGGTGCATGTGTGGTACAGCAAAGACATGCTTCCCGTCGGCTACACCTCGAAGAAGGGCGCGATGAAGTTCAACACCACAGACGGCGTGTACGGCGAAGGCCTGTACAACGAGAGCGGACTTTTGTCTGACGGCTGGGTGTTCAGCTTCGAGAACGTCCTCGAGATTCTCGAGGACTATTATGCGGGTCAGCAATTCCTCGCGACGGCGGATCAGACCTTCGTTGAGGAGATCAAAAATAACGCGGAAGAACTCCGCAAAGCGTATTATGCGGGCACGGCGGAGCTGCCCTCCACAGGCAAACTCGTCGATCCTCGCGTGAAGGCTCTCTACGAGCAGGAAGTGGAGATGGCAAACAACTTCTCCATGCCGCGCGCAAGGCTCGAAGAGGTAGTCTCTTATCTCGGAGCATTTCTTGGCGACAACCACCTGTTCGACTATCTGCTCGACACCACGAAAACCAACCCCTTGCTCTCGTTGCTCAACACATTCTTGACCGGCGCATCGGATCTGCCCACGACGCTCGCAAACGGCATTTCTCTTACGGGCTTGCTCAACACGGTCGGCGGTTTGTTGAAACAACCCACTCTCGGCGCAACCGTGCAGGGTCTATATGGTGCTATATTTGATGATGAAACTCTTGAAGACGTATTTGTAAAAGTAACTTATAAGACGGCAGAGCACAATCATCTCTATCTCGCTCTTTACGGCGACAACGGCGAAGGCGCGATCGACAACGACAAGCTGCTTGCCGACGTTGATTTCACCGACGGCTTGCTCGCAGACGGAGCGGACGGCGAGTATAACTTCGACCTCGATCGTCTCAGCACGTTCCTCAGCGGCGCTCTCAACAGAGTGGTCGAGGAAATGGGATTTGCGAAGCTCATCGACACGATCGGCGGCCTCGTGTTCACGGACATTCCCGTAACAAAGGCGGACGGCACTGTCGAGACCTACAAGGGTCTTGAGATAAGCGGCATTTCAATTCCGCTCATCAATGCGGCAGGCGAATTTGACGTTGACGTCAACGGCATTCTCACCGACCTGCTCGCAGGACTTTACAATTATCAATCCCCCGTCATCAAACCCATTTGGGAGTTCTACACCGAAGCGGTTTTGACGATCGAAGGCGACCTTCCCGCAGGCTATGCGGAGACGGCTCAGTATCTTGCGGATTACGAGCGCGCGTACTATGAGGGCGCAGTTGTCGGCAACATTGTCGGTTCCACTCTCATTGGCGACACGATCGGCACGGGCGCATATCCCGCGGCTGTGGGTCTCACCGATCTTGCGAGCGTGCAACAGCTCAAGACGGATCTTTCATATCAACCCAAAAACTTCCCGCTTTACAAATTCCGCGACATGTTGCTCACATCATCGGGCATCGTGATCATCTTCTATTTGCTCTATATGATCGCGGCTGAAAAGGAGAAGAAGTATTTCTGCTTGGCGACCTGCGACGGCGACGCCGAGCCCGAAAAGGACGAAAAGAAGCCCAACGCGTTTGTAGCTTCCGTGAGAGGCGCAATGGACAAAGTCAACCACGCGGTGGACGGCGCGCTTGAAAAGGCTCACGCGGGCGTTGGCAAGGCTGTGGACGGCTTCAAACAGCGCACCGGTTGGGACGACAAAAAGACGTCTCTCGCGTCAAAGATATTGTCGATCATTCTTTACGTTGTGGCGTTCCTGCCCTTGATCATCATCCCGATCGTGCTTGCGGCAAAGACCTGTCAATTGTTGCCTTCGTACTCGATTTGGCACTTCATCGGCTTCATCGTCATGGCGGTGTTCGCGATCATATTCGCGCTTGTCGTGGTGCTTGTTTCCCGCAAGAAGTCCAAGAAGAGCATAGGCTCGCAGGGCGTGAGGATCGCCATCACCTACGTCTGCCTGACGACGGTGTTCGGACTCATTTTGACCTACGTCTTGCCCGATATCGTTGCAAACGCCACGTCCTACACCATCTGGTCTGAGGACATCTACTACAACGGCCAGCAGCAGGCGGAAGAGAACGCCGCGCTTGAGCGTCAATACGTTGCGTACAACCTGCTCAACGGCAACATGAACATCTACGATCCCGCAACAGGCGAGCTTGCCGAGCACGGCGACTTCTCGTATGCGGGCCTTGAGGATCACCCCGTCGACGCATATCCGAACTACTCCAATGCGGAGATCTACGAAAAGGTTGAAAAGTACACTGCCGATTATGCGACGCTGGCTTTGTTCAACGAGCACGTCGAAAGCCTCGACCCGTTGAGGAAAGAGCTTTACAATTGGGTGTTCGACCTCTATGTGTGCAACGACGCCGACTACGCTTTGCCGGGAGATATCTTGCGAGTCAGAAGACACGCGCTCGCGCTTGCCATCACGGACTATCTCTTCGACCATGCGAACTACGCCAAACTCGCAAAACAAGGACTCGGACATCCCAAGCTCAAACAACTCTTTGCCAACAACTACGATAACTTCAACCAGGACGGCTACAAGACGTTTGACGACTCCATGCTCCTGTTCGCGCAGATGGAAGGCCGTATGACCACTCCGGTCATCGTGCGCCTCATCCTCAACAAGAACTGGACGTACACTCAAGCCTCTCGCGACGCTGAAAACGGCAACAGGGTATACTTCGAAGAGAACGACACCTTCCTCTATGAGATCTACGATCCCACGACCGTCAACGCGTTCAAGGAAAACGGCGGCACGTTCACGGAGGACGGGACACTTGTGAACGGCAACGGCAAGAAGTACAACATCAAGTACGCGATCGACGAAAACGGTTGGGAGCTCTATGCAAACGGCGTCGTTCGTCGTCCGCTCAACTGGCTCGTGCTCGACATGCTCGGCGACCCGATGGATCTCACCGCGATCGAACTACCCGAATCGATCAAGCTCAATGATGATGACGTTGCGGGCGTCGCGCTCAGCGGAATCTTCGATATGCTCGGCGCGACCGGCGTTACTCAGACTTTGAACGGCGTGCTCAAGGTCGATCTGCCCAAGCTCGTCGAGAAGTTGGCAAGCGGCGCGGGACTTGGCGTCGGACTGTATCTTGACGACAACAACATGCTCAACATCAGGCTCATGTCAATGAACACCGTGTATGGCATGCTCGGCTACATGCAAGCGAGCTGGATCCAATCCAACGGCTTGCTCATGGCGGTCATCAACCTGCTTGGACTGCGCAACTACCTGTACATCTTCGGCGGCATTGGCATTGTGCTGATCATTCTCGCGACCATCTTGAGAGAGGCGGAGAAGTACGCCAACGAGCGTATCGCCGCCGCTCCCGCAGAGCCCGAAGCTCCCGAAGCAACGGAAGCTCCCGAAGAGGCTGCGCCCGAAGCTCCCGCAGAGCAGGCGTAACTCTCTTTGAGAGTTCGCTCGACCCAAATCGGTCGACCAACAAAAACAAAATAGCAAAAGCCTCGCGCACATTGCGCGAGGCTTTGTTATGCCAAAATCACTTGAACAGCGAAAAGTAATGTGAATTATAAGAAAGTAAAAAACTCGAGGGAATTTACCTTTCCGCTTGAAGAACTCTCAGAAATAAATAAAGCACATCAACTAACTTTTGCATAAAAAGAGAACACGCTTTATGCTTCCACATAAGGCCCCCCCTTACTAAGGGCGCGTTAGATATGCTTCGAACAAATTTTCGTCGTACTCGAGCAGGTCTTCGATTAAGTGCACGTCAGACAATCCCCTCAGTCTGCGACAGCGTTTACGCTGCGCAGCCAGCCCCCCTAACTCTACCCCACAAAAACACAAAGTATTTTTGCGGGGACCCCGAAGGGCGGCCTCGAGCGGATAATTTTAACACGATAAACACGACGAGAACTTGTTTAGTACACACAACTTCTCACTCATTTTGCTCATACTACATACATATAGCAAGCCCCGCGCGTGTGAAACAAACGCACGAAATATCAAACAATTGTACGATAAAATTTTTCGGACAAATGTGTGATAACAGCACAAGCGTATATGAAAACGCACAACTGTGACGCCAAAACGCCCCGAAAATATGCCATTTCGCCCCGTAAAACGCAAAACCCGGTATTGACATGGGGAGGGGCTCATGGTATAATTTATATAAAATATAATACCGAACAAATCGGTAAAAAAGGAGGAATTATGAAAAAGTTGAATTGGAAACTTCTGCTGGTCTTGGCTCTTGCCATCATCCTGGTCGTGAGCATGGTCGCTTGCAACCCCAAAAATGACGACAACAAAAAAGACCCCGAAGATCCGGACGTCCCCGTGTGGGACACCCCAACAAACCCCAGTGACGCGAACGACGTGTTCTTCACCGAGCTGTACAACGTCTCGAGGGGCATAGGAAATGCAAAAATAGCTGAGGACAAAAACGTCTATATCGAAGCGGATCTCGGCGTCGCC
>CANQAA010000086.1 GCA_947589395.1 uncultured Clostridia bacterium
GCCGGGTAGCATAGAAGTGGAGTGGGAACCGTCTTGGGCATTGGTGGAGCTGAACTGGCTACGGAAAAGCGTGTTGCTCCCGTCTTGAAAGGGCGAATGAGCAAAGCGAAAGAGCCGCAAGCGGCGGAGCGTACGAAGAAGAGACGCCGCAACAAAACCTCACGGCGCTTCAGCGCCACCCGGCGTGAGCGGACACGCCGCACGAATTGAGCGTAGCGAAAGAGGAAGGCGCGCGAACGCCGCCGCTCAAAAACCGCGTATGTCCTCCGGACTTGCGTTTTGCAAGTCCTTATGAGGGCGGCGCGGTTTTTTCGCTTCTCCGCGCACGCAAAATATACGCTTCGCTCTACGATATTAAGGTCAAAGTCCACTCTTTTTACTTGTTATCGCCCGCTTGCTATTTTGCGCGCTTGGGTGAACACTCGCTCATAGGTTTAGTTTGAAAAAAAGGTTTTTGACCCGTAATGAATTATTATTAAACAGCCCTCAGGACTTGCGCTTTGCAAGTCCTTATGAGGGCGATGCGGTTAGTTCGCTTCTCCACGCACGCAAAATAGTATAAAATAGGGCAAAAAGTGCATCTGTATGGCAAAAGGGCAAGCGCAACAGCGAAAAAGAGATAAAAATGGGACCGGAGAGGGGACGAAAAATCCGCCCAAAAAAGGGTGGATTTTTCGCGAAAAGGAAAGTGTGATTTTTTGAGGCTCTATTCTTCCTCGTAATAATACGAGTAGTCGACGCCTTTCATGAACAGTTCGCGGTCGCGGATACGGTCGGTCAACGCGCCTTTGATAAGACGGAAAATGTCCGAAGCGTCGACGGGGCTTTTGCGCATGGCGTCGAGATAGTCGCGCTTGTCGATCTTGCTCCAATCGACGCACATCCCCAAGTTCTTCTTCAAAATGAGGTCGAGCCAGATGCGCGTGCTGCGCCCGTTGCCTTCCATAAACGGGTGGGCGACGTTCATCTCGACGTACTTTTGCACGATCTCGTCGAGGGTGTTCTCGGGCATCTTCTCGATGAGGGCGAGGCTGTCGCTCAAATACATCGCGGGCGCAAACGCAAAGCCGCCTTTTGCTATGTTGCAGGTGCGGATCTGCCCCGCAAAGTCATACAGCCCGCCGAAGATGTAGCCGTGAAGTTGTTGCAAGCCCTTCGCCGTGCCAACTTCGATCTCGTCTATCACGCCGCTTTCAAACAGCTCGTACGCCTTTTGCTTGCTCTTTTCGTCGAGGGCGCCGCCCATGCCCGAAAGCCAACGCACAAAATTCTCCCGCCCCTTCGCGGGGATGAGCGCCACGACCGCGTTCACGCCGCTCGCCTCGATCACGTCGGTGAGATAGGACTTGCCGTCCCGCGCAGAGAGCCTCAGTTGTTTACAAATTGTAATCAACTGCGGGTTGCGGCGCTTCATCTGCGCCCAATAGACGCGCGGATTTTTGCTCTTGGTGAGCGCCTCAATGACGTCGACGGCGCAAAACCACCATTTGGAATCCTCCCAAACGGCTCGCACCGGAATATCTTCAAAAAATCGAATTGACGTCTTGATCATAGTTTTGTCTGCTTCCTGACAATATTATATTGTTTTACAAAAGCCATGTCAACTCAAAAAATCCACCCTCGAAAGGGTGGATTTTTGTCATTGGTGATGAACTTCGGTTTGACGGCTCGACCGTGACTTATCTCAAGCGGATCAAACCGGGAGATAACAAGTTGTTATGCTTGTGCGTTCAGATCCCAGTAGAAGAAACCTTGTGTTGCAACAGCAGCCATTGCTTTACGCGCAGCAGTGATATCCTTTGAAGGTTGTGTCCATGTGTCTCGATATGTTGTATAATCTTTGTATGGTTGTTCTGCCTGATAAGCCTTAGATGCATTATTTTTCGGAAGTTCTGCATCACGCATTGCTTGCAACAATGGTTTCCACTCATCAAACTTATCAAGGATCTCTTTGCTATTATCAAATTTTGCAACCTCTGTCCTGAAAGTCGTTTCTGCTTTATCAAGAGCCTCCTTTGTTGCGCCACTTTCGGGGTAATTAGCATCGCGCCACTTCTTATATGCAGAATCGTAATCATTTGCATATTTCCAACCGGTGGGAACCGTATTAGGCCAAGTTCCACTTGAAAAACTCTTCGTGACATTCTCAAGTGCTTGGAACTCATCTAATACTTTCTTATATGCTGTATTTGCAGCAGTGTACTTTTCATTAGCCTCTTGATAAGCTTTATACTTCTCTGTAGCTTTATATGTCGCCTCCAATTCAGCATATTTGGGGACGAACTCAGCGACAAACTCATCCCAAGTCTTTTCTGCTTCGGCAAGCGTTGCAACTGCTTCTTTGAGATTGGGTTCAGCGGTCTTATAAGTATTGATAAGTTCTGTGAGGTCAAGTTGCTCAATAGTCTGTTTTTCCGTGCTGAACTTTATTGTGGCAGTCGCGTCGATGTGTGCGCCGTGATTTTCAAAGGTTTCAGTTCCTGCGGGCTTGTTATGCGTGAGATGAATTGCAAGATTTATGCCACCGTCAACGCCTATCTCAACTGAAAGAGGTGCGTCAAGAAGTTCGGGGACTAAATCCGGGACCTTCGGGTTTGCAGTCGTCCCATCGGTGGGGCTGATGCCTGTGACATACAGATAGTTGGAAAGTGTGCCGACTATGCCGATGCCCCTGAGCATATCTTTCAAGCCTTGAGCGCCCATGCCTGTTATTGCGGTCACAAGATCCATAACGGAGTCGCAACCGATCGTAAGGTTGTTTTGGCTGTCCGTGCCCACCAAAGAGACGATGGAGGCAACGGTGTTGAAGATGTTGATGCCGCTCTTTTCTTCCTCTGCAGGAGCGGGTTCTGCCGCTGCGGAGGCAGTTCCGTTCGTGCCGGTGAGCAAACCAAACACTACGTCCACGCCAAGTCCGTCAATGGCAAAACCTTTGAAGTTGGAATTGTATGTCTTACCGGTTGTGACTTTGCCATAATCGTACGCTTTTTGTTCGAGGGGCATCCAATATTCTGCGTCAAAAATTGCCTTTTGAGTGGGATACTTTTCGAGGATGCCGTCTATCATGTTGCCGATAGGACCTGCAAGGATCATGCTGTAGTCAAGACCCAGTCCGACCGCAGGTATCTCAAACAATTTAGCGTCCTTGTCAATCTTCATCGCCAATCTGCCATCTTTGTAGACAAGGTCCAAAGCATTCTTATCATACTCGGTCTTGTCGTGCAACGGATCGTTCTTGAACTTGATAAACATGTGAGCTGCTGTTTGATTGTTCTTCTCGTTGACAAGGTCAAAATCAAAATATGCGCCTATGATCAAGTCTTTTGCAGGACATTCGGGCGCGCCCATACCTACAGAAAGTCCGGGCAATGCCAGATTGACGTCCGCTTGAAGTTGGAGATTATCCTTATAGACATTCAAGTCATTAGGGGCGAAGGACTTACCAGTAGCGTCCTTAATTTTGAGGTGGTTAACGGTGAGCTCTACAAACGGGAAGAGTTTTTTGCCCTCTTGTTCTTTGAGGGAGGGATAGACGTCGGAGTTGTTTTTGTCCACAACGAGGTCTGCCGCGATGGTAACGCCGTTTTGGAGGGCATGGTTTTCATCTGCATTGAAAGCGATGTGGAGGTCCAAAGCGCCCACGCCGTTGCCGGCGCCCAAGAAGCCGCCAACGAGGTTGAGCAAGTTGGCCTGAGCAGTGGCGACATAGTTGTTGTCCGCGTCCTTAGTGGCCTTGAAGCCCTGTCTTATGAGGGTGCTCTTGAGAGCGGAAGAGAGGACGAAGTGGCCGTTGTCCAGGAGTTCGGGTTGGAGCTTGAGGAGGCCGTCTATGGTGTCTTGCAGGTCGAAAGTTTCGAGGATAGGAGTTACGAGGTTGTCTATGGTCCAGGTTTCGCCGGTTTTGCCTGCGAGCGTGGAGATGAAGTTTTTGAGGGAGCCGTAGTTGTAGGGGACTTCCTCCTGTTCGGGCTTACCGTCCTCGCCGAGGATGGGATCGCCGTTTTCGTCAACTTTGTCGACGAGTTTTTTGCCTGCGATGTCATTCCCGAGAGCGTCTGCGAGGATGCCGCCGAGATCGATGAGGTTGGTGTTGATCTTGACCTTTTGGGATCCGAGCACGAGGTAGGCGGTATCATTTTCGGCGGTGAAGTAGATATCGGCTACGGTTACGGAGCCTGAGGTGAGGGAGAGTCTGAGAACGGACTTCTCGAGGTTGGTTCTGTCTATAGCGTCATTGAGTGCGATGCCGAGCTCGAATTTCTGAGCTGGGGTGACGCCGTACGCGGTACGGGAGCCGAGTGCGATGCCGAGATCCGCCTCGATATAGACAGGTTTGTTAGCTTCGATCTTCTCATTCCCTATGCCCCTCGAGACGTGCGTCAGGGGCGGC
>CANQAA010000087.1 GCA_947589395.1 uncultured Clostridia bacterium
TTTTCCACCACTTTGAAAAAAACTATAACAATGTCAACAAGATGAAGAAGCGTAAAAAATAAACAAGAGCCGCTGTTCACGTTCTCTTGTTTGACTATCAGGCATAGCCCGATACATTGACATGGCCTTTAACCAAGACATCTCTTGCGAGCTTGTGATTATCATAAACTTTATTCGCGAACTTGTCAAGCGGATTGGGCGCAGTTGAAAAAATTTAACGTTGCCTGAAAAATCGTGCGGGCGAGGGTGATTTGATAGGCGGGATCGAGCAGATTTTTTTCGTCGTCCGGGTTGCTCAAAAAACCGCACTCCACGATAACGGTCGGGTAAGGCGAGCATGAGAGGAGATACTTTTCCGCGCTGAGGGCGGAGTACGTCCTGCCGCCGTTTGCCATGTTCAGCTCGTTGAGCCCGTCCTGCACGAAGTCGGCGAATTGTCTTGACGAGGGCGAGCTCGCCTTGAAAAACGCCTGCGCTCCCCTGCGCGATCGGAGTTCGTAAAAGTTCATATGCACGCTTATGACGGCGCGTGGCTTGGCTTTGTTGATCATTTCGCCGCGTCTGAACATATCGGCGCGCTTTTTGTTGCCGGTGACGCCATCAAACGAGTGCATCACGTCCGACCGCCTCGTGTAGACCACCTCAAACCCGCACCCCTCGAAGCACTCCCCCAAGAGTTTGGACACGGACAAATTGAGGTCGCTCTCCTTCACGCCCGTGAGGACGCCGCGCACGCCCGCGTCATCCCCGCCGTGTCCCGCGTCTATGACCACCACTTGCCTCGACGCGCGGGAAACTATCGCCGTCACGATGAAAGGCGATAGCGCCGCAAGACATATCATCGCCGCCGCAAGCGCGATCGCCACCGCCCTTGCCGCCTCTTTGTTGACCGTATATTTTTGCATAAATTTCAAAATTGAATATATTCGAGACTTTCAAATTTAGAACATATCCACAAACTTATCCACAATAATGCATAAATTTGTGGATAACTTCGTGGATATCCGAGAATATTCAACTTTGTCGACATAATCCGACAAAATTTGACTTTTTGACAAAACGCGGGCTTTTTCCACACAAAACGAACGCTCAAACGGCAATTGAAAGATCGCATATATTTTGCCCTCGCCGCATATCGTATTTGAGGAGGCTCTATGATCAATCTGAAAAATCTTGTCGGCAAATGCGTGATATGCCTTTCGTCGGCAAAAAAAGTGGGCAAAAGTCTTGACATCATCTTTGACGGCAACGTCAGATTTGCGGAATATATTTTACTTGTAAACGAACACGGCACGAGATATATCCCTCTTTCGGCAGTCAAGGGCGCAAACGACGCCGTTATCGTGGACGGCGAGCTTTTTGCCGAACAGGACGTAAACCTCGAAGGTTTGAAAAACGATATGCTAAATGAGGAAGTCTATCTTCAAAACGGCACGCTGCTCGGGCATGTGACGGACGTGGAGATGACAAACGACGGCAAGGTGCAGCGCGTCGTCCTCGAGGGCGAGACGTTCACCCCCGCACAGATCTTGAGGATCGGCGACGTCATCATCAAAAAAGCCGCCCGCAAGAGCATTCCCCGCCCAAAAGAGGACTACCCCGTTTACGCATTAAAAGACGAGGACACGAACGATCTGAGTGAACAAAACGCCGTATCCGTCCCGGAGTTCATACAATTTGTGCCGCAAAGCGCAATAAGTTTGAACGCAAAAGAGCCGCAACTTTCCGAGAGCGCCCTCGCCGTGTTGTTGCAGGGCGAAAACGCCTCTTTCAAGGAGGACGAACACACGCCCGCGCGCATCATCAGCGACTATCAATTTCTGCTTGGACGCACGCTGAACGCGGACCTTTTCACCTACTCGGGGGAACTTATCGCGCCAAAAGGCGGCGAAGTCACCAAATCCGTCGTGGAGAGGGCTCGCAGCGCAGGCAAACTCGTGGAGCTCACGCTCGGCTCCTCAAAAACTATGTAAGAGATGATCAATTTTTTCAGAGCTCGGATCTACCGAGAAGGTAATCTGCGGATACAAGGAAAAAATCGCAAAGAGCAATGATGTAGGTCGCCTTTGGCTCGTTGACCTCCCTCTCCCAATAATCTATCGCTTTTTGGCTGACGCCGATATTTTTTGCAAGCTCGGCTTGCGATATGCCCCGCTCGAGACGGAGCTCCTTTATTCGCGGTCCAATCATAATTAGATTTTAGAAGAAAACTTCTATATTTTCTTGACAAAGAAGATTTCTTCTTATATAATCTTCTTATATAATCAGAAAAAGGAGATGCTTATGAAATATTGTCCTAAATGCGGCAAATCTGTTGCCGATGACGTAAAGTTTTGTCCAAGTTGCGGTGAGGCTTTGGCAACCGCAGCGAGCGCTCCCTCTCAGCAGCCTTCTCATGCCAAAAAGAAGACGACGGGGAAGCTGTTATTCACCGCCACTCGCTCGATATGGTACTACAAGTGGCGGTGCGCGGCGGGGATACTTATCTCGCTGATCGGGCTTTTGCTCTGCATATGCGTATGCGCAGTGGGTTCGATGATCGGGCTGGTGTTTTTGCTGGGCCCGGTGATAGGAGCGCTCATGTTGATATTTTCGGCGCTCGCGGCGCATGCCTATCGCATACAGATCTACGACGACCACATCATAGTGCGGGAAGGTCTGATCAATGTGAAAGAGAGAAGAAGCGTCCTCACTCCCATTGTCGGCGTAAGCGTCTCGCAATCTCTTTGGGGGAAACTCTGCAACTATGGCAATGTGCACATAGACAAGCAAGGCAAGGGCTGGGACATATCCTCCGAATATATCTCCCACCCCGCCGAGTTCAAGAGCTTTCTCGAGAAGATGATGAGCTCCACCGACTACTCGTCCATCAACTATGTAATGAACAACTGATATTGGCAACAAAAGGCGCTTTGCGATCTTTCGCAGAGCGCCTTTTTTAATGTGCATTTTCATCCGATTCGCAGAACAAACGCTTTAATATATCAAATTCACAGTTTATCTTGAGTTTTTGTCAGACGCGCCGCCTCACGTCTTTATTTTTTTGCCGTTAGCGTCAAATGCAGTGTGCAGTGAAGACATCTCTTTGAAACAGCCTCCTTTCGAGGCTGACCTAAGTCTTACCCCCCCCCAACAAATTGCAGATCAATACGCGATTTGAAGGGATTGCATGGAATAAATGAGCAAAGCGACAAAGTAGAGCGCGGAGAGGGCAAATGTAACGTGGCTTGCAACAGCGATCACCTTGCTATCTTTTTTGACGCAAGAAACAAGCGAGACCGCAACGGACGACGCCATCAAAACGAGGGCGACGTAAACGAGAAATTGCAAATTTTTTCCGATGAGTTTGTCGTAAACGCTGAAAAAACGTTCCACCTGTTTCATGCTGTCGTCGGCGCCCGGCAAAACGGCGACGTCGCGGTCTATTTTGACAAAGCAGAGCGCCGCCATAAGCGCGTTCAAACATATTTTTGCGACTTCGAAAATGATATGTAAGATTTTTTCATGATGTCTGCCTGCTTCGGTATATATTATTTTTCAACAAGCGACCCCGAACAGCAAATTTTTCCACACATATACGCATTTTTGGTTTTAGCGCATTACTCTATCAAGCAAGCGCAAAAACGTTTTTTACTCGCATTGTAGTCAATCTCGCGATTTCATTGCCCCCTCTCAAACCTATCAAGCGAGCAAACGTCGGTTTATAGTCTGACTGCAACCTATCTCGCGCTTCCGTTATCAAACTTTCAAAGTTTGCGCGATTTTGGCCGTCGAACCTTCAAGGTCCAGGCGAAACCGGTAGCAACAAAAGTCAATGCCACTCTCAAACCTATCAAGCGAGAAAAATGTTCTTAAACTCACATTGCAGTATATCTCGCGCTTCCGTTATCAAACTTTCAAAGTTTGGATGGGGGTGATGCCCCAGATGTGTTGGGCGTACTCCTCTACTGCGCGGTCGGCGGCAAAGAAGCCGGCTTTTGCGATGTTGACGAGGGACATTCTGTTCCAGGTCTCGGGGTCGCGGTAGACGTTGTTGACTCTGTCCTGCGTGGAGGAATAGCTGTCGAAGTCGGCGAGCACCATATAGCTGTCGGGCTGGCCGCCTCTGCCCAAAATGAGCGAATCCGCTATCTCGCCGAAGGCGATGCCGTCCCCGTTTCTGCCGCCCTGTCTGAGGGCGTCGATGATGCGCTTTATGCGCGGATCCGTCTGGTAGTAATGGGAGGGATCGTAGCC
>CANQAA010000088.1 GCA_947589395.1 uncultured Clostridia bacterium
TTGATCTTGCCGAGTATGTCGGACGGAATTACCTTGCCCTTTTGCGCGGACATCGAGCGCAGCATGCCGATCGTGAACTCCCTTGCCATGACCATGCCAAAGAGCGCCGTGATCACGATGACGTTCGCCCTGAACGCTCCGTCAAGGCTCAACCCGTCGTTGAAGCAGATTATCAAACTCAGCATGACAGCGACGACGATCTTGTCCGCAACTGGGTCGAGAAATTTGCCCAAGTCGGACACAGTGTTCGTCTTGCGGGCGACATAGCCGTCCACAAAGTCGGATATGCACAAAATCGAGAATATGACCGTCGCGACTATCATAAACGCGAGATGCAACTTGCCCTCAAGTTGCCCCGCGATGAAAAACGCCGCCGTAGGTATCACGAGAAGAATTCTCGAAATGGTAATTTTTGTTGCAAGAGTTATGTTCATTGCACTTTTCTCCCAACGAGGTCTATCCCCTGCACTCTTTCGATCAGCACTCTGTAGACATTGCCTATCTCGACGCTGTCCGCCTTGAAGTACACGAGGTTGTCCACCTCCGGAGCTTGAGAGGACATTCTCCCCTCAAACATTTGTTTTTCATAGTTTATATCGTCGTAGCGCACGAGTTGCACCGTGCCCACGAGCTTTTTCATGTTGTTGACTATGACCTGCTTTTGCACCCTCTCAAGCGCCCTCACTCTCGCCGCCTTGACGCGCTCGGGAAGGTGTCCGTCCAGCCTGTCCGCCGCCGTGCCCTCTTCGCGAGAGTATGCAAAGAAACCCGCGTAGTCTATGTTGCCGCCCTCTATGAACGCCTTGAGCTTTTCAAAGTCCTCTTCGCTCTCGCCGGGAAACCCCAATATAAATGTTGAGCGCACGGTGATCCCCGCCTCGCGCACTTTTGCAAGCAACTCGTAAGTCGACTGCTCGTTTGTGTGCCGCCCCATTCTCTTCAGCACCTCGCTCGAGACGTGCTGAAGGGGGATGTCCATATATTTTGCGATCTTGTCGTTGTTTTTGACGAAGTCTATGAGCTCGTCCGTGACCATTTCGGGCTCGAGATAAAGCAACCTTATCCACTCGAAGTCCAGCTCGCAGAGCTTGCTCAAAAGCTCGATGAGATGCGGCTTTCCGTCAAAGTCCATGCCGTATCTCGTGACGTCCTGAGCCACGAGTATCAGCTCCTTCACCCCCGCGTCCGCAAGTCCTCTCGCCTCACAAACGAGGTTTGAAATGCTCTCAGACCTATATTTTCCTCTTATCGACGGAATGGCGCAATATGTACAATGATTGTTGCAGCCGTCCGCGATCTTGAGATAGGCGTAGTGATACGGAGTCGTGAGCACCCTGCCGCGAAAGAACTTGTCCTCGCCTTCAAAACAGCGATAGCTCGCGTTTTCTTCCACGCTTTTTATAGCTTCCCCGATCTTGTCGTAGTCTGCGATCCCCAAAAACGCGTCCACGTCTTTGAGTTCCGCCGCGAGCTCGCTCTTGTATCTTTGAGCAAGACACCCCGTGACGATGACCTTCTTTTTGGGATCCGCCTTTTTTTGCTCGAGCGCCGTGAGGATCTCGTCGATGGACTCCTCCTTCGCGCTGTCGATGAAGGCGCAGGTGTTGACGATGATTACGTCCGCCTCCTCCTCGCTCGAGACGATCGTGTGTTCGCCCTCAAGCCTCGCAAGCAACTTTTCGGCGTCTACTCTGTTCTTGTCGCAACCGAGCGACACAACTCCGACTTTCATTCTTCCGTTCCGCCGTTTTTCAGTTCCTCAAGCTCCTCGCGGGAGATGTTGACGTACGCCTTCTTTTTGTCGTCGCCCTCCTGAGAGAGATAGCCGAGAGTTTTGATGAGGTCGTGTATCCTTGCCGCCTTCTGGAAGCCCAAGCCGAGCTTTCGTTGCATATACGAGATGCTGAAAGCCCTGTCGTGCTGCTCTCTCATCTCAATGCCGAGCTCGAGCGCGTCAAACAATTCCGGCGGGAGGGCGTCCTCGCTCTTGCCCTTTTGAGCGGGCTTTTCGGAATCCTGAGCTTCTTCCTCGTCGCGCATGATCTCGTCCTTTATCGAGGCGTCGTATTCGCTGTCGTTGTGCGACTTGATGTAGTCCACGACCTTTTGCACGTCGCTGTTTGAGATGAACGCGCCCTGAATGCGCTGATTGCTCATCGCGCCGTTCGCCTTATAATACATATCGCCGTCGCCAAGCAACTTTTCCGCGCCCACGCAGTCGAGAATGGTCTTGCTGTCGAAGGATTGCGTGACCTTGAACGCGATACGGCTTGGGAAGTTGTTTTTGATCGTGCCGCTGATGACGTCGATGGAGGGTCTTTGCGTTGCGAGCACGAGGTGCATGCCCGTCGCGCGCGAGAGCCTCGCGAGCCTGTTGATCGCGTCCTCGACCGCCTTTTTGCCAAGCGACATGAGCTCGGCGAACTCGTCCACTATGACGACGATTCTCGGCATCTTCTCAAGCCCGCGCGAGGGAGCTTCGCGGTTGTACTCGTCTATGTCCCTGTAGCCCATGTCCGAGAGGAAGTCTATGCGGCGTTGCATCTCCTTCATCGTCCAATTGAGGGCGCGGATCGCCTTGTCCATCTCATAGATTATCTCGTCCATGAGAAGGTGCGGCAAGCCCTCGTAAACGAGCAACTCCACCTTTTTGGGGTCGATGAGGATGAGCTTGAGCTCGTCAGGCGACGCCTTGTACAAAAGCGATATGATGAGCGAGTTGATGCAACAGCTCTTGCCCGCGCCGGTCGCTCCCGCGATGAGCAGGTGAGGCAGCTTTGCCACCCTTGCCACCTTGCTCTCGCCGTAAAGGTTCTTGCCGAGCGCGAAGGTCACGGGGTCCGTTGCGGAGTTGAATTCCTTTGAATCTATGATCTCGCTCAAATTCACGGTGCGACGGACTTTGTTCGGAACTTCCACGCCGACGGCGTTTTCGCCGGGAATGGGCGCGACTATCGTGACGGAATCCACTTCCATCTTCATCGCAATGTCGTTTTCAAGGGACGCGAAGTAGTTGATGGTCTTGCCGCGAGGCATTTCCACGCGGAGTTTGTACATCGTGAACGCGGGACCGACGATTATGTCGATGACCTCGCCGCCTATGTTGAACAGCTTGAGAGTGTCAAGCAATTTTTCCTTTTTGACCTCGTAGTCCTCGTTTTGCTCCACTGCTGGCGCGGGAGGAGTGAGCAAATCAAGAGGCGGATAGCTGTACGGACGCTTGGGCTTCGGCGCGGGGCGGGAAGCCTCCTCTATCGCCTGCTCTATGCGCATCTGATTGAAGTCCACCCCTTCGCCTACGCTTATGCCGCGCTTTGAAGCCGCCTTTTGCTTTTGCTCGCGCAAGATCGCCTCTTTCTCTTTTGCGGAAATGGGAGGAGCATCGTTCATCGCCTTTTTGATGTTTTCGATCTGCGCCTGCATCTCGGCGGTCTCCTTGTCCTTGCCGCTCAAATGCTTGATGTCCGTCGCCTGCTGTATCTCCACTCTGGACATGCTCTTGCCCGTCACTTCCCTCTTCTCGGGCAAAGGCTCGGACGGAGCGAGCGCGTCATCTTCCGGCTCTTCTATCTTCGGCGCGTTAAAGCGAGGTCTGCGAACAGGCTTTGCGTCCTCTTGCTGCCAACCTTGCGCCGACTTGTGCTCTGCAGGTTGCGCAAATTGTGCGTTCACGGGGCTTTCGGGTCGCTTCACGCTTTGTTCACCCGCGTTTTGAGGCGCGCCGTACGCCCCCGCGTTTTGCGGGTTCGCATTTGTTTGAGGCTTGAAGTTTTCGGGTCTGTCTATGGAATTGCCGCTGAACGCCTTCGGCATCTTGGGAGCGCCGTAAACGGGGTTGTATATGCCGCCCGTCGGCTCTTCCTTGCGAACGGGCTGAGGCCTCACGCCCACTCCGCGTCCCGCGACGGGAGGTATGTTTTGAGCGTTCTGCCCCGCAGTTGGAGGTAAGTTCCGAGCGTTCTGTCCCGCAACGTTTTGCCCATATAAAGCCCCCTGTCCGCCTTGAACGTTCTGCGCGTTCTGAGGCGCTCTCGTTTGCATATTCTGCGGAGCGTTTTGCACATTATTTGGAACTCTCGTTTGCATATTTTGTGCATTTTGAGCGGGTCTCGCTTGCACATTTTGTACATTTTGCGGAGCGTTGCCAATGTTTTGAGAGGGCCTCGCGTTCCGAGCGGCGCCTTGAGGCATGTTGTTCACCCTGACGACGGTGGACGTCGGCTGAGTGGGTTTTG
>CANQAA010000089.1 GCA_947589395.1 uncultured Clostridia bacterium
GATGTTCTGATGAGATATATCGAACCGATCGCAAAATTGATCGCGGAGTTCACAAAACTCCCCTCCGTCGGCGAAAAGACTGCGGCGCGCTATGCGTACGCCATTCTCAACGCCCCCGACGAGGACGTGCAGGCGCTCATTCAAGCGCTATCTTCGATCAAGCGCGACGTGCACTTTTGCAAGGTGTGCGGCAATTTTTCCGAAGAGGATGTGTGCGAGATATGCAAAACGAGGGACAAGAGCGTCATCTGCGTCGTGAAAGAGGCGAGGGACATCATCGCGCTTGAAAAAGTCAAGGACTTCAAGGGGGTCTATCACGTTCTCGGCGGCGTCATCTCGCCAATGGAAAACGTGGGTCCCAACGACTTGAGGATAAAGGAGTTGCTCGACAGGCTCGACGGGGTGGAGGAGGTCATTCTCGCGACCAACCCCGACGTCGAGGGAGAGGCGACCGCGATGTATATTTCGCGCCTTATCAAGCCTCTTGGCGTCAAGTGCACCCGCATAGCTCGCGGACTTCCCGAAGGCAGCGTGATAGAGTACGCCGACGAGGGCACTTTGTCGCGCGCGCTTGCGAGCAGAATAGAGCTTTAACATACGCAAATTCTGCACATAAAGTGCTGTTTTTGAAAAACAGAGCGAAATGCGTCGCTCCGTTTTTCTTTTGATTTTTCAGATCGTCAAACAAATTTCACGCCTTGTCGGTCACGTTCAAAACGAAAAATTTGAGATATTGAGTTTCATGCGCCTGCATGAGGTAGGGATGGTCGGGAGCTTGGATCTTCATTTCGAGAACGCGCACCGTCCTTGCGCATTTGCTCGCCGCCTCCGTCAACATTTTCTCAAACATTTGAAGAGTTATGTGCTGAGAACACGAACAAGTTATCAAAAATCCGCCGCTTTTTAGCAGTTGCATTGCCTTGAGGTTTATGTCAAGATAGCCTCTCAAGGCGTCGTTTATCTCGTCTGCGGATTTGCAAAACGCGGGCGGGTCGAGTATGATCGCGTCATAGCGTCTGCCGTTTTGTTTTGCCTCCTTCAAAAATTCAAAAACGTCCGCGCACACTGTATTCACGTTTGAAAAGCCGTTGAGAGCGGCGTTTTCCTTGAGCGTGGCAAGAGCGCTTTCGGAGACGTCCACCGCCGTCACGGACTTTGCGTTTGTCGCGGCGTTTAAGGAAAAGCCGCCGCTATTTGAAAAGCAATCCAGCACGTCGGCGCCCACCGTGTATCTTCTCAGAGCATAGCGATTGTCCTTTTGATCGAGGAAGTAGCCCGTCTTTTGCCCGTTTTTGACGTCGACGTTGAGCTTGAGTCCGTTCTCCTCTATGAGTATCTTGTCGGGAACTTCGCCGTAGAGCACGCCGCACGAAGGCTCCAAACCCTCTTTTTTTCTCACGGGGGAGTCGCTTCTTTCATATATTCCTCGAGGGGAGAACAGCTCGACGAGCGCCTGCGCAACGAGACTCTTGCGCTTGTCTATGCCAAGCGAGAGGCATTGCATGACGAACACGTCGTCGTACTTGTCTATGATGAGGGCGGGAAGGTCGTCGGCTTCGGCAAACACCACTCTGTAGGCGCAAGAGAGCCCGAGCTTTTTTCGCATGTCGTCTGCGGCTTTGACGCGCGCCTTGAAGAGTTCGAGCGAGTCATCCTCGTCGGAGCGGATGAAGACGCGCACGAGGATCTTCGAGAGATGATTGATATAGCCTTTGCCAAGACTTTTTCCGTCAAAGGACAAGACTTCTGCGAGAGAGCCGTTTTTGTCCTTGCCCTCGATCTTCGCCACTTCGTTTGCAAACACCCAGCTGTGACCCGCCTCTATTCGCTTTTGCTCGCCGCGCTTGAGATATACCTTGTACATATTCACCAACCTTTTGCAAGCTACATTATATACCCGACTCGCCGCGTTTGCAACCGGGACGCGAACTTTTCAAATTTTCATTCTTGACGAAATCAAAACTTTGACGGATAATATTATCATAGTGTAAGGAGGATATATGAAAACGATTCTTACGATCTCGAGACAATTCGGAAGCGGCGGCAGGCTCATCGGCAGGCTCGTTGCCGAAAAGCTCGGCATTCCGTTTTACGACAGGGAGATAATCGATCTCGCGGCGCAAAAGAGCGGTTTTGCGTCCGAGTTCATCAAGGAAAACGAGCAAAAGCTCAAGGGGCTTTCCACCTACGCGCACACCGCGCCGCTTTGGGGCGGAGGACTTTGGGGCAACTTTGACAACTTCGAGTCCCGCATATACGCGGCTGAGGCGGAGGCGATAGAGCACTACGCGTCTCTCGGCGGGTGCGTTATCGTGGGCAGATGCGCGGACTATGTGCTGAAGGACAAGGCGGAGTGCCTCAACGTGTTCATCCACGCGGACATCGAGAGCAGGGCAAAGCGCGTCATAGAGGTCTATCACGACGAGTCCGACGAAAAACGAGCGCAAAAGCTCGTGCGAGACGCGGACAGGCTCAGAGCCCGCCACTATCGCTATTATACGGACGCGGAATGGGGAGACAGCGCCAACTACCATATCAGCCTTGACAGCGCAAAACTCGGCATAGAAAAGTGCGTGGAGCTGCTCGTTCGCGCCTATCAAGTGGTCGAGGAAAGCTCGAAGGAAGAATAAATAACGAAAACGATCTATATCTTTTTATCGCGCCGCTTTCGCGGCGCTTTTTGTATGCTTGAAATGAGATTTGAAAGTTAAGGCGAAGTGGGAAGCCTTTCGTCTTTGCTCTTTACGCAAAATGACGACCTGTATGCGAAATTCTGTGCGAATTTTCAAAAAATGCAGCGCGAAAAAAGCAAAAATGCGCCCGCATAATTGTTGATATATGGCATACACTATCAAAGAGGTGAAATATGGCTCAACAAACGCTAAAATCAAAAAACGTGCTGACAAAGGCGCTGTCGTCCGGCTTTATTGCGGGCGTTGCGCTCATCATAACGGGGATCTTGTTTCTCGCATTCAGGTCCGAGCTCATCAGCGTGATGCTGACGATCGTCGGAGTGTTGCTCATCGTGTTGGGGGTCATGGAAGTCATTCGTCGTCGCTATGCCGAAGGCGTGGTCGAAGCGGCGGTGGGCGTCATCGTGATCGCATGCGGCTGGACGGTCGCTAACGTGACGCTTTTCATTCTCGGCGTCAGCTTCATCGCGTACGCGATATATCTCGTCGTGTGCTCCTTTTCGACTCTCAAAAACTCGGATCGGAAGCAAAAACTCATAACTCTTTCCACTCCTGCCGTCATCGCGACGTTCGGGGCTCTGCTCATCGCCGCAAGATGGCACACTGTGGACGCAATTTTCATCGCGATCGGCGTGCTTCTCGTCCTCAGCGGCATATTGAGCCTCGCTCGCGAACTTCTCGGAAAATGAGATAAATGGCGTCAAAAGACAAAAAATGTGAAAGAAAAATGTAAAACGCAAAAGAAAACCCGCCATGGGGCGGGTTTTAAGATGATAGTCAACATTTTTTAGTTTCACAAACTCACGCCCAAAAGCTCCTCGAGGGTCGAGTCATAGAGGCGGCATAACTCGATCAATTTTTCGTATTCGGGGCGCGAGACGTCGTTTTCCCAATCGCTGACGTTGGATTGACGTATGCCAAGCACGCTTGCGACCTGCGCTTGAGACAGCCCTGACTGTTTTCTCAATTTTTTAAAATTTTCGCCGAATTTCATAACTAAATTATATAAATATGTGCGTTGCACATTGACAATTATGTGCATTGCACATATAATTAAATCTGTATAATATTTTTTCCTTACGTGCGCGCTCACGCGAATAAAAGGAGGACAAAATGAAAAATTCGATCAAAAAACTCATATTTGTGCTTGTCGTGATGGCGATGATCGCGACATTGGCTTTCGCGCTTGCGGCGTGCAACAACGACGCGCAAACCCAAACGACCCCGCCCACCGCAGAGGACGCGCCGTCCTCAGGCGGAGACACACCGTCCACGGGTGGAGACACGACGCATGTGCATGCGTATGGCAGTTGGAGCGTAACAAGAAGCGCGACATGCTCTGTCGAAGGCCTGAAAACCCGCAGATGCTCAAAATGCGGCAATGTTGAAACAGAAACTATCCCAAAAACCGCGCACACAC
>CANQAA010000090.1 GCA_947589395.1 uncultured Clostridia bacterium
AAAAGGACATCCACTTGCAAACTTGCGACATGCGCAACTTCTCGTCGAGATTCAAATACGGCGTTATCGTCACAAATCCGCCGTATGGCGAGCGGCTGATGCAGGATAGCGAGTTGAAAATTTTATATCGCGATTTCGGCAAAATGACCGCGTCGCTCGACGGATGGAGCGTGTTTGTCATAACGGCTTATCGCGCGTTTGAAAAATATTTCGGACGGAGCGCGGACAGGGTCCGCAAATTGTATAACAGCGAGCTCGAATGCGGATTTTATTCCTTTTTGGGACCAAAACCGCCCGCTCGGCGCGACAACGATAAAAACGATTGAATTTGCAAAACAGGAAGTTTAACGTGTAAAAAAGCGCGTTTAAATTCCGCATTTTGCAAAATGAGGAGAATATGAGAGCGTTGATCCAAAGAACTCGAAATTCAAAATTGTATGTTGACGAAAAACTTGTCAGCGAGATTCCTTGCGGGCTCACCGTCTTTTTGGGCGTTGAAAAAGGCGACGGCGAGGCGCAAGCGGATTACCTCGCGCACAAGCTGTCAAACCTGAGAGTTTTTCGCGACGATATGGGCAAGATGAATCTGTCCATCAAACAGGCGGGAGGAGAGATCTTGCTCGTGTCGCAATTTTCGCTTGCGGGCAAGCTCGGCAAGGGATCGGGCAACCGTCCGGACTTTGGCAACGCGGAGCTTCCAGAGCGGGCGAAATATCTATATGAGCGCGTCACGCAAAAGTTGAAGGAAGAGGGCGTCGAAGTCAAAAACGGGGTGTTTGGCGCGCACATGTTCATCGAGCAAGAGCAGGACGGTCCGCTCTCCTTTGTCTTTGAGTGTTGAGAGGCGGATATGGTCAGAGTTATGTTTGTGTGTCTTGGCAACATCTGCCGTTCGGTTATGGCGGAGTGCATAATGACGGACATCGTCAAGGCGCGAGGGCTAAACGTCGTCGTCGACTCGTCGGGAACTTCAAACGAGGAAGAGGGCAATCCGATATATCCGCCTGCAAAAGCGGAGCTTTCAAAACACGGAGTAAACGTCAAAAACCACCTCGCAAAGCAACTTAGAAGTGGTGACGCGCTCAAATTCGACCTCTTTATCGCAATGGAGGAGCGCAACGCGCGGGCTATGAGGCGCATTCTCGGAGCGGACGCGAAAATCGTGAGATTGCTTGATTTTTGCGACCGTCCCCGCGACATATCCGACCCGTATTGGACGGGGGATTTCGAGACGGCGTACAATGAAATACGCTTGGGCTGTGAACGACTTGCCGATCTTATCGAGCAGGGTGAACTCGGATAATGTGAGGGGATTGTCTAACTACACTTCGTCTAAGGGCGGGCTCTATTAAGTGTGCGTTATTTATGTTTCAAACAAGAGACGTCGTGCTCAAGCAGGTCTTCGAATGAGTTTTTGTTGCGCTCGCCAAAACTATAAAGCGAGCAAAATGTTCTTAAACTCGCATCGTAGTCAGTCTCGCGCTTTCGTTGTCGAACTTTCAAAGTTCGGTCGTCAAACCTTCAAGGTTTGAAGAAAAAATTTGTTAAAATCATTAAAAAATTATAAATTTTTTAGGCGTTCGGCGATTTTTTGCAAATAATAGTAGTAAAAAAGTAAAACCTGTGTTATAATAATGCAAATTTCAATTATGACTTGAAATAATACACAAGGCGAGGTCATTCAAATGTTAAAACTTGTCAACATCGTCAAGGAATACAAGGTCGAGCAGGAGAGCATCATGGCTCTCAACGACGTTTCGATCGAGTTTCGTCGCAACGAGTTCGTGTCCATTTTGGGGCCCAGCGGCTGCGGCAAGACGACGCTCCTCAACATAGTGGGCGGGCTCGACCGCTATACGTCCGGCGACATTCAGATCGAAGGCATATCCACAAAAGAGTACGACGACGTGGATTGGGACACATATCGCAACCGTCGCGTGGGATTTGTCTTTCAATCGTACAACCTCATTCCGCACATGAGCATACTCGGCAATGTGGCGCTCAGCCTGACGCTTGCGGGCGTGGGCAGAGACGAGCGCAAACAGCGCGCGCTCGAGGCGCTTGAAAAGGTTGGGCTGGGCTCTCAGGCACGCAAAAAGCCAAATCAATTGAGCGGCGGACAGATGCAGAGGGTGGCCATCGCGCGCGCCCTTGTGAACAATCCCGAGATAATCTTGGCGGACGAGCCCACCGGCGCTTTGGACAGCGAATCCGGAATTCAGGTCATGGATCTTTTGAAGGTCGTGGCTGAGGACAGGCTCGTCATCATGGTCACGCACAATCCGCAACTTGCGGAGCAATACAGCACGAGGATAGTGTCCTTAAAAGACGGGAAAGTGGTCGGCGACACGATGCCGTACAACTCGGACGAAGAGAACGCCGAAGATGTCCAATCCGTCACAGCCGAGATGGAGAGCGAAGAGGCAAAAACGCCCGTCGAGGGCGAGAGCGTAGAGGGCGTCGAGACTGTTCAGACAGACGAGAACGAGATAGAAACAGAACCCAAAGTCGAGACGGCTCCAAAGAAGGACTCCTTCTTCAAAAAGCTGTCCGCGAGGATAAGAAAGAGCAGGAAGGCGGGCAAGAGCGCGATGAAGCTCACGACCGCGATATCCCTTAGCTGGAACAACCTCATCTCAAAAAAGGGCAGGACAATTTTGACGTCTATTGCGGGCAGCATAGGCATCATCGGCATAGTTTTGGTGCTCGCGCTTTCAAACGGCGCGAAGATGTATATCAACACGCTCGAGGAAAGCGCGCTTTCAAACTATCCTATCACTGTCAGCAAATCCACGATGGACGTGATGAGCATTTTCAACACATTGCTCGGCTCACTGCAGGCTGACACGAGCGACATGGAAGAGAACAAGATCAAGGTGCAGGAAGTTTTGGGCAAGCTCATCCCGATGTTCTTTGACGAGAACAGTATGGGCACGAACGATCTGCACACCTTCAAAAAATATATCGACGACAACTTCACAAACGACCTTGCAAACGTGCAATATGAGTATGGCACGGCGATGAACTGCTACATCAAGGACAAGGTCGATCCGAGCATATATATGAAAGTCAATCCATATCAAGAGATAATGGGCGACGTGCTCGATCAGGTCATGAACAATCCCTTGTTCGGAGACATCGTGAACATGGATATCAACATAATGGGGCAGGACTACAATTTCAAGGATCTTGTCACAATGATGACTTCGACGGACATTCTGTCAAACGTGTGGTCGGAGATGTCAAACAACACCCAGATGTTGCACAATCAATATGAACTCGTGGGAGAGAGGTCAAAGTGGCCCACGAGAGAGAACGAGATCGTCGTGGTCGTCAACGCGGGCAACAGAATTATGGACTTTCAGCTGTTCATGCTCGGACTTCAATCGCAAACCGAAGTTTTGGACGCCGTGCTTGACAAAAACTTCGCCACCGATCACGAGTACGACGTGGACGAGATACTCAATCTTCGCTACAGAGTCATGACCAACTGCGACTATCTTGAGCAGACGGGGGTGAACGAGTGGGTCATGCACGACCGCACCGAAAACTCGGTGGAATATGTCGAGGACGACGCGCATTGCGTGAAATTTTCGGACGGCTCGCACGAGCTCAAGGTCGTGGGCGTGGTCAAGCCCAAGATCGGCGCGGTCGCAAGTTCAATTTCCGGCATAATCGGCTATCAATCCTCCCTCACGGAGTATTTGCTCGACCATGCGTCGAAACATCCCGCGATCGAGGAGATGCTGAGAAGATACGAGCAAGCCTACGAAGAGAGCACGGGAGAATATGAAAGCCCGATATCCTTCTATGCGAACGCGAACGACAAGGACTACGCGAAAAAGATCGGCGACCCCATCGGCGCGATCGGAGAGCAGACGGACGAGCACTACACCATTCTAAGACAACTCGGTTTCGTCGACAAGGAATATCCGCAGGCGATCAGGTTCTTCTGCT
>CANQAA010000091.1 GCA_947589395.1 uncultured Clostridia bacterium
GAAAAGCCCCACTTGCCGCCCTTGAGGATCTTGTGCCACTGCTCGATGGGAAGGGGCGCTTTCTCCTTTTGCGGCTCTCGATCCGCAAGACCGAACCTGCTCTTTGTACGCTCTTGCGCGTTGGGACGCTCTTGCATATTGTTGCGCTCATACTGTTGCGGCTTTTGCTCGGGCTTTTTTTGATCCTTACGCTCGCTCTTGGGCGCATTTTCCTGCCTTTCGGGTTGCTTTTTTGCTTGTTCGAGCTCTTGTTGCTCGACCTTTAGAGCCATACCTGCCGCCGCAAGCGCCTTTTGCACCTCGACGAGACACTTCTTGTTGAAGCCCTGCACCCTGAACATATCCTTTTGAGTGCGAACGATGAGGTCCTGCGCGCTCGAAATGCGGTTTTTTTCAAGCAATTCGACGAGGCTCTCGCTGAGGCCGAGCTCCGAAAGCGTCATTCTGAGCTGCTCCGGCGAGTACGCCGAAGATTCAACCGATTGAGGCTTTGGGGTCGCCTTTTTTTTGTGATAATAACGTTTTGTTGCCATAACGAAAACTAATATAGCACATTCCGCTGCAAATTTCAAGTAAAATATGCGAGCAACAGCTTAAATCTTGACTTTGACAAATATTTTGTTTATACTAAATATTATGAAAAAGTTATGCGGAAATTTGATGGGAGCAATTTTGATTTTGGCTTTGGCGGTTTTGACTCCGCTCGGGGCGGGCTTGGCGTGCGCCGAAACGGGCGATTTCGAGCTCGTGTATCCGACCGTCAGCTACTTTCAATTTCAAGATCCCACTTTCATCGCCGCAAACGACCAATATCTTGCCGTCTACGACAGCGCGATCCCCGCTCTGTTTGTGAGAGACAACCTTGACAATTCCACCTACAGCTTTTCGATCGACATACAAAACGTCAAAAACATCTTCACGGTCGGCAAGTTTGCCGTCGTTGCCGCGCAAGGAAGCGCTGAAGACGACGAATATTTTTCGATCGATCTGAGCGCGAAAGATTCTTCTTTTGAGCCTCTTGCGCTCTCAACTCCCGAACACATCTCGTCGCTCAGTTCCGACGGAAATCGCCTCTATGCAAAATCTACGGGCGGCTATCTCACCGTCTATGACGACAGCCTCGCGCCTGTAGACGGACTTGACAACGTCTACAACAGCGACGCGCTCTCGGGCTATGCCGTGAGCGCAGCTCAGGACGGAAAACTCTATCTTTTGGGCACGGACGAAAAAAACGATCCGCGCATGTCCGTCTTTGACACGGCAAGCAAGACCGCGTCCCTCGTGGAGGGCTTTTCGAGTTACGTTCAACAAGCCTTCGTCGGCGAGGTCATCTACGCAAGGATAAGCGACAACGAAGAGATCGTCAATCGCGGCAAGCTCCTCGTGCTCGACAAAGCGACGGGCGAACAGATGTTCGTGAGCGAAGCGGAATTTTCAAACTTCTGCGCTTACGGCAAATATCTCTATATGGCAAAGGACGGGCGCATCACGGTCTATGCTCTTAGCGAAAACAAGCAGGAGCTCATCGAGCAATATACGATAAGCATGGCGGGCAGCGACTTAAATCACCTGAACGCTCCATCGGATCTTGTGAGCTACGGCTCTCGTCTCGCCGTTGCGGACAGCGCTAACGACCGCGTGGCGTTCATCGACCTTGCAAACGGCAATATGTCGCCAGTCAAATTTTCGGGAACGCCGATCAGAGTCACAGCAAGCGAGGACGACGTCTACGCGCTCCTCGCGGACGGAAAGATACAAAAAATTACGCAAAACGCCACATCGCAAGAGCTCGTCACCCTCGAAGGCGCAAAAGATATCGCGTATCTCGGCTCGCTATATGCGGTAACCGACGAGGGCGTGTACAGCATGTTTATGGGCAATATGTCGATGAGAGTCAGCCTCGTCGGCGCAAAGAGGCTGTACGCCGCAAACAATAATCTTTACGTTCTCACGCCGTCAAAGATCGTCGCGCTGTCAAAGGATTGCAACGTCCTCTACACCGTAGAAAAGGACATGACGGGGGTCGAGGATTTTGCGGTCGATTACGCCGGAAACTTCTACCTGCTTTACGAAAACCGCATTGAAAAATATAAGTTCGACTTTGAAAACCTCGAACTTGTCTCGCAATATCCCATCAAAAACGCCACCGTGCACGCAAAAGCGAACTCAATGACGATAAAGGACGACAGCATATATTTCACCGCCGACGAATGCCTTATCGGAAAGCTCGCGGCGGACGTTACGACAAAGGACAACTTCGTTGAAAAAGAGCCGACTCTTGGCGAACTCACTCCGAAACTTGCCAAGCTCAAAGACGACGCTGAGTCCTTCGTGTGCCCAAAGAGCGGCAACGTTGAAGAGATAAGCTATGCGACAAACGAAACGCTCCTCATCGTGTGCGAGTCCTCTCGCGAGGGCTTCTCGTATGCCCTCAGAGGCAACGAGCTCATCATCGTGCGCACTGCGGACTACGACCTGCTCGAGCCCGAAAAACTCCCGGACAAGGACGGAGCGCGCGCCGTCGCGTACTTTGCAAGCGCGGACGCGCAAGTCTATGCCGTGCCCTATCTCACTTCCCCGACTTCTATTGCCGAAAAAACGCTCGTCGAGGCGTATTCTCTACGCGGCTACGACGACGACAAGTGGGTGTATGTGACATTCGGCGATACCGCGTACTACATGGACAAAAACTCCCTCACGTCCACCCTTCAAAACGAGCAGCCCGAAAACAAAAAAGTCGTCGGAAAGGCGAAGGCGGACAGGGTCGGCGGACTCGTGAGCGTGTACTCGGACGAGAGCTTCTCCACGTCCCTCAAAGAGATCGTGGACGGCACAAAGGTCGAGGTGCTCGAGGAGTTTGAAAACTCCTATCTTGTGAGCTACAAAGGCGTCGTGGGCTACATGAAAAAGGACGAGGTCGCGATCGACAGCCTGACCACCGTGCAGCTCGTCAGCATAATTTTGTCCGTCGTGATCGCCCTTGCGGGCGTCGGCATTTTCCTTGCAATATATCTCACAAGACAGCACTCCGAGTCGCAAAAGAAGTGATTTTTAGCTGAACGACTTGAGCGATTTTGAAAAACGACCGTAATCACGGTCGTTTTTATATGGTTCTGCGAATAATCCCCGTCACTCAAAAACTGTGTAAGCTATTACACAGTTTTTGAGTTATACGGTGGAATACCTTTGTACGTCGCGTCGTAAAGATCAAGATATTTTTCGAGAATCGCGATCGCCTCGCTCGCGTCGCTCACGCCGAAGATCTTGTCCTCCTCGATGTTTTCGTAGCGTACGCGACTGTCAAGCCTCGTGCCGGCGAGCCTGCCGCTCCAATCGTCCGTGCCGTCAAACGCCAAGATCAAGCGTTTGAGAGTCCAGGCGGAGGAAATTTCCGCAAGCGTACCCGCGCCGCCGCCCACAGCGATGACCGCGTCCGAGTTTGCCACGACGACGTTGCGGAAGATGTCCAACCCCGTTGCGATGACGATGTCCGCATATTTGTTGACGGACATTCTGTCAAAGCCGGGCACGATCGCCACCGTGTCGCCCTCTTGATAAAACTTCGACGCGTGCGCGCCCTTGAAAGCCGCTTCCATGACGCCGCCCATGCCGCCCGTCGCCACTCTGTAGCCGTTGTCCACGAGCGCTTTGCCCATCTCGTAGGCAAAGGTGAGGCGGGGATCGCCTTCAGGCACGGAGCTGTTGCCGATGATAGAAATCAATTTTCTCATATAAACCTCAATTGTTACTCTATATAATATATCACAAATCGCCGAAATGTTCAAGCGCTATCTTGACATCAAAAATCGTGACGGGAAACGCCCCGCCACGACATCTTGCTTTTAAGCTACGCCGCCTTACAGCTTGTGCACAGCTACGTCGTACGCTTCGCGCGTGGCTTCGGCAATGCGTCCGACGTGCGCGGCGTCGCCTATCACATACAGGTTGTCGAACT
>CANQAA010000092.1 GCA_947589395.1 uncultured Clostridia bacterium
ACCAACCAAACCAAGCATAACGCCGAACGCCTAAACACAAGACCCGCTCCCGAAATGAAGCCGTCATTTGACGACAGTCCTTGCGCCATTTTGAGCGAGATACTTTGCCCGCCGTGCAGTTTATCATTGATAATGCAAACAACGCCTCAAAAGCCTTTTACGCGCGGTTTTGCGCCAATCTGTTTGCCGTTTTACGGAATAAAAAAGCAATCTAATCCCTATGTTCGAATTAGATTGCGACTGGTGGAGATTAGGGGAGTCGAACCCCTGACCTTTTGAATGCCATTCAAACGCTCTACCAACTGAGCTAAACCCCCATTGCCTAAATATAATACGATATTTTGCGGATAATCGCAAGCGTTTTTGAGGATTTTTCAAAAATCGCTCAACGTACGTCGAAAAACTCTGCCGCGCGACGCTTCCCCGCTATATCTTGCGAGCTTTTCGTGACCTCGACGCCGGCGCAAAACGCGCGTTTTTATATCTTGCGGGCAGTTTGAAAATCTCAACACACACTCAAACTACCTTGTGCTTCCTCGATCTATCATAAAACTATATTAGTTAAAGCATAGCGAACGCTGTTCTCTGTCGTCGAGCATTTTTGATCAGGAACAGCGCAACGCTACTCCCATGTCATCAAGCGAGATTGCCTATGATTGCCTCTTTTTATGCTCAGAACTTTGTGAAGAGGAAGTCGATGAGCAAGGCGAAGGGCTCGCGCAGATACATCAACGCCTTCTTGGAGGTCGGATAGGACTTGGCGGCGAGGGTGCTGACGGACTTTACGCCTGTCGCGCGCTTGTACATCATGCGGATGCGGGTGAGGTGAAACTCGTTTGACACGAGCAAAACGTCCGCCCTGTCGACGCCCATTTCGTCTATGATCTCAAGCGTGAAGCGGATATTTTCTGCGGTCGTAGTGGACTTGTCCTCCATGATGACGCGACCTGCGCTCACGCCGTTTTGAACGAGGTAGTCGCGCATACATTGCGCTTCGGACGTCTTTTCGCCGTCGCCTTTGCCGCCCGTCACGATCACGGGCACGTCGGGATGCTGCTCAAGATAGGATATGGCGGCGTCAAGCCTGCTCTTTAGCAAGCTCGGCATCTCGGACTCGAGTTTGTAGCCAAAGACGACCACCACTTGCGGCTCGGAATATACCTTGCCGTGAGCGCCGCAAAGCACGGCGATGAGCGGCGCAAGATACGCCACCAACACGAGCAAAACTATCACGAGCAATATTATCAACACAATTTTCAAAGCGCGACCCATACTCCGCCCCCAAATTATCGCTACGCTGATTGTACAATAATCGTCTGCATTTGTCAATACCATTGCCCGCCGAAGCGCGGGAAAACGGCTCATGTTTTGCAAAAATTACTAAGTTACACTCTCCGCGCAAATTTTAAGATAATGCCATAAATGTATGTTTATATGTCCAAAATATATTTATAAACTTCGAATTATGCAATTTGAAAATTTCAAAAACACAAGGACGGATGCGCGAATTTGCACACATTTCCGCCGAAGAAAAAGAGCTTAATGTACGCCTGTATTCGTCATGAAATTTGTATGTTTTGCGCATTATCTCAAAAAGCTCTGCCCTGCTTTTTATCTCTTTCCACTTTCCGTATAGAAGCCGTGAGGGGCGACCGCGCATGCATAAGACGTTCTCAAACGACAAAGCGATTTTGCAAGCATACGACGCTTAAGCGACGAGGAAATTTTCAAGCGGTAAGGCTATTTCGCGCGCGGTAACGGTAAATTTATTTAATACATAAATTATTTCTGGCAACATCTGTCAAAATGCTTGACTTTTTTAAAAAGAGTTTTTATCTTTTTTGATAGCGCATAAATTTGAGGGAGCGTATATGGAAGAAACTACGATCGAGAGCTTGAAGGCTGCCGGCGAGGACTGCAACACGGCTGAAGCGGACGAAAATGTCTGCTCTGCTACCGTCACGAGCAGTGGCGATCAGCGTGGCAGAAGAGAGAGCTCAAAGACTTGCGATATAACGACAAAAAGCGGCGCAAGCGACGTTGAAGACGCCAAAGGCGGGACCGTTGCGGATATTGAAAACGGCGTTGAAGGCGAAGCGAGCGCGGAGGCCGTCTCTGACGACGCGAAAAGCGACGAGACGGGGGATGACGAGGACGACATAGCCGCTATTGAGAGAATAGTTCGTCACAAGAGCGCCGAATATGTCGTCTCAAGCGACGCGGACGGAGAGTTGCCCAAGCCCAAGCATGCGTGGCCCACCGATCTTCACTTCGATTTTTCAAAACAGGGCGTCAGCGACGTAGTGAAATATATGATCCTGCTTATATTCCTCGCGTTTTTGCGCGCGCTCACGACGCACGTTTTTATCATTCCCAACGGATTTGCGCCGGGCGGGATCGGGGGCATCTCGTCCATCATCTACAACGCCGTGCTACCCTACAATCCCAAACTTGCCAACACGCTGCTCGATCCCGGTCTCACGACGTTTTTGATGAACATCCCGATACTTGTCGCGGCGTTTTTCAGGCTGAACAAAAAGTTTGCGATCAACACGTTTTTCGTGATAGCGTTTTACTCCGGCTTCATGATGATCTTCAATGCGATACCGGGCTTCCCGCAATTTTACGCGGGCGACGACACCGGCTTGAAGATAATTGGCGCGCTGGTCGGCGGCGCGGCGACGGGCTTTTGCTTGGGCATAATGCTGAGGACGAACATGTCGATGGGCGGCACGGACATCATCGGCAAATTCATCTACAAACACAATCCGTCTGCGGGCGCGATGTGGTGGATTTTGATTTGCGACTGCACGGTGGCGGCGTGCTCGGGCTTGCTTGGCATACTCGAGTTGCTCGACGTGCCAAACATCACGGCAACAGTCGCTTTGACCTACGTCTTGTCGCCCATACTCTTCTCGTTTTTGTCGCTCATCATCTGCTCGTTCACGGCGGACTTCATTCAATCGGGCTTTCAATCGTCTCTCGTGTTCAACATCATCACGGACAAGCCTCGCGAGATAGCGGAGGCGATATCGCAACACCTGCACAGGGGCGTGACGATCTCTCGCGCGGTCGGCTACTACACGGGCGTGGAGCACGAAGTCTTGGTGTGCGTGGTGAGCAAAAAGCAGATCAACATCGTCAAGCGCATCGTGCAAACGGCGGATCCCAACTCGTTCACGTTCATCACGAAGGCGAGCGAAGTTGCGGGCAAGGGCTTCAGGCACGCTCCCGAAGACAATTGACGCGCGGAGTTTTTCAACAGCTGTATTGATAAGCTAACAATCTCGGATTTGCTATTGTAATTTCCATCGCGAGCGGTTATACTATGTATGAAATAAAGTTTCCTGCTATTCTCGTGATGGCGCACTATTTTGAACCACAAATATCATACGGGATTGCGCGTCCGAACCAAATGCGGAGATGTCAGGCCTCATCAAAATTATCAGTGGAAGACAGAGACCGCACGGCAGCATTTAACCCACCCTGCTCACACAGCGGGTTTATAAAATGGCGTCACACGGTTGTGCGGGATACAAAGTTCAAAACGGCTGACACAGCCGTTTTTTTACCGCATATCAACAAAATTTGCTCAAAATTGCAACCTGTCTGCGATTTTATCAGATCATTTGCGAATGACGATTTCGGCGGTGGAGGGATATTTGGAGTCGGAAGTGATGATCTCGCCAATGGAATCGGCGACGATCTTGCCCGACAGCGGGTTCTTCACGGAGAGGATGTTGCCCACTATGTCCGCGCTTACTGTGCTATACTCGAAGGCGAGGTCGCAGCCCTCCATCGTGCAATTGACGAGGGTGAGGTTTTGGCAATAGCAAAATGGTTGAGTGCCCGAAATGCGGCAATTGACGAGCGTGAGCCCGTCCGAATACCAGCCGATATATTCCCCG
>CANQAA010000093.1 GCA_947589395.1 uncultured Clostridia bacterium
CATTTGTTTATTATAGTCTAAAGTTAAAATTACTTCAATCGAAATATCCTCATGCCGTCCTTCAAAAAACTGCTGCCGACTATCATCGCCTTTGCCTGTCGCGGGGTGATGCCTCTGAACTTTTGGCAGAGCAAGCAGCATGCGCCCGCAACGTACGGCGCGGCGACAGACGTTCCGCTCATGTTCGAGTACGTTCCGCCATTGCTCAATCCTCTCACTTCCACGCCGTCGCAAAAGACGTCCGGGCGATACGTTCCGTTGTAGCTGCCCACCGAAGTGAACTTTGCGAGCCTATCCTCTCTGTCCACCGCGCCGACCGCTATGACTTGGGAGCTGATAGCGGGCGAGCGTAAGTTGTTTTTGCCGCTGTTTCCGGACGCTGCGACGACGATGAGCCCGCTCTTCACAAGCATTTCCGCGCCGAGCTTGAGAGGGTCGCGATAGGCTTGCGGTTGCGCGCCGAAGCTCATACACACCACTCTTATGCCGTATTGGCGGAAGTTGTCAAACAGCCACTGCATACCGTCGAGGATCTTGAAGGTGCCGCTCTCCCCGTTCGCGCCTATCGCCTTTATCCCCACGACGTTTGCGGCGGGAGCAACGCCCATTATCTTTCTTCCGCTGAGCATGCCGTTTCCTGTCGCAACGCCCGTCACGAAAGTGCCGTGTCCGTTGTCGTCGTACGGCAAAGTTTCGCCCCCGATCATGTCCACAAAGTGCACGATCCGGTCTTTTGGAAGAACGAGGTCGCTATGCAAGCCGACGCCCGTGTCCATAACGCACAAAGTGACTCCCCTGCCGTCAAGTTTGTCGTCCGCAAGCGAGGCTACTTCTTCAAAGTTTTCCCCATTCGACTCCTCTTCGAGCGCCAAAACGCTGCTGACCTTCGAGACGTATTCCACTTCGCTCATCCTATCAAGCCTCATCGCATCAGAAATAGCGCACTTTATCCCAACCGAGCGAATGAAAGGATATATACAGGTCACGTCGAAGTTTTTCTCTATCTTCGCAAGCTGAACGGGGTTTTGCACGCGCACGAGCGCGTCAACCCTCTCCTCAACGCCGAGCGCCTGAGCTATGCCCGCGTCAAAGCGCTTCGAGGAGGATATGGCTTTCAAAATTTCATCGTCTATCTTTGTCATATCACTCATTTACCATATCGATTATGGAGCGCATCTTCCTGCGTTGATCCTCGTTCAAAAAAGGATAGGCGACCTCATACGCCCTCTCGAGCGCGCCCGCGTCAAACGTGCCCTCCGCCTTCATCCGCGCGACCATAGACTTTAGCTCCTCGTTGAGTTGTTGCTCGGACTTGTTCTCATAGCCGTCAAAAAAATTCATGTTGCCTCCGTCACATTCAATATATGAGCGCATATTATATTTGTGACAGGAAGCCAAATGGATATAAATTCGATTTTCAACATCATCAAGGCGATGAGCCCAAAACAGGAAGAGTCAAAGCCTCAGGACGCCATAAGCAGCGTACTGAGCATGCTAAAAGACCGAAACCCCGCTCAAAATGCGAGTGAGACGCCCTTCACCTCAAAAAACGCGGGCGCGACTCCCTTCATCTCCCAAAACGGAATAGGTCAAAGGAGCGACTTCGACAAGCCGCAAAAGGCGACGGACGCGAGCCTCATCTCCTCACTTCTTCCAATGCTTATGAACGGCATGCAAAAGTCAAACCCGAAGCCCTCAAGCGATTTAGCACAGGCTGCAAACATGCGCGACGCAAACGTTCAAATAAAAAATGATGACAACATAAAAACAACGCCAAGCGAGAACCCTCTTCAAGATGAAAATCAACATGAAACTTTGCGTGAACGATGCGTTGCTCGCGCGCAAGATGGACAAGAACACAATGATAAAAGAAGCGCTCTTTGCGACGACCCGTCAAACGCTACAAAGCCAGATTACGGCACAAATCACGCTCAGGCTGGGACAAATTATCAAACAAGCGCCGCTCAGACGCGGACAAATCATAGCCCAAGCGACTCATCGAAAGGACGCGCGAGCGTCTTGAACAAAGCCGACTTCTTTTCTCCCGTACAATTTGCGGGCTACGTCCTTTTGAGCGCCTTATGCAAGCTCTATCTCGCAAAATCTCCTGTCTGAATAGCGTAAAATCGCCTTATAATAATCAAAAAGCGCATACAGATGCGCTTTTTCAAAAATTTTCATTTCCATATGGGCTATATTATTAAATTTGCAAACGTCATATCAACTATCTCATTCGCTGATTTTCGTTAATATCAATTTGATTGAACAATTTGTTTCAACTCTTGCAAAAACACCTCACAGCATTTGGGAAAAGTCTTGTATTTTTTCCACGCAATGTCAAGATGTGAGACAAGTTTGGGCATGAGCGGACGAAAGCAAAGCAAACTGTCTCCCGTCGTGTTTATGATGTGCTCAAGTCCAACGGCGTAACCGACGCCCTCCTTGACAAGAAGCGACGCATTATATAACAAATCGTAAGTCGCCACTATGTTGAGTTCGTCGGAATTTTTTTGAAACCAGTCCGTGATGACGCTTTTGTCAAGGGAGTGGCGTGAACGTATTATCGGCGCTTTCCACAGATCTTCGGGGGTAACAAAATGCTTTTTTGCAAGGGGGCTGTCTTTTTTCATAAGCACGCCCCAAGTATCCACGAGAGGAAGGCGGAGATAGTCGTACTTTGTTAGATCGGCGGGTTCGATGAAGATGCCGAAGTCGATCAAGCCTTTGTCGAGTTTTTCCGCTATCGTTGACATATCTCCGCTGAACAAATGAAATTTGACGGCGGGATATTTTTCCCTCACGGCGCGCGCCGCTTTTGCTACGATCTCGAGGACGTAACTTTCTCCTCCACCGATATAGACGTCGCCACAAATTTCCGTGACAGGCGAGGAAAGCTCCGTCTGTGTCTTTTGATATAGCTCTAAAATCTCTTCGGCGCGTCTTTTGAGAAGTTCTCCCGCTTCTGTCAGGGTGATCTTTCTGCTTCCGCGTATGAATAGTTGCCCACCGAGTTCTTCTTCCAAATGTTTCATCTGCCTTGACAGGTTTGGCTGCGTTACAAACAAAGCTTCAGACGCTTTGAGAATGCTCTTCTCTCTTGCCACCGCCAAAAAATAGCGAAGTTCCCTTAATTCCATAATGTCTCCTCAATTTAGTGTATCACATTTAATATGCCTGTCAAGTATATCAAACTATAAAATATAAGCATTGGACATATTTTATTTTGCAACTTATACTTATAGTGCATTAAGAAAACTATGGATAGAGAACAATTTTCAAAGATCATGGAGACAAAAACGTATATCCACGCGGGAAGCGCGGAACATCTTTTTATGCATGAAATGTCCCAGCGGGCGCTTGTATATACGGCTAAGATCAACGGAACGTATCACAAGCCTGAGGAATTAAGGCGGTTGTTTTTTGAACTGATCGGCAAGGACTACGACGAGACATTTGGGCTGTTCCCGCCCTTTTCAACAGACTACGGGCTGAACATCTCAATCGGCAAGAGTGTATTTATCAATTCGGGATGTTGCTTTCAAGATCAAGGCGGGATAGAGATCGGCGACGATTGCCTCATCGGACAGCAGGTGGTGATAGCAACGCTCAATCATGAGCCCGACCCGGACAAGCGAGGCAACATGATCCCCTCCCCCGTGA
>CANQAA010000094.1 GCA_947589395.1 uncultured Clostridia bacterium
CCGTCGTCACCGTCATGGGTCACGTCGATCACGGCAAGACGTCGCTTCTCGACTACATCCGAAAGAGCAACATCACGGGCGGCGAAGCGGGCGGCATCACCCAGCATATCGGCGCGTACACGGTCACGCTCAACGGCTCGCCCATCACCTTCCTCGACACGCCCGGTCATGAGGCGTTCACGTCGATGAGGGCAAGAGGCGCGCAGGTCACGGACATCGCCATTCTCGTCGTCGCGGCGGACGACGGCATCATGCCTCAGACTCTCGAGGCGATCAGCCACGCAAAACAGGCGAAAGTGCCAATTATCGTCGCGCTCAACAAAATGGACAAGCCCGGCGCCAATCCGGACAGAGTCCTTCAACAACTCACCGAAAACGAAGTCACCCCCGAAGAATGGGGCGGCGATACGCCCGTCGTCAGGGTCTCAGCAAAGACCGGAATGGGCGTTGAGGACTTGCTCGAGCAGATCCTCGTGAGGGCGGAAGTCGAAGAACTCAGGGCAAATCCCAATCGTCCCGCGCGCGGCACAATCATCGAGGCAAAACTCGACAAGGGGCTTGGCAAGATCGCGACCATTCTTGTGCAAACGGGCACATTGCACATCGGCGACAACGTCGTTGCGGGCACGTCGACGGGAAAGATCAGAGCGATGATAGACGACAAGGGCAGAAAGGTCAAAACGGCAGGTCCGTCCATGCCCGTGTCCGTCACAGGGTGGAACGACGTTCCGGAAGCGGGCGACAGGATCGACGTCGTGCTTGACGAGCGCTTTGCTCGCGACCTCGCCGAAGAGCGCAGGCTCAAGCTCGCAGCTCAGGCGAACGAAAGCACGGCAGTCTCCCTCAACGACCTGTTTGAGAGAATATCGAAGGGCGAGCTCAAATCCGTCAAACTCATCATCAAGGCGGACGTTCAAGGCTCGGTCGAGGCGGTCAAACAATCCCTCGCCAAACTCGGAAACGAAGAGGTCTCCATCGACATCATCCACAGCGCGGTCGGCGGCATAAAGGAGTCCGACGTCCTGCTTGCAGAGACTGCGGGCGCGATCATCATCGGCTTCAACGTGAGACCGGACACCAACGCAAAGGCGCTCGCCGCTCAAAAGAAGATAGACATCCGCTTTTACGACATCATCTACAACGCAATCGAGGACATCGAAAAGGCGGTCAAGGGCTTGCTCGCTCCCAAATTCAAGGAAGTCGTGCTCGGCTCGGCGGAGATCAGAGAACTGTTCAAGATCAGCGGCGTAGGCACGATCGCAGGCTGCCATGTCGTGGAAGGCAAGATCACCCGCACGGCAAAGGCGAGGCTCATTCGCTCGGGCAAAGTGGAGTACAACGGGTCAATCGCGTCCCTTCGTCACGGCAAAGAGGACGTCAAGGAGATCGCGCGCAACTTCGATTGCGGCATCATGCTCGCAAACTTTCAGGACGTCAAGGTCGGCGACGTTATAGAAGCCTATCAGATGGAGCAGATAGATGAAAATTAAAATAGAGAGAGTCAACTCCGAGCTGATGAGGCAGATAACAAAGATCATCGCCGAAGACGTCAAAGACCCCCGCAGGGGCAACGCGATCATCAGCGTGACAAAGGTCTACACGACGCCCGATCTCAAGTACGCAAAGGTGTATCTCAGCATACTCGCCGACTCGCCCGAGCGTCGCGACGAAGCGCTTTATGCCGTCAACCGCTCGAAGTTGTTCATCAAAAATATGCTCAAGGAGCGCGTGAACATGCGCTTGGTGCCCGAGCTGAACTTCATCTTGGACGACAGCGTGGACTACAGCATCAAGATCGACGGAATTATAAACGAAATCCACAAAATGCAAGCGGGCGCGAAAGAAAATCGATGACTATGAACGAGGATTTTCAAAAGATCAAAGATGCGATCGACGGCGCGAACGAGGTGAGCGTCTTTTGCCACACAAATCCCGACGGGGACGCGATCGGCAGTCTGCTCGCCATCTTCACGGCTCTGAAAAGGCTTGGAAAGAACGTTCGCGCGATCTGTGACACGCCTTTGGCAGACAGATTCGATTGCTTTTTCAATCATGAGTGCGTGGAACTTCCCACAAAGTGCGCGTCCGATCTCGCCATAGCGGTGGACTGCGCGGCGATAGACAGACTCGGGCTCGCCTCAAAGTGCTATCTTTCGGCAAAATACAGAGTAGCCATCGATCATCACGAGAGTTTTGTTCCGTTTGGGCAGATCAACGTGCTCGACGCCCACTCCGCGAGCTGCTCCGAGATCGTGTTCAAACTCTTAAAATATATGGACTGCGTCGATAAGGACGTCGCAAAGTTGCTGTTCAGCGGGCTTGTGACGGACAGCGGCTGTTTTCAATTTTCCAACACGACGAAGCTCACTCACATGACCGCTTGCGAGCTCATGGACTTCGGTTTTGACGCGGCGGACACAATATTCAACGTCTTTCGCGCGACCGAAATGAACAGATTTCATCTCAAAGTCCGCGCTCTCAACAAGGCAAAGTTTTGCTTTGAAGAGCAAATCGGGCTCATCGTGTTTGAAAGAGGGGACTTTGAGGCGACAAATACCACACCCAACGACACGGAGGGCATAATCAACGAGCTCATCGACATAAATTCCGTAAAAGTCGCAATTGCGATCGCGGAAGTCAAAGAGCACAGCTTCAAAGTCAGTATCCGCACAAAAGATCCCGTCAATGCGAGAGCGATCGCTGGAGCGTTTGGCGGAGGAGGTCACTTCAACGCGGCGGGGTGCAGAGTGAGCGGATTTTTGCAGGACGTCGTCGACAAATTGCTCAGAGAAGCCGAGCTGACTATAGAGGAGTCAAAAAGATAAAGTATTCTAAGTTTTGCTTGAAACAAGAATACTTTTTCAAATTATAAGGGCAAAATCGAACCAAAATGGACGCAATAAGAGGGTTTTTCAATATCTACAAAAAAGAGGGTATGTCCTCCGCCGCAGTCGTTGGCAAAGTCAAGCGCTGTCTAAATGGCAAAGTCAAGGTCGGTCACATGGGCACGCTCGATCCTTGCGCCGAAGGCGTCTTGCCAATCGCGATAGGAAGGGCGACCCGCCTTTTTGATTTGCTTTTGACAAAGGACAAGCGATACATCGCCGCGTTCACGTTCGGAAAGACCACCGACACCCTCGACAAAGAGGGTGAAATAGTGCAAACCGACGAGAAATTAGTGCGCGCTAATGAAGTGAAGTCCGTTCTCGAGGACTTCGTCGGGGAGATGGAGCAGCTTCCGCCCGCATATTCGGCAAAGTCGATCGGCGGAAAGCGCGCGTACGAGCTCGCGCGGGAGGGAAAGCAAGTCGCGCTTGCGCCAAAAAAAATCACCGTTTACGACTTGAAATTGCTCTCAAATGAAAATATTGACGCGCTGAAAGAAGAACTGTCTTCGCCGCTGTCTTGCGATTATCTTGAAAGGCTCAAGCGGCAAATAACCTTGAAAAACACATTCGCCT
>CANQAA010000095.1 GCA_947589395.1 uncultured Clostridia bacterium
GGGGATTGTAAACGAATAGATTATTACGGGACAAAACTTATATTAAACGAATACTATGAGCGAGCAAAAATCCAAGCACATATTACGGGGCAAAAACTTTTTTAAAAAACTAAAACTTAGAGCGAGCTAAACCCCAAGCACGCAAAATAGCGAGCGGGCGATAACAAGCAATGGGAGTGGACTTTGACCTTGATATCGTAAAGCGAAGCGTAAGTTTTGCGTGCGCGGAGCAGCGAAAAAACCGCGCCGCCCTTTGGGCGGGTTCAAGTTTTGCATGAACCCGCAAGGGCATACACGGTTTTTAAGCGGTTTTTTCGCCGCCCTCGTCGTCGATGACAAACAGGATGTTCGCCTCGTCGCCTGTTTGCGCGTCGATATAGACGAAGTATGTGCCCTCCTTTTCGCACTCGAATTCATAGGTTAGAGTCTCCTTCTCTCCCCTCAGCGGAATGAGCGCAAGCCTGCCTTCGCCGATCGCGGGAATGGAGAGCGAAGCCTCCGCTTCCTCGAGCGTGATCGCGGGTTTTGGGAGTTTGCGGGCTCTGTGATTGAACAGATAGTGCGTGGCGTCAAAGCCCGTGACTTTGAGGGAGTTTTCGTCTATCTTGACCTTGATGAGGTCGGGATATAGCACGACTTCGTCGCTCACGGGCGCGAGGTTGACGACGCACTCCCCATGCGCGGACGACGACCACACGACCTCGAGCTCGCCGTAGCCCACCTTCTTTGCAAACGCGATCGCCATCTGTTGGCAGGTCTTGTTCGCCTCTTGCACGACGGCGTTTTCGTCAAGTCTCGCCATATTGAAGGACGCGAGCATGCCGCCCTTTTTTGAAAGTTGCACGAAGGCGGGGTTGCCGTCCACAGTCAGGGTGTAATTCACGGTGTAAATTTTGCTTCTGCCCTCGTCGACGGCTTTGATGTTGTCAAGGCGTCTATCGTCAAAATACTTTTTGATGAGCTGCATGCCCTCATCAACTGTTATATCCTCGCCCGTGAGCTCGAAAGGCGCTTTGGTCTCGAGCGCGTCCGAGAACGGACCGTCGTAGATCATCTCGGGATATTCGAAGCTGGGCTCGGCAAACTCGCTGAACGCGTCCGGCAAAGACACGACCGCGTCGCTGCCGACGAACGCCTTGCCGCCGTCCACCTCGTCCTTCAACTTTTCAAGCGCACGCTCGAGGGCGCTCGCCACTTCGCCGAGTTTAAGAAGCTTGTTTCTCTCCTCAAGCGTGAGAGGCTCGCCGTTTGACACGCGTATGGCAAGCGTATGGCAGTAGTCCCCAAGTTGGTTGACAAACTTTTCCGCCTTCAAAAGCCCAATGGAATCCGCCTCGAACATGCCGAGACTGCTCTCGGCAAGACTCGCCGCGCTCCACACCTCATAGAGCAAAGATTGCTGCATCGTGGGCGACGAGGACGCGCCGAGCTTTTTCAAGGATATGCCCATGTCGTCCGCGCCGTCCAAAAGGTCGTAGTACGCTCTGAAATACACGGCGTCCATTTGCCTTTGATAGCTCTCGTGCGTCTTGACCGTCTTCAAAGAAAAGTACAGCGATACGCTAAGCCCCACGATCGCGCTCGCCATGAGCCCGAGCGTCGTCGCAAGCGCGGCGGTCTTAAAAACTTTTCTGCCGCCCGCCTTTTTCTTTTTGGGCGCGTCGATAGTTTCAACGTTATTGTTTTTCTTAATCATAATTCACCTCATATCAACAAAATGCATGATTTCCGATGTTAAGTTTGACAGCTCTTGAGAGCATCCACTTGCTCGTCGCGGTGCGCGGATTGTAATAGAACAGACACCCGTAGGTCGGATCCCAGCCGTTCATGGCGTCCCGCGCGGCGTTGATGGCGTTTTGATTGGGGCTGAGATTGATCTGCCCGTCCGCCACGCAATCGAACGCGCCCGCTTGATATACGACTGACGCTATTGAGTTTGGAAAGCTCGAACTCTTGACCCTGTTGAGCACGACCGCCGCGACCGCCACTTGTCCCGTGTACGGCTCTCCGCGCGCCTCGCCGTATACGACGTGCGCGAGCAAATTGAGATCGCCCGACGAAGAGGAGGATGAAGAAGAAGTTGTGGTCGAGCCCGTCAGCTTCAAGCCCATAGCTTGCGCCGTCTTTGTGCCGACGATCCCGTCCGCGCTGAGCCCGTTGCGCCGCTGAAAATATTGCACCGCCGCTTTGGTCTTTGACCCGAAAATGCCGTCCGCTTTGCCGGACAGGTATCCCCAATTGATGAGTTTTTGCTGCATTGTTTTGACAAGCGTTCCCGTCGAGCCCTGCTTCAGCGCTGCGGCTTCTGCGACGTCCGCGCGAGAGTCCGCATGGGATATGGCAGCCGTCGCCGTCAGCGCAAATGTCAAAAGCAGAACGAAGATCAACGTGCGCTTGAAAATTTTTATCGTCGTTTGCATATTCACCTCAAATGTAGCATGCATTGCAAAATAACTTTTATCCGTTTAATTAAAATTTTTGTGGCAATACTTGAAATATGAAAAAATTTCTGCTCTTGATGATCACACTTTTATCCATATTTCTTTTCGTCGGTTGCGACAAATCAAAGCCCGATCTCGCAAGCGAATGCGTAAGAATACATATCCGCGCCAACTCTAACTCAAGCGAAGATCAAGCCGTCAAGCTCAAAGTGCGGGACGCGATCACCTCATACCTCAGTCAAAAACTCGAGGGCGTGAAGGACAAAGAGCAAGCCCTCGCGACCTTGAACGGGCTCAAACAAAATTTGGTGAATATCGCAAATCGCGTACTTTATCAAAGCGATTTTGACTATAAAGCCTCGATCACGCTGTCAAACGAACATTTTCCCGACAGGGACTACGACGGCTATTTCTTTCCGGAAGGCAACTATGACGCGCTGATATTGCGACTTGGAAAGGGAGACGGGGACAACTGGTGGTGCGTGGCTTTTCCTCCATTATGCTTCGTTCCGTCCGGCGGCAAGGAGAAGGTCGTGTACAAGTCCTGGATAAAGGAAATGCTTGACAAGTTGTTTTCGGGCGTATAAAACGCGCGGGATATGACAAGATATATTCGGAGGTAAATATGAAAATTTTCAGAGAAATAGTGCGCAACACGGCGATGGGCGCTCAGTCCATAGACAACTTAATGAGCTACATCGACTGCGACAAGTTGAAAAAGACCGTCGTAGAGCAAAAGGAAAGACTCGAGGACTTCTACAATCGTGCAAAAGAGGAACTCGGAGATAAGGAGCTCGAGGACGCGATGACCAAGCCCATGCAGCGAATGATGCTCAAGGCGGGAGTCAAGATGAACGCGGGGATCGACAACAGCCCCTCTCACATCAGCAGCATGTTGATAGA
>CANQAA010000096.1 GCA_947589395.1 uncultured Clostridia bacterium
GCGGCAAATCCACGATCATCAACGCCATGATAAAAAAGGCTAAGGCTGTGACGGGGGACAGACCCGGCGTCACGCGCGGCAAGCAGTGGCTTTCGGTGGACGGCGTGGACTTTTTGGACACTCCGGGCACGCTTTGGAACAAGTTCGAGGATCAGGTTCAGGCGCATCATCTTGCCTACATCGGCTCGATAAGCGACAACGTCCTCGACATAGGCTCGCTCGCGTACGACTTCATCGAGGAGATATCGAAAATTTATCCCCACGCGCTTGAAGATCGCTACGGCGTCAGCGTGAAAGATAAGACCTGCATTGAGATTTTTGACGATATAGCTTTGAGCAGAGGCTACAAATCTAAGGGCGGCGAGCCCGACTACGAGCGCACGGCGAGGATGCTCATCGATGAGTTCCGCAAGGGCAAACTCGGCAAACTGTCCCTTGAAAAGGCGTAAACGAGGTGGAACATGGTGCACGCATGCGACCTTATGCAATATGAAAACAAGCTCATTGAAAAAGGCTACAAATATATCTGCGGAGTGGACGAAGTGGGGCGCGGACCTCTTGCGGGACCCGTCACTTGCGCTGCGGTCATAATGCCGCTTGACGAGCTCATCGAGGGCGTGAACGACAGCAAAAAGGTGTCGAAGGGCAAGCGCGAAAGGCTCTTTGACGAGATAAAGTCCCGCGCAATTTCGATCTCAGTCTGCTCGTACTCCCATAAAAAGATAGACGAAATGAACATTTTGAACGCGACGAAGGCATGCATGGCGGACGCGGTAAATTCCCTCGATGTGAAGCCCGACGTCGTGATCGTCGACGCGCTCACTCTTGACATCCCCTTCAAGACTTTCGGCATCGTGCACGGCGATGCGCTCAGCTATTCCATCGCTGCGGCGTCGATAGTCGCAAAGGTCACGAGGGACGCGTATATGACGAAAATGGCGGCGATATATCCCGAATACGACTTCGAACACAACATGGGCTACGGCACGGCAAAGCACATCGCGGCTTTGAAAACCTACGGCAAGTGCGAGATTCATCGCGAGAGCTTCATAAAGGGGATACTCAATGAACACTAAGGCTTCGGGCGACATAGGCGAGCAGATCGCGGCGGAATATCTGAAGGAGCAGGGCTACGAGATCTTGGAGCGCAACGCGAAATATCTCGATTGCGAGGTTGACATCATATGTTCCGCGCGCCTCGACGAGGAAGGAAACCCCGTGAAAACCGGCTTGTTCAAGCGCATATTGGGCAAGGAAGCAGGGGAGTTTTGCCTCATATTCGTTGAGGTCAAGACGCGCTACGGCGACGAGTACGGCAGGGGCGCCGAAGCCGTGACCCCGTACAAGGCGGGAAGATACGTCCTCGCCGCGCAAAACTATTGTCAACTTAAAGGCGTCGTCGGCAAAAACGTCCGATTTGACGTCATCGAAATCAACGACGGGGAGCTCAACCACATAAGATCCGCTTACGCCGTCGACTACGCCAAGTTTTACAGAAGATGATGGGAAAATAAGTCGAGTAACGAAGCGAATTTCCCTCATTTTTCTCACTTTTTCAAAAAAATCGGCGCGACTTACGCGTAAAATTCGAAAAAATATCGTAATATCTTTGATTTAATAAATAAATTAGCACAAATTTGCTTGTGCTCATCGAGTTTTTGTGTTATCATAATGCCCGTGACTCGGAACGTTCCGCTTTGAGCAGACGGCTCATATGAACGTTTTGCTAAAAGGAGGTAGTCATTTATGAACATCATCGACCAATTGGAAAAAGAAGGAATGCGCCAAGACTTGCCCGAAATTCAGATCGGCGACCAGGTCAAGGTCAACGTCAAGGTCATCGAGGGTACGAGAGAGCGTATCCAGACCTATGAAGGCACCGTTATCGCAAAAAAGAACGGCGGCATCAGAGAGACGATCGTCGTGCGTCGCGTCACGTTCGGCGTGGGCGTTGAAAGGACGTTCCCGCTTCATTCCCCCAAGATCGACAGCATTCAGGTCGTGCGTCACGGCAAGGTGAGAAGGGCAAAGCTCTATTACCTCAAGGAAAGAACCGGCAAGGCTGCAAAGCTCAAGGAAAACTGAGCGTTTTCAAAGGGATAGCTATGAAAAGGAAGATTATCATTGTGAGCGCATTGGTGATAGTGATTATGCTATCACTTTTCGCATTTACGGCTTGCAACACCTCAAAAGTCCCCGAAGGGCAGGAGCTCGTCACAAACGGCAACTTCTCGACCTTCACGGACGGAGCGTTCGAAGGCTGGAAAACCGTGACGGGCGCGTCGAGCAACTTCAAATTCGGTCAAGGCGTATTTTCCGACACGCAGGACAACTATTTGTACATCGACAACTCCGTTCGCCTTTACACATACCTCTATCAGCGCATCGAGGTTGAGACAAACAGGATCTACAAGGTTTCCGTCGACATCATGGTCACGGGAACGAGCGACATAAATCACGAATTCGGCGCGTACGTCGGCTTTTTGGAGAACACTTCGAACAAATATAAGTTCGCTTCCCAGCGCCAGCACACCGACGAGTTTGTGACCCACACGTTCTATATCCGCCCCAAGAACACGGACTATCTCACCCTTGCGCTGTGTCTCGGAAGCTCCGACACGGGCGCAACCGGTCACGTCATCTTTGACAACGTGTCCGTGACGAGAGTGGACAAGGACCACGTCCCGAGCGGAGTTGACGT
>CANQAA010000097.1 GCA_947589395.1 uncultured Clostridia bacterium
GCCTTCAAGGCTTGAAAATAATTATTTTTAAGTTTATAAATAATATTTACAAATTTAGGAAAATGATATACAATATACTACAGTTGTATGATATGCAACAAGGGAGGAAGATATGGCAAAGAAGATTTGCGGAGGAATTTTCGCCGCAATAGCCGTGATCGTGGTGCTGGCGCTCGTGGGCTTGGGCTGGGCGGCTGTGGTCATGACGAAGCTCGGCTATAGGATCGAAAAGGTCGGCGACTATGACACGACCATCGTTTTCATCGGAGACTCCATTGCGGAAGCGCTCATCGGTCCGTCCCCGCTCGGCGAGAGGGACAACTACGGCTACTACGCCGTGCTCGGAAAGAGCAACAATTTCAAATATTACAACCATTCCGTGTCCGGTCACAAGACCTCAGGCGGCATGACGGGCGAGGGCAGCGACGGCTTGCTCGAGATGCTCATGAGGGAGGACGAAAACGCCACTCTCATGAAGTCCCACCTGATGGAGGCGGACATCATCGACATTTCGATACTCGGAAACAACATACTTCAATACAATTTGGGGCTGCTTTTGCTCGAAATTGCCGACCCGGAGTTTGAGAGCAAGTATGAAAGCGGAAACACCCTAATCAACGCGCTCGAAAATGGAGACAGAGTGACGCGTCCTTCCGTTGAGACTCCGGGCGCTACGGTCGTGTTCGATTTTCCGCCTACGGTGAGCGACCTCGAGCAGATCATCACGCGCTTGAAGGAGCTCAACCCCACCGCCACGATCTTGTTCCAGACGGTGTACAACCCCTTCTATGAGGGATCGATCCACCTGCATCAACCCGTGATAGACGAGCTTGCGAAGATCACCGACGACGGTCGTTTCGGCAAAAAGGGCGAGCCCATCGCCACCGTCGCGCAATTCAGAGAGATCGCGCAGGACCTGCTTGAATATCTCAACGGAATGCTGTATAGCTATCTCGATGAGCACGAGGGCGACTTTGAGATCATCGACGTCAACAAGAGATTTGACGAGATCACAAAGAGCGACGTCGTCGACGGACAGACAAACCTCTCGAGCGACTGCTTGGGCAGATATCTCATCTTTGACGACTGGACGCATCCGAGCAACTTCGGTCACGCCGTCATTGCCGACGTCACGCAGGAAAAGCTCGTGGAACTCGGCTTTGCAAACGAGGCGTCCGCTGTCAAAAACTACAGGGATATGCGTCTTGAGCAACTTGAAAGAATGTACAAGGGCGTGAAAGGCTTCGACTATGACGGAGCGGTGAGAAGCGTGCGCTTTGCAAGGAGCTTTTCGGACATCACGCTTGCGTACTTCGAGGCGATAAGGGGCTATACGCCGATCTATTGATTTGGGGGAGAGAACTATGAAAAAGAGAAAAATAATTTTTGTCGTAGCGGCGGTCTTGCTCATATCGCTCTTCGCGTTCAGCGCGTGCGACTTCAAAGTCGTGAGCAAATATGACGACCACTTCGAAGATGACGTGCGCTTCACGCTGGACTTTTCAAGGCTTGAGGTCATGCACATGGATATAGGCGAGTACGAGAACGTGCTCAGCATGGTCATAGACTACAAAAACAGCTATTTCGAGTTCAAAAAAGACGGCACATTGCATGGACAGATCAAGACGAATGCGGATATTATAAGTACGGTAGCTCCTTTGTTGAACGGAATTCCGAACCTCGATCTCAGCTCCTTCGATCTTGCAAGCGGGCTTGAGCAATACGTCGAGCCGATGTTTCCGGGATTTACGGCGCACTTGACGCGCGGGGATCTCAAGGGCGCGCTCGCGCTTGCTAAGCGCACGTTGGGACTGAACATCGAAGGGCTGGACTATGAGGATGAAGGCGTCAAGGAAATCCTGAGCTACGTCGGCGAACATATGAGCCTTCCAAACGACATCTTCTCAAAACTTCCGGAAGACACGCAACTTGCCATCACGCTCGACACGCACTACGTCCTCAAAAAGGTCGTGGGCGAGGACGGCAAAGAGTATACGGCGATCTACGTCGGCGACGACGTCGCAAACCGCAACGAGCAGACCAACGCGTTTGCCACGTTCACGATGACCGATTACGTCGAAGAGAACGGCGAGTTCGTGTATGACGACGATGGCGCGCTCGTGCACGAAGACGGCACTCCCTTCAGACAGCTTTGCCTCGTCATAGAGTTCATGGCTGTGAAGGCGTACCTCGTCGAGAGCAGATAAATCGAGATTTGCAAAAAATTGCGCGGGTCATTTTAAGGCTCGCGCAATTTTTTGAGCGCAGAGCAAAATTTCACTCGTCGAAAGGCGAGTTTTTTATTTGGATATAACTTTCATAAATTATGCAAACAAAATTGCAAATGGCGAGGATTTTGTGTATACTAAAGCTATGAAGATAAAAGCGGAAAACTTCGGAGCGGTCGTCGAGCAGGGTAGGACGACTTTCAGGGTGTTTGCGCCGTACGCAAAAGAGGTCAAACTCAGGCTTTACGCCGACGATCTTACCACGCATTTTGACGAGACGCCACTCAAAAACGTAGGCAGGGGCTGTTTTGGCGCGTCGGTGGAAAAGGATCTTAGCGGGTTTTATTACACCTACGTCGTCGACGGCGTCGAGACCGTTGACCCGTACGCGAAATCGACTGGCGCGAACTCAAAGAGAGGATATATCTTTGTCGAGG